>JAJZOK010000149.1 GCA_021811525.1 Thermoplasmata archaeon | reverse complement strand
AAGGACTCTTATATTGGAGCTATTCGGGATTGAGCGCTGAGGTTATCTTGCGTTTCTGCTCTTCAGATGGTTCGAGCATTGGCGATCTGTAACCACAATCACTTAGGTTGAACTTGCTGTAAAAGGCGTAATAGTATCCAGATGGGAACGTGGTTCCAAGGAGCGCATGCAGCATCGGGTCAACCTGCTTCACCTGTATTTCAGAAGCCTTGGATCTGCTCCCCTCATATTGTTCATTATAAGCATTTATAACCGCTGAAGAAAAATTTGATAGCCCGCATACTCCTCCATCTGCACCAATGGACATGGATGGAACTAGGAGGTCATCCTGCCCTTGCAGTATGGAGAAATCTCTACCTGAAAATTCCATGAGCATCGAGAAGTAACGCATGTCTGCGGAACTTTCCTTTACTCCGACTATCTGGGAATATTGTCCTTTCAACTTTCTGATGGTATCAACTTCGATACGAGCACCGCATAGTTGGGGGATGTTGTAGATGAACATTTCCTTGTCTATGGTGTTGAGGAAATCTGAAAAATGCTTGAAAATCTCCGGCTGTCCGGGTGTTATGTAATATGTTGGCATCAGGACAAGGGCGTCAGCCCCGGCATCAGCCACAGATTTCCCGAGAGCTATTGCCTCCTGGGTAGAAGAGGACCCGACTCCTGCCAGGACCTTCAATCCATTGGAGTTTTCAATTACGAACTTGATGAATTTTTCCCTTTCCTCGAAAGAAAGGAATGGAAACAACCCTGTACTCCCGCAGGGGAACAATCCTGATACCCCAATGCCCTTCAGGTATTCTATAAGGGTCTTGGTAGCATCATAGTTTATTGTGCCGTCAGAATTGAAAGGGGTAAGCATCGGGGTGATAATCCCTCTATATTTCATGCCGGTAAAAATGATGCAATCGTTAAAAAAAGTTGCCACAAGTTTCCGGTTGACTTTAATAATGGTTCAGGAAAAAGGTCTGGAGCAGTTTATTATTAACTGCAAATCAGAGTGTGGAATCAAGGTTTTCCGCCTTTATCAGGTCTACCAATGGTTTAGGAAGACCTCTGGCAACCAGGTAATCCCAATCTGGGATAAGCCCCCTGGCAATAGCTAGGTTTATTATCTCGTTAATTGGCATAAACAGGGTTCCAGGGGCATAAGGCGTACCCATGATCCATGGGGGGTAGTCAAAGTAGTCCTTTACTTTGCCTGGGACAGCGTCCTTGAGAATATCGTTTAGGAGGGTGGCAATCTTCCTGTTGAAATACCACCTCTTTACAGGTGAATTTGCAAAGCCGGTGGTAGGGCCGTAAACTTTCCACTCAATTCCAAACGCGTTTTCTGAACCAAGAAATTCAGATGTGTTTCCAAAATTATCAAGCTCCGACTTTGGCGGAATCTCTTCCCTGCCGGTCGTGGAGTTGACTACCTTTAGGCTAAATCTGTTGAAGAGATTCAACTGTCTGTTCATTACACGCTCCAGCTCGGCAGCCTCTGCTGAAGATATAAACGGATCATTCTCAAATTGCTCATTAACCAATGGAAGATCCTCAAGGATCGAATTCATTATTATTTTGAGGTAGTAGTTAAAACGGTCACCAGACATTATTTTCCTGCCTCACAGGTAATCTTTAAGCTAATAAGTTACCTTTCTATTTATATCTATTTGATGCAAAATCGGGACAGGGAAATTTTGGTTGATTTCGCAACTTATGCTGGAAAGAGCTTAAATTTCATGTGTATATTGCATTAAACTGGAGTTTCAAGCATGGATAAAAAAAACCAGATCCTCAGGTACCTCAATGATACATACTCAATCAGAAACGTACTGGAAACCTTTCCCCCCCTGAACCCTGACGAGCCCGGAACAGGCAACTCTGTACTTGGACCGTGGTCCATCACATCCATTTGGGCTAACACCGGAATTCCTGAAAATGAAGTGTTGGAAGAACTTGAGGAAGTATCAGGAGCAAGGGTGGAAAACGTGAAAGTCGATGGCACGTCAGCCCATGTCCTCAGAATGGGGGAATCCCTTGGCGTCCAAGCTCATGCCTTTCCAGAGACTCATGAAGTCTCTAAAATATCTATATCCGAAGCCATGAACCTGCATATGTTCCAGTTTGCTCTCATGAAGGTGGGAGAGAAAGATCGCCCTGTCAAAATAGAAGAGGCAATTTTTGATCTGAAAAACGGCGTTTTCCTCCCGGATGACTTCATGCCACCGCATATTATGGGAATGGTGGAAGGAAACATCTCTTTGGCACCGGTGGAGGTAGCATCCTCTTATGCCCTTCACGGAAACGTCCAACTTCTCTATCTGTTTCACGAGAAGAAAGGAAATTCGATAGGCAGGGCAAGATTCATCTATCCGGCAAGGTTAGAATTCAACCCTGAATTGCCGGGCAATGAACTGATCAGGAAAAAACTGGCGGACAGTTTTGCCAGCATCAGAACAAATGAAAAATATCTGGCTTTCGAAAACAGCAGGCTCCTCAAAGCGGTCATTTACAGCATGGAATCAAAAAATACACGGGAACTGAAAAGGCCAGTTTTCGACCAGCGTAAAATAAGTGTTCTCGAATCACTGGGGATAGCAGAAAGAACTCCTGAATCCGCCAAAATCAAGGATAATGTTTCATTAGAGCAATTAAAAGATATGTTTTCTACCTTGAAGCTACTTGGCGAAGAGCTATCTCAAGAGTGGCTAAGTTCAACCATAACCCTGGTGCCTTAGTAATGGAAGGCCACAGGAAACTAGTGCTGTTCAGTGTTCTGATAGGAACACTGATGTCCGCAATAGATACAACAATCGTCATTCTGGCACTTCCAACCATAACATCCTATTTCAAGGCAGATCTTTTCATCTCAATCTGGATAATAATTATCTATCTTCTCATTGTCGCAGTGCTAACCACGCAGTTGGGCGGGTTGGGCGATATTTTTGGGAGAGGCAAGATCTTCAATGCCGGCTTCCTAATCTTTATTGCAGGATCGGCGGCCTGCGGTTTCTCTCCCGGCATTATAGAACTCGTTGCATTCAGGGGAGTCCAGGCAGTTGGGGCAGCATTGATGCAGGCTAACAGCAACGCTATCATAGCTGATTATTTTGGCCCCCATGAAAGAGGGAAGGCCTTCGGGTACACATCAATGGGCTGGAGCATAGGCGGAACACTTGGTATTGTCCTTGGTGGCATAATAACCACATTCCTCGGATGGCAGTACATTTTCTTTATAAATATACCAATTGGGTGTGTTGGATTCATCCTGGGGATCAGGTATATACGGGACAACATCAAGCAAGAAGCGAGAATTGACCTTGTTGGAATGGGCCTCCTTACCGCAGTATTGTCTTTCATATCTTACGGGGCCACAGACATCGCGGGCAGAGGCATAAACACATTCAACATTATGCTCATATCACTTGGGATTCTGATTCTTGTCCCATTCATAATATATGAGAGATATCCCGACAATCCAGTTATTAAGCTGGAAGCTTTCAAAGTTCACTCCCTTTCCCTTTCTCTTACATCCTCCCTCATGCAGGCGCTTGGTTACCTTTCTGTCATATTTCTTCTCATTATGTATCTGCAGGGAATCAGGGGTTACGACCCCCTTTATGCTTCTCTCCTTCTAGTTCCAGGATACATAATTTCCAGCCTGATCTCGCCAAAGATGGGAAAACTCTCCGACAAGTTGGGCCCCTCTATAGTGGCATCAGCAGGAATATTCCTTATGGCTGTGGCTGTACTCATATATCTCGAACTTCAGGTCAACACGGCAATAATTGTCCTCATAATCGCATCAATAATATCCGGTGTTGGTGGCGCCATGTTCTGGCCATCAAACAGCAGTGCCGTGATGTCTAGTGCCCCAAAGAAGCTCTATGGTTCCATTTCTGGACTCCTTAGAACATTATCGGCCATTGGCACATTGCTCAGCTATGTTATTTCCATAACAATTGCCTCTATCAGTGTTCCAAGATACGTTGCCTTCGAGGTCTTTCTGGGAGAGAGCTCCCTGACTGGTGGAGTATCCAGGCAGTTTCTTGCCGGAATACATTCCGCTCTCTGGCTTTGCCTCGTCTTCCTCATATTGGCCGGAATAACTTCTTTCATCAGAGGTTCCCGAAAGAAAGACGGTGCTGAATTGGATTCTCCTGTTTCGTCCTGAGCACAGTTGCATCAGGAAAATCAAAGAATGATGCGGACTGTGATTCCATTGAATAAAAAATCTCGTTCCTGAAGGTCTACATCAGGAAAAATTCCGGGTTCATAATACTGGATCTCGATACAAAATGCAGATTATCTCCAGCTGCTATTGAAAAACTTCTCGGAGCTCCAGGGGCAACATCCAACACAAGCTGGAAATATTTCCAGTTCTGGGCCCGCCTCTTGTCAATATAGACTGGTATATTGTCAAGCTTTCCAAATAAAATATCATTTCCACTGGCAATGAATTCCCAGAGTCTGAAACAAATGGGAAAGATGCAATCGCTGGGGCCCCCTGGCTGATAGAACATGATGGGGCCTATCTCTTCCGTCAGTTTTTTGATTGCTTCATTAGCCTCTGGTGTACAAAAGACACGTCCTCCCATCCTGGACACACTTCTGTTTATAGGCTTTTGTTCGACCAAAGTAACTGTTGGGGCAACTTTAACGGCATCAGAATGGGGCTTGAAAAATTCAGTCATACTGAATTCTTTTAACAAGATGTTAGTCTTAACCCTAAAACCTAAACTGTAAGTTGCAAAATGACATAAATGAATTGCGCTTTTGAGGAATTAATTTTTTTTCATATAGCATCAATGGCTTTCTGATGGTTTCTCTGGCGTTTATTGAGTCTCTTGTCAACGGAAAAGATATGAATAACTCTCCGGAGTAAGGCCAGTCACCTCCAGATATCGCTTCTTACCGAATGAATCTATGATACTGCCAGCTTCCTTTTTTGCCTGCAACAGTGTACTTTCAATTATTGAATTCCAATGGGGGAAAACGATTGAGTCCTCCTTGTCGTTGTGATCCTGCAGGAGCCTGAAATAAAGTGGGTACCTGGATGTAAATTTCTCCATGTCCCTGGAAGCATGCCATCTTGAAAGATTTCCGAACAGTGCCTCTATGAGTTTGTGGTCCGCCACGATGCGAGTGGCTTCCTCCTTGAGGGATGACGATATTTCAGAGCTTTCTAAAAGGACTGGAAAAAGGATCTTCTCCTCGATTTCTATGTGGCAATCCTTCAGGTATTCATTGAAAGTCTCAAGAGACACATAATCAGGCTTTTTTTCCAATTCCTTTCTGGTATGCCTTATTGCCAAATGCTCCAACATCAGGATTTCTGCTAAATCTGCCATTGATATTTTCACGCACCATTGTTATCCATGTGATATCTTATTACTTTAGAATATTTCATAAAGCTTCATGAAAAGCTCTCTAATTCGGCATCAAATGTATATTTTCAAATTTTAATGTTTATAAATAAGATTTATAATATCTAAGGACAGATGTTTATAGTTTTGGCTGGCATTTTTAAAATAGTGGGATAATGAATTACTTAATGTTCCGGCGATTTATGCTAGTTTTCATCTACGGAATCATTATGCTTTTCCTTCTCTCCATGATCCTTGGAAACCCGTGATCACAAGGTTCTGAAAGGGTGGGTAGTTGCAGGTCAATGCAACATGAAAGCTTTGTAAGCTTTGTAGCAGCTGTACAGATCTGCCTTGCTTACAATTTCAAACGGAGCATGCATGCCTAGTACGGGTGCTCCGGCATCAACCACATTCATCCCATGTCTGGCAAAATCCTGCGCTACAGTGCCTCCTCCGCCTTCGTCCACTTTGCCTAAGGTTCCAAACTGGTACGGGACATTGTGCTTTTCGAAGATTTTTCTCACAAAAGCAACAAATTCGCCAGGTGCCTCCGAACCCTCAAATTTTCCCCCATATCCGGAGTACTTAGCAATAACTATTCCTGAGCCAAGCTTGGCAGCGTTGTGTTCATCATGCGCACCCTTGAAGCTAGGATCCATTGCCGCGTCAACATCTGAACTGATGACGTTGCTCTTTCTCAGTAGAGAGAGGAGATGGAAGTTGTCAGATTGCCCGATGAGCTTATGCAGCAACATTGTAGCCACATATTCCAGGAAGTTTGACTGTGATCCTGAGGTCCCTTGGCTGCCTATCTCTTCCTTGTCGAAGAAAAGAACGAGAACTGTGTCTTCCGGTTCTTTAATGTCCTGGAATGCCCTGAACGAGGTATAGGCAGACGCTTTGTCGTCATGCCCGTATCCAATGACCAGGGACGAGTCAAAGCCACCTTCCCTTGCTCTCCCGGCAGGAACCAGGGCTAGATCTGCGGATGATAGGTCTTCCTCCTCAACACTGTACCTTTCCTTTAGCATGTTCAGGACATATCCTTTGAATTTTTCTTCCTTGAAATCGCCCGGCCTGCTTCCTGCAACAGCATTGAGTTCCTCTGCAGCTATGCCTTCAAACAATTTCCGTTCACGCTGCATCTTTGAAATATGGGGCAGCAGATCAGGAATTAATAGCACTGGCTCTTTTTCATCTTCACCCAGGTTAACTTTGATTACCCTGCCATCCTTAGTGAATATCCTGCCATGCAATGCTAAGGGCACATTTACCCACTGGTACTTCTTCACGCCCCCATAATACTGTGTCTTCAGCAGAGCGGTGTGCGTATCAGAATCCTCATAGAGTGGTCTGGGCTTAAGATCAAGCCTCGGTGAATCAATATGCGAGGCGATGATGAAAAGGCCATTCTTGAACTCATTCTTGCCCACTATTCCTGCAGCAAGGGTCCTTCCAATGTGGTTGAAAAAGAACTTTGTCCCCGGCTTGAGTTTGTCAAGCTTTTCAAGATCCTGAAAACCTTCTTTCAGAAGGTGTTCCATGAAGTAGTCAACAGCCTCTGCTTCTGTTTTAGCCTTACAGAGGAAGTCTATGTATCCGGATGAAACAGACTCAAGCTTCTTCTCTTCATCAGGTTTCAGATTCTCCCAAATAGTCTTTTCATGAGTCATTGATAGCCCATGCTCATAAAGTGATTAAAAGATTACGTAAATTCCTGCATCAGTAAGCGTTTTGAAGAATAAGCTGCTTTGGCGACGCGAAAAATTGATATTTGCTGGACAAGAAAAATCCAGCTATTAGGAACCAGACTGTTGAGCATTGCCTGATTCTGCAGGTTCATTGGCGAGTTCTTCAAGCGTCCTCCCCTTGGCCTCTGGAAGTGCAAAAAACATCAGGATGCTGGAGCCAACGGCTATGAGCGCGTAAATAAGAATCATGGCCCCAAGCCCGAAAAAGCTGAGCAGTACTGGAAAGAGGCTGATGAAAGCTGCGGCCGCGAGCCGATCTATAAACACATTGAGTGCCTGTCCGCTGGCCCTTATTTTGGTTGGAATGAGCTCGGGAACTATAACTGTGCCCCCAATAATGGTGGCGGGGCCCACTGCGGAGAACAGATAGTTGAACATGTAAAAAATCATTCCAAGTAATGCGGCTATGCCAATCAATGCCCCAGTCGATGGAGGTATTCCAAATATCCCGGGGGAAACTAAAAGTATGGAATAAAGCAGGAGAGCAGCGAATACCCCTAAGTACCCAAAGACCACAAGTTTCTTTCTTCCTACCCTGTCGATTAGGAAGAGAGACAATATGGTTCCTGGGAGGCCAGCAAGGAAAACTGCTACATAAGTGAATCCAATCGGCGTGAGCCCAAGGTTTGCAGCTATGGTTATGGGGCCAAATATGGTGAATGTACTAGAATAGGCATCGTAAAGAACCCAGAGTATGCTTCCTGCTAGGATTACAGGCAGGGACCTTAAGAATCTTGATGTGAATTTGACATTGTCTTTCTGCAGCTTTAGCCCATTCTCTGGCTTGACGGTCGCGCTGAAATTGGAGTCAACATCTCCCTTTACCCTGGTCTTGAACCTGTATGTTTCTGGTATCTTTCTTCTGTAATATATTACGAAAAGGGCTGGCACTGCACCGAAAGCCAGCTCAACCCTCCAGGCTTCTGAGGGGCTCATGATAGTTCCAACTACCTGGACAACGAAAGCAGCCAGGACTGCACCAATGAGAAACATTATGGAAAAGGTTGTGGCCATCAGTTTGCCGCGGTCTTTTGTGTTGGAATTCTCAGCCATTATCACCGGGGACATGACATAGTCTCCGCCAATTCCAAATCCCATGATAAGGCGGGCGATGAATAGGAATGAATAGCTGGTTGTGAAGAACTGTGCAGCTGAACCCAGAAAGATAAGGGCTAGGTCAATTCCATACATGGGTTTTCTACCGATGCGGTCTGCAACCACACCAAAAAGTATGGCCCCAAAAGCGGCCCCAATGTACCCAGATGCTGTCAGTACAGAATAGTCCACAGGGCTCGCATGGAGGTAACCTGTAATGGAAAAGAAAACCAGTGAGATAGCATAGAGGTTGTAGGAGTCTGATAAAACCCCGACTCCGTTCACTATTATGTTCTTGAAGTGGAACTGCCTAAATGGCTTAGCGCTTACTTCAGCGTACACAATGCTGTATTTCAGAGAAGTATTAAAACTGTAAGTTATAACTTAAAATTGAGTTAAATAATCTTGCTCAATTACTCAAATCCTGTTTGGAAGAAGCACTGTACTCCATCATAATCGTTGGTGATAATATTGAATATGCCATCGCCGCAAAGAGTGCTATTAAGATGACAATATACCAGGCATATTGAGCATGGTTTATGAAGTAGCTGAATAGCAGCAGGCCTGCAAAGGAGGAAAATGAAGCACCCCCACGTGAGAATGCAAAATAGTATCCCTGGTACTGTCCCCTGTTGTGGCTCTTGGAAAACAGTGTAATTACAACCTGTGTGGGCACTGCAATCATCATTTCCCCGAATGTTGTGATAGCGATTGCAAGTATCATGGGAAGAAAAGTGTGTGAAACTGAGATGATTGCATATCCTGCAGCCATTATTGCTGAACCCAGTGCAATGGGAATGAGCGTTCCTTTCTCCTCTACCCTGATGAGCTTTGAAATGGGAACCTGGAAAACCGTGATTAGGAAACCATTGGTACTTAGCACGATGCCTATTTCTATGCTTGTGAGAACCAGAAATTTAGATTCAAATATTGAAAGAGGTACAGCCTGGTATGAAATCACAAACCAGGAGACAAACACCAGTATGAGCAAGGTGAAAATGCCTTTTTGCCTGAAGATATTTGTTTTTCCAAGTTTCTGGAATTCTGTGGCCCTTTCAGCATATTTGGGATTGGCCCTTACGCCAAGCATAATTACGAATATTGCGGCAACTGATGTCAGCAGACCCATCAGGAAGAGGTATGAATATCCTAAGTAGCTAATGACAAAGCCTCCTGTGATTGGTCCAATTGTAAACCCTAAGTTCAATCCCACATAAAGTTGTGACAGCCCTCCAGCCATCTCTTCCTTCTCCCTGTCAGAAACATAAGAGGAGAGGGCAAGCTGAAATAAGCCGCCGAACAGGCCCAATATTGGAAATGTCGCGATATACAAGAATACAGGGCCGTCAGTGAGGATAAGAAGAATGAAGAGGAAATATATAGCTGCAGACCCAAGCAGGCCAACTGACATCACTGTCTTGGTACCCAGCCTGTCAGAGAGACGTCCTCCAATGGTCTGGACAAGTATGTCAATGCCTCCTGTGGCAAGGTAGATTATCCCTATCTCAGGAAGCGGGGCATTTTTCTGTTGCAGGAGAAACAGCGATATGAACAGGTATGCGGCACTGAAGCCGGTGTAAACCAGCGTAATTGATGAAAATATTGCCAGCCTTTCACCATGGGCACCTCCCGACGTAGGAAGTAGGCTTTCACCGCTGTTCAAATCATTTCTCACCTTTTTGCAAACATGGGACAGATTACGGTAGGGGCGTTGTAATTCCCTTCTCAGGGCATAATGTTGCACTTATTAAAACCAGCATATCAAGGGTACTGTCACTCTTGGTGCAGTCTGCGAATTCACATTTTTGCCGTTCAATGGCGGATTTCCGATATATCAATTGGCACATAAATAAATCGGCCCTTGAAAACACTAGGGAATTGGCACTTTTCCTTATAGGTGAGGAATCGACATAAAGAATTGAATTTTGATATTTTAATCGGTGACTTAAATGAGTAAATCACTAAGTAAACAATGGTTGATAATGGCCATAACCATCATGATGACCTTATCATCCCTGGCCGTCCTTTCCGGCAACGCCTCTGCGCAGGTGACCGCGGTGGAGGCTGGTAATTACTCCCTGTCTTACGACCCGGTAACCAGTACAATCTATAATATCACATATGCAAATCCTAACTACACAATTCTTACTGCTTCACAGGTTGTTACTGTAGGAAAGAATTCAACGGTCGCTCCACAGGAATACTGCGATGTGAACAATGTTGCTGACTTGAGCGCTGTATCGATCTATACCACGGACGACAACGATATGCTGCTGCTTTCCACAACATCTCCGGCTATAGGTGTATTTCCTACCATAACTGTCTCACTTCCATCGGTTGCCACACAAGTAACTGCGGGCTCCCTGACAGGGCTTTACAGTACTTCGAACACAAACTCCCTGCTGTTCAGCTTCTTTGATAACACAATATACAGAATGAATGTTACAGACGGGTTCATACTTTATATGTCAAACGCCCCCTCAACACTTTCCCTGGACGGAAAGACCATTATTTTCACGAACACCAGCCTGGCAACAAGTTCTTCACTCATAGTGGGAATGACACCAAGCGGGACAATAAAATATTCCATAGAGAAACAGGCCGAGAACCAGAGCCTCAGTGTCAATCCGCTCATCTATGACTCTGCCACCGGACAGGTAACAGGAAAGTATCTGACACTTAATTTCAACAATGCCACGGGAGTCATAACTGACTACACAAATGTGTATTCAAACACGGTGGTGTTCAACAGCATTTCAACCAAGGGATATGGCAATTTCGGTAACGGATATTTTTCACCGTTCTTCCCTAGCACTGATCCGATAGTTGCTGGAAATGCGCTGTTCTTTGCCAATCAGACATCAATCTTCAAGATTTACAACAACATAGCAACCCTTAGCGATTTCTTCACCAGCAATGGAACCCTCACCATGGTTGTCTCGAATGGGTTGAACATTTCGACATTGCATTTTGCCCATAACACTCCCGGTATAGGACATGCTTACGGGCATAGTTTTGGCAATTTCACAGGAATGACTGTTGGAAATCAGTTCAGCATAATGGCAGCTCCCACCATAATTTCCATATCCAACAGCACCTTCAAGGGGCAGCTCTTTGTGCATGACGGGTCCGTATCTGTTAATGGGAACACAATATCAATAAGCACAACTTCAGTTTCCTATGTGCAGTTCGTTGCACAGAACCACTACTTTAACTATTCTCTCCAGCTGCAGAACCAGCTCCAGTACGCGCTGAAGAATGGCCATCTTGGAGCATTCATTTACCTTGGAAGCGCCCAGACCACCCCATACAACTACACTTACTACTACAATTCCTCCCTGAACCTCGCATTGCAGCACGCTTACCAGAACAGAGTACAGGTACAGCTCTCATCACAGACACAGCAGGGGGCAAATGTTGCAATATTCATCCCCAACAGTGTAATTTCAAACGGGTCCCAGTTTACACTAAAACTGGACAACCAGGTCATGACACAGCTTCAGGATGCCAATGGCCTACTGAATTCAACCTCCCAGAACCAGGCACAGTACTTCATACAGGCAGTTAATGGTGGGACGCTTGTCATCATACATACTCCGCACTTCTCAACACACACCCTTGAAATCAACGGAACTTCAACAACTCCAACATCAGGTTTCCCATATCTCTGGCTTGGCATCGGAGTCGTGGTGGTAATTGCTGTTATAGCTCTAGTGTTGACAATCGGCAGATCAGGGAAAAAATAACCTCCCATTTTTTACCTTTTTTATTTCTTATTTTTAAGTAGATAAAATATCTTACATATTAGGCACCATTTTCTCTGTGTCCTTATGTGAATTGGTGTTTCCTTAAAGGTTAGGTAAAGCACTAATCAGGCGGAATGAAATCTTTTTTTAAGGTGACACAAAAATGGACGCCTCTAATAAAAAAAGAGTCCTGGTCGCGTCTTTGGCGTTTGTAATGGTAATATCTTCACTTGCCATTCTGTTCCAG
>JAJZOK010000100.1 GCA_021811525.1 Thermoplasmata archaeon | reverse complement strand
AAGAGAATTCATGAAAAATATGGAAACGTTGATGGGCTACTTCGGGAAAATTAGAAATTGGGAAATAAAAAGGAATAGATTGTGGCTGGCCATTACTTGGCCAGAATGTCGATCTTTTTCCTCTTCTTCTCCAGTTCCTCTCCGATCTTGAAGTGTTCCCTCTTGATTACCATGTCAGCATATCTCTGGTATTCCGGAGTCCACTTCTCGAGATCATATCCGTACCAGGGCATCTTGAGGTTCAGAGATGGCAGGCCAAGCTCTTCCCAGATTTTCTGTGCCTTCTCCATGTATTCCCTCTTTGGGAGGGACGTTGGCGGATAATCTGTCTTTCTTGTGGCATCAATCAGAATGGCTGATGCTTCCCTGTAACCGCTGTTTTCATCCTTCTGCCCTGCCACGAACACAGACGGGTCAAGATGGGCTGTCTTTCCTCTGATGAACTGTATATCCCTGTGAGGCTGCATCCTGAAGCTGAGTGCCCAGTTCACAGAGTCTGGGTCAAATGGATCAATATCGTCATCAACTGCCACAAAGACCTTGCCAATATCGGCTGCGTATCCCGAAGCGCATACCAGTGACCTCATTGCATCAGTAGGAGCATCCTTTTTGATCTGGATGACACAATACTGCCAGCTTCCGCTTGATTCAAGGAATGCCACCTTCTTGACATTCGGCAATCCACAGTCATTCCTGAGAAACTTTGTAAATGCGCTTCCGTATGCAACCTGCCTCAGTTTGCTGCTCTCGCTCGGAGGCATCTGGCTGATAATTGTCTGGAAAATTGGCTTATCCTTCCTGCGCGTGACCGCTGTAATTTCCATGACAGGGCACCACTGGCTCTCAACATCCGCAGCAACATATCCTGTGTATTCACCGAATGGCGTCTGGGGCTCGAAGTCACTTACCGATACCTTGCCTTCAATGACATATTCCGCGGTGGCTGGCACGTAGAGATCAACTGTCTTGCATTTCACTACCTCAATCGGTTCCCCTGCAATGCCTCCGGCAACTGAAAGTTCGTCCATTCCGTATGGGACCTTGGCAGCAGCGGTGAACTGCAGGTAAGGCGGCCCTCCGATAACAATGGCTGCATCCAGGGTCTTGCCCTTAGCTGCAGCCTTCCTGAGGTGCATGAACCCATGGCTGCCGCGATGAACTTCCCAGAGGATCTTCCTTGGCCCGAATACCTGGCCTGAATACGTTCCTGCGTTCTGGATGCCGGTTTCAATGTCCTTGGTCACAAATGCAGTTGTTGTCCTGACCTGGCAGCTGTATCCGGGTATCTCAACAGGGAACGGAATTTCATTGAGCCCATGGGAGTCCAGGTCCTTTCCTGTTATTACAACTTCCTGGCACTTCCCCTCTTTCACCACCTTGGGGTCAATAGGGCGCTCAATTGCCTTAGTGAACCTCTCAGGAACCTCATCCGAGCCGCATTCCATTCCTGCGGCATATACGTCAATGGAGCTGGCAAGAACTCCAGTTGTGACACCTGCATCATAATGCTTGCCAGTTGAATCATAAACATTGGTGAAAAAGAAGCCTTTTCTCTCCTTTTCGGGAAGGCCCTTATACTGAAGCCTTACTAGGGGCATAAGTTCAGTCTCCAGCTGGATCTTCCTGTCAACCGTTGTTAGAAGGTTCCTCTTCTCGAGTTCGCTGAGGTACTCTCTTAAGTCATGATAAACCATAAAAACCCATCCTAACCAGTTTAAAAATATTGTGAATAAAAAGAGAGGTTAGGAATAGATATTTGTGTAATTCTCGTACAATTTTTAGGCAAAAAAACATTTTTTGATATGTTTTATGAAATAATTATTGAATTATGCTTTAATACCACCGATTTCCAGGCCTCTTGCGCATTTTTTGGAATCTTACCGCGGCGATAAAAAGAACCAGCCAATCCACTCATGAAATTTCGCCTTTCTGAGCTTTGGCTGTTAAAAAAAATTGCATAAAAAACTGTAATTACTTCTGCCTGTACCTGACCTCAAAGGTAGTGCATCCTTCCTTGGTAACCCAGGGGCCATGGGGCATGCCTGGCGGCCTGCAGGCATACATGCCCTTGGAAAAAGTCTGGTTCAGCCTGAGGTCCTTTATCGAACCTTCCAGGATGTATACTTCCTCCCAGAAATCATGCTTGAGGATGCCATTGGGCGAAGTGTCAGTTCCGGGTTCAAACCTCAGGAGCCTGGTTACTGTTCCATTCTCCTCGTCTCTCACAAGGATCCGCTCCTTAAGGGTGAGAACCTTGCCCTCGCACTGGGTCCATTCCACTGCTGCACCATCATAGAATTCAAGTTCCTTCTTTGCCATTTCTAATACCCCCTATATCTCCACAGACGTATCAAGCCCATATTCCCCAAGGAAATCATCGACTGATTCCAGGGCTTCTTCGTAACCAAAATTCCTGAACGAATAGTTTTTTGCAACAAATGGCGCGCCGGCATAGAACATCTCATACTGATGGTGCCTTCCAGCAAATTCCGAACCGATTACATCCCATGCAAGCTTGAATAGCTTGATCCTGTCCTCAGAACTGACCCCGGGAGAGCGGATGTATTCATCCATGTCTTTCCTTGTCTCCGGATTGGTGAGGTCAAGGTAACTGGATGGGACCTGAAGAACACCTGCCCCAACCAGATCCCGCAGGATGTGGAGCACACGTGGATACAATTCAGCCTGCAGGCCCATTGCGCCATACAGGAACCTTGGATTGGGAGTCTCGACTCCGCTGTCCCTGTGGATGCTTGTAGCTTCAGAAGCTTCCACCATTCCCTCCACTATAGCCGAAAGCGATGCCAGCTCCCCTAGCTTTTCCACAACAGATGGTATCTTGTCAGTGCCATTTGTCGCAGTAACTTTCCTTGCCAACCCAACAAGGAACTTCACCTTGGCACTGAGGCGGATCTGCGCCTGGTTGTTTCCTAGCACATGGGCATAAGTCTGGAAAAACTGGGCCTGGAGGCCTTTGATGTCCCTGTAGACAAATATGTTCTCCCAAGGTACAAATACATCATCAAACACAAGGAAAGAATCTGACTCGTCGAACCTGGTTGACATTGGGTAATCGTAGACACTGGTCTTGTCCAATGAGTAAGGCCTGCGCAGATACATCTTCAGCCCCTTTGTGTCTACAGGCAGGAAGAATGAGAGTGCATAGTCCTCATCTCCCTCCTTCAATGGTGTGATGCAGCTTATGAAAACATAATCTGAGACCGCAGTGCCCGTTGCAAGCATCTGAGACCCCCTCACAATGATGCCATCCTCTCTTTCCTCAAGTACGCCCACCTGAGAATATTTGTTCTCCTGTCCCTGGGCTGTCTTGCTCCTGTCGCTCTGAGGCGGAATTATTGCATATGTAACGTAAAGGTCATCCGAAACCACTTTCTTGTAAAATGCCTCAACATTCCTGTCAAATGTTCTTCCTTCACGGGCAAATATTTTAGGGTTGCTGGCAAATCCCGCAAGGAAAGCGCCTACGTGGTCAGGGCTCCTCCCTACGAAGCCGCGGGATAGCATGGCCCACTTGTAGATTGCAGCGTGCCTTTCCTTCAATTGCTCCCTGCTCTTGGGGATCATGAAAACTTTGTTGCCCTTTCCTCCCCATGGAGTATCATACTGCATTCCGTTCTTCGGTTCACTTGAGTAATCATACATCTTTGATATGGAACTGATTATGCCTTTGAAAGCAGGATGCTCCCTGACATCCTCAACCATTTTCCCGTCCAGATACACTCTTCTAGCATCCCCGAGAGATGCCTTATATTCCTTTCCTACCCTCATTCTTCAGTTCTCTCCTTTCCTAATGCTGACTCCGTATTCGTGTGTTATCTTCTCGCCGCTCACTGTCTCTATGAGTTCAACCCTGTACCTACTGCCGTAAACGAAATTGCCCGTAAGCAGGGGGACGGTCCCCAGAAACATTACCGATTCTGACATGTCGATTTCAGGATTGCTTTTTTTAAGTTTTTTCTCCAGTTCCTCAATGTGTGTGAGCCCAGATACTAGCCCGTCCTGGTAGAGTTCCATCTTTCCATTCCTTTCAACGTAGCACCTCAGGGACATGGTATCCCAGTTCTTCCTCACGAAATCTACTTCAAAGGCATCTCCAGAAAGCGGCTTGCTGCATGCACCCTTGCTTTCTGCAATGCTTATTTTCTCAAGGTCTCTTGCGGTATGGTCACTTCCAACAGCTATATATTGTGTTCCACCTGTGGTGATGAGAACCGGCTCGGCCTCTCCAGAACTTTCTGATGATGTAACCACTATGGAATCACCTTGTGTGACGAGAGTCTTTTCAATGGGATAAAAGGAAGGAATTTCATCGGGAATGGGTATTCCCATTTCAGCAAGTTCTTTCAAATGGGCCTCGGCTGAAGCCCGATCTTTCCCTGTAAACCCGGCGATTATGAGAACACTTGGGTTGAAATCCACAATCTTTTCCATTCCTTTGACCTTGAGCTTCATTAACACAGGATAAACAATCATGTTTTAATAGTTAACGAGCAGAGACTGTGTTATTTTGGCTTTAAAGACTGACCTATCCAGCCAGGTCTTCTGATTGGGTTAATTGGTGATAGAGATCGACCACTGAATCCATGCCTGATATGGTGTGATTTATTCTCAGAGATTAAGGTACACGGTTAATATCAGAAAAATGGGGGTAGAACCTTCCACTCTACCTCCTAAACTATCTTTTCCAATACATTATCTTTGAGAACAGCATTTTCCAGTCTGATTTCATATTCCAGATTTTTTGGAACAACTTGCCTAATAATGTTTGCTCGATGACAATATAAGAACGGGATAGGCTCACTTTCCCAGTGGCCTGTGGAAATGAACTGACCAAATTATGTCTTTTAGAAATGTGGAAAATTAAACATATTGGAGGGTTGTATTTGGATCAAATCTTTACCCCCCTCTTTTCGAGCCTTGTCACAAAGTAACCCCAGTCAATGTCAATCACTTCCATTCTTATCTCGTCGGTGTTTGTCCTGATTATGTCATCCATGCTGTACTCCAGCAAAGAACCGAGGGATGAGGCCATTACCTGTTTCTTTGCTGCCCTTTCAAGTGCTGCAGCAGTTATAACCGCTTCCTCTATGCTCTCCCCAACTACGAAGGCACCATGGCCCCTGTGTATGATTGCCCTGCTTTTCCCAAGCTTTTGCGCCATCTTATGACCCATTTCCTGTGTGTTTACGAAAAGAGGGAGGCCATCGAATACTGGAACGCCGTCCACAAAGGGAAAGGTATCCCTTGAGGAAAACTTCAGTGTCTGCCCGGACATTGCGAGAAGGTTTGCGTAAAAGGCATGGGTGTGAAGTGCTGCTTTCAACTCGCTGCGCATCTTGAAGGCTTCAATATAAAACCAGAATTCATGCATTGATTCGGGATATGGCCCTTCCACAACATTCCCTTCATAATCTATGACAACCATATCTGATGCAGTAATGTCAGCAATGGATCTCTGGAAATCGTGAAGATGGCCAGGTATCATTATGCGATCCTCCTCCAGTTTGTAGCATACATGCCCCCTGCCCAGCTCAGTTAGGTTCTCGTTCACGAGGATCCTGTTGGCGGTGGCAAGTTTCTGTTTTATACCTTCTTTCATGTCCATATGGGATATTCCATGAGCAATTTGTTATAAATTTTCGCATTTTTCCGACAGTTGTTGACCATACAGGAAAAATGCCGTTGATTTTAACCGGATAAATTTTACTTTATGTACTGGGAAAGCAACGGTACAAGTATCTTTGCTAGGTGTTCCGGATCCTCCAGCATTGGGTAATGCCCCAGCCCCTCAAGAGTCTGCTTTGTGCTGTTTCGCATTATTTTCACAGTATCTTCTAGCATGCTTTCCGTGACCACAGGGTCATCCTCTCCCCTCATGAGAATAACCTTTGTTCCAGTATTCTGAAGTTCCTTTGAGTAGTCAAAATTGTTCCAGGCCAGCAGATCTGTAACATAGATGTCCCTGTTGTTGGAACTCCTGATCCAGATAAGCTCCTCGATGTGTTCCTTCTTCGCGTTCCTGCCGCAGAAATCGAACGCCCTCTCAACATTTCCGGGTTCAGTCTTCATTATTACCTCTTCCTGGAAAGTATGGGTCCTGGCTGCCCCTTCCATGGCTATGCTTAAAACTACTTTCTTTTCCAGCAATCTGGCAAGCATCAGGGAAATATCGGCACCGATGGAGCAGCCAACTATAACAACTTTTTCAAGCTTGAGGGCCTCGATGAGCTTGACCATTGAGTCCGCATAGAAAGCCACGTCTACCCTCGACTTCCTCCAGTTTGCCCATGGCCATGATTTTCCGTGCCCAGGCAGATCCGGCACAATTGCCTGTATGCCACTGGGAAGCTTTTCCACAAAGTGCTTCCATACCCTTCCGTCTGTGCCTGCTGTATGAAGAAATACCACTGGAAATCCGCTACCTGAGGTTTCGTAATACAGGTCCCTGTTGTCAATGCTTACGTAGTTGCCTGTTTGCATGTTTTTCCGATGATTATTGGTTATAAGTAATTTGGTTCCCATATCCTTTTGTTCATTCCATGGACTTTCACCATCTAAAATTCAGATTACCTGATAGTAACTCTATTTCCCTCAATGCGCTTGTAAGTATTTCGGGAACATAACACATTTGCCGACATATATCTCAAAATTATGGAATGATATGTTTTTTATACATGTATGTTCATACGTTTAGAATTTATGACGGATAATGTAACTTACACAAAAAATGAGAGATACGGTTCCTTGGGAAGTGTACTATTTGGTCACTTTGCCGACGGATTCGATCTGGTGCTCATCAGTTACCTGTTTTCGCCCCTGGCGCTATATTTCACAGGCAACCCCCATGATTTGGCACCTATTACGGTAGCTCTCACTATCAGCCTTGTGTTCTCGGCTTTTGGAGGACTCTTATTTGGCTGGGTAGCAGACAGGTACGGACGAAAAGTTGGGCTTATGCTCTCCATTGGGATTTTCGGAGTCACCACTCTTGCAACTGCAGGCGTAACCCAACTATGGCAGTTATACACCCTTAGGGCAATTGAGGGCCTTGGCATAGGTGGAGAGTGGGGCATTGGATTTGCCCAGATATCTGAAGTCTGGAGCTCTAAGACGAGAGCGACCGGCGGAGGGCTGCTACAGAGCGTTTTCATCATCGGCTCCATCGTTGGTGCACTTACAGCCGGAATTGCCATAACCGCACTGGGATTCGGAAACCCGCTGTCCTGGAGATACTCATTTGTCGTGGCGGGAGTCATCGGGCTTGTTGGAGTGCCGGTTGTCAAATTCGTGCTTCCTGAGTCCAAACAGTGGCTCGAATACAACAGGAAGAGGAAAGCTGGAGAGTTGCCAAAGGATTATGATGTCAGGTCTCCGATTATTCAGGTGCTGCTGAACAAGGATTACAGAAGGTACGCCTGGTTTGCACTTCTCATTGGTGGCGCCAACCTGTTCATATACTTCTCATATGCCAGTTTCATGCCGACACTTCTCGTGGTGGGATATGGCCTTACACAGTCCATAGGATATCTGATAAATCAGTTCACACTCATACTTGTCCTGGGACAGGCCATTGCAGTTCCTTTCTATGTGCTCAACGGATGGGCTGCTGACAAGTTCGGAAGGAAATCCACTGCCATAGTCTTTGGTGCATTCTACCTTGTTTCTGTCATAGCCTTCATGTACACTGTGATTGCACACATATCATACGCCGGGCTCATAATGTTCCCGCTGTTTTACGCATATACCTTCGTATCAATAGGGCAGGGCGTATCAGCAGAATACGGTGTATGGTACAGTGAGCATTTCCCCACGAAGATGCGTTCCACCGCCACAAACTTCGGTTACATGGTGGGAAGGGGAGTCGCAGGAGGTTCTGCCCCACTGGTTATTCCATTCCTGTACGGGGCGCTGGGTGGAATCGCTCACCTTGGAATGGCAATGGCCATTGCAATGCTTGTTGGTGCAGTAGTCCAGCTGGTAGGGTACTTCGGGCTCAAGGAAACAAAGGGAACTGAGATAACTTCCCTGTAATTTTTAAACATCTAATTTCCAAAAAATTTTCTTTTTTTATTTGTGATAGGATTGTCATAATCGCCTTGTAGCCCAGTATTATTAATAGGAAAAAATCAGGATAAATTAGAAATATATGCAAAAAAGGAAAATGTGGGAGTAAGCCTATTTCTTGACGGTGAAGAGGTCAGCAAATTTCTCCCTGACCTTCTTGTCAGTTTCCTCATCGGGCTTTACCACGTCGGGGAAGGTCTTCTTTATTATCTTGTCAAAAGGTTTGACTGCGTAGATAACGGCCCTTGAGCTTGTGTATTCAAGCAGATCCTTCCCCTCCACATGCTTGGAAATTGGGTCAAGTGGAGTGCCCATGGTGTTGTTTATTATGTCAATGCCAGTGGCCGGATCGTTTCTGCTACACATTGCCCACACCACATCGTTGAGGTTGGACGGGTCTATGTCATCATCCACCACAACAGTGTACCTGCCTGCAACCGCACCCGGCCTGCTCTGTGATGCAATGTGCCCGGCCATTACGGCCTGGCCTCCAAAGGACTGCTTTATGGATACTGTGGTAAATGCCCTGGAATAGCCTTCCTCATGGCACCATACTCCCTTTACACCGGAGATTCCTGAAGAATCCAAAGCGTTCCATATGAGTGCTGCCCTTATGGGGCACCTGAAATAGGAATAATCATATGGGGGTTTTCCTGCGCATGTGCCAAGGAGTATTGGCTCATTTCTGTAATACACCGCTTCAATCTTGATGACAGGGTTGAGCATCTTGCCTCCTGCGTAGTATCCCATGAATTCCCCAAGGGGCCCTTCCTCGGCCTTTTCTTCCGTAATATAACCTTCAATTGCGATTTCACTGTCCGCTGGAATTGGAAGCCCAGTGACCGGCCCGTTGAACACTTCCACCGGCTTCTGCCTCACTGCTCCCAGGAAGTTGTATTCCGATACCCCCTCAGGGACTTCATTGGCAGAGAACAAGTTAAGGCCAGGATTATGCCCGAACGAAATGGCAACCGGGCATGGCTTGCCTGCCTCCAGGTATTTCTGGTAGTGGGTTCTCCCGTGCCTGGAGGCTTCCATGAGCATTACCAGGCTGTTCTTGCTTTTGACCATGACCCTGTAAGTTCCAACATTTACCCATCCAATATCGGGGTCCCTTGTAATGACCGCATCTGCTGTTCCGATGTACCTTCCGCCATCATGCTTGAACCACTTTGGTATTGGGAATTTGAAAAAATCAATCTTGTCTCCCCTGTCAATATTTTCAAGGACAGGAGCAGATTCTACTACTTTCGGCTTGTACTTTTCGTGGTCGCTGGCTGCATTCCTCAGCCTGTCCCTGATGGCAGTGGTGAGCTGCATGTTGTTCATTGTGTTGTCAAGGCCAAGTGCAGTTGAAACTCTCCTTGAATCCAGCAATGCACCCGTGAGAACCCTGAAACCCTTTGGATAGCCCTTTACATCATCAAAGAGCAGGGTATACTTGTTGCTCTTTGAGTTTGTATCTGTAATCGCACCTATTTCAAGGTCCCAGTCTGCACCTTTCACTGTTTTTAGAAGTCCAATCTTCTCTATGCCTTCAATGAACGACCTGAGGTCCTTCGTTACTTCCACCATAATCACGAACCTGACATTGGATACTTAGTGTTATTAAAACAGTTTCCCAAACTACTGAACCCCTTTTTTCCGGCAAATTCGGCAATTGTTAAATACATTTTGAAGAAAAAAGCTGCAATATCGACATTTTGTAAAATTATTGCATGAATGGTGTCAAAATTTTAGTTGAGAAAGGAAAAAATTGGATTTACGGTCCTAAAAAGAACTTTATATGAATTTAATGTCCCCGAAATATGGGAGAATATTACAAGGACCTGAATGACTATCTATCTGCCCTTGAAAAAGCAGGGAAACTCTTCAGGGTCAACAAGAAGGTTTCAAAGGAGTCCGATATAACGCCGCTAGCCAGGCTACAATACCGTGGGCTTCCTGAGAAAGAAAGAAGAGGTTTCCTGTTCGAGAATGTTACAGATGCTAAAGGCAGGAAATACGATATAAAGGTAGCCACAGGCATTTATGCTTCTTCCATGGAAATATATGGGCTCGGCCTCAAGAGCGAGGCTCCAACCAAGGAAGCAATTCAGAAGAAGTGGGAGAATGCCCTGATTCATCCGGTCCCCACCGAGCATATTGAAAAGGGGCCGGTCCAGGATATTGTCATCGAGGGAGACAAGCTCGATGTTGATGGAAACGGACTTGAGGCACTTCCTGTGCCGGTTGAGCTCCCTGGCTTCAGCGGGCAGATAAGGACTTCAACGCAGGTTATCACGAAATCTCCCAAGACTGGAATTCAGAATATGGGAAACTACTCTGCGCACGTCTTTGGAAAGAGAAAGCTCCTATGGGAAATAAACAGAGGAAACCAGGGGATTATCCACTGGAGAGAGTGGAAAGACCTTGGCAAGCCAATGCCCGCTGCAGTGGTCGTTGGCGGAGTGCCGTCATATTTCTACACTGCTTCTGCGAAGATTCCATACGGGGTAGACGAACTGACAGTGGCCGGTGGTTTCTCAGGTGAACCGGTCAAAACCGTAAGGGGAAAGACTGTTGACATTGAGGTGCCCGCAGATGCAGACATTGTCATTGAAGGATATATCTCAACTGAGTACATGGAACCAGGAAATGCCTTCGGGGAATATACCGGCTACATGGCGACCGATGTGTGGCTCAGGCCAGTATTCGATGTCACTGCAGTAACCATGAGGAAGAATGCTACGTTTGTCCACATCATGAGCCAGTTCCCGCCCAGCGAGAGCAGCAAGGTAAGGCAGATTTCATCGGAAAATGTTTACTACAAGTTCCTGAAGTTCGATGCCAAGGTACCGGGAATCATAGATGTTGCATGGCATGAAATGAGCCAGGCCCAGTGGTGTGTCATAAAGATAAAGAAGGTTAACAAGGCCCACCCATGGCAGGTCCTTAACCTTGCAGCAGGTTATGACTCGAGATGGGGCAAATTCTTCATCGTCGTGGATGAAGACATTGACATAAGGAACATTGACTCAGTCATCTGGGCAATGAGCTGGAGAGTCCAGCCTGCAAGGGACATGAGGATCATAACAGGCAAGATGCCGGGGCTTGACCCATCGGCTTACAGCCCTGGCGCATCACACGAGGAAAAAGAGTTCCCAGGCGGTGTTGGAAGCTCTGGCGTCCTCATAGATGCCACCATAAAATACCCCTATCCCCCCACGTCACTCCCAAGAAAGGACTTCATGGAAAAAGCCAGGGACACGTGGAAGGAACTCGGCCTTCCTGAACTTAACCTCGTTGAGCCATGGTACGGATATGAATTGGGATACTGGCCTGATGAATTCAGGCAGGATGCTGAGGATATCCTCAAGGGCAACCACTATGAGATAGGGGAAAGGCTCTCAAAACTGAGGGAGAAAGTCTGATTTTTCAGGCCTACCCAAATTTTTTTAATTAAAGTAGGGCTTTTCAGGCATGTCAACCTCCTATGGAGACAGGCTGCCCCAAAAAGCCGTTGATTTTCTTCATTTCAACAACAGGAACCGCAAGAACTCCGCCATATTTCTGGTTACTTCAGATCCGGATGGTTTTCCGCATATTGCTCTGCTGTCACCATACCAGGTGGTCGCAGGCAGTGAACATGAGCTTTACCTTGCTGTGCACAAGGGAACCAGGAGCCAGCAGTTTCTCCATACGCATATGAAAGGGACGCTCATTCTTCAGTTACAGCCCGCTGTGGAATACCTTAAGATATCAGTCCATGAGGCAAGCGGCTGGGACAGCAGAAATGATGAAGTTCTATACAGAGCGGTTCCAACGGAAGTCCTGGAGGACTACTCTGACAAGGCGCCATTCATATCTGAGCTTCTGTTCGATCAGAAAAATATATACGAGCACTACAAGGCTGGTTTTGAAAAGACTGCTGCATACATCATGAGCCGTCAGTCTTCGTAAGGTTCCTTGCCTTCTACGCCCCATTCCCTCATGAGATTGTTCTCTACCCCAAGCATGGTTAGGACCCTCCCCACGGTGAGGTCAACAAGCTTTGTTATATCATTCTCGCCGAAGTAAAGCGGCGGCAGTGGGGGCATAATTGTGCCTCCTGCCTCAGTAACCTGAACCATGTTCCTAAGATGGATCAGGTTCAGGGGAGTTTCTC
>JAJZOK010000123.1 GCA_021811525.1 Thermoplasmata archaeon | reverse complement strand
CTGACCTGGCAAGCTTCCTTGGCAACAAGTCTGAGTTCGATCTCGAAATCTCTCTTCTGATTCCCCTGTATGAAAGTCGTAATCTTTGGGTAGGGTACTCCTCCCATGAACTCCTTCCTAGTATAAGCTGGACCTGAAATTTTAGTGTACATTCTTGCTGGTTTAGTTACCATGGAGATTCTATCCGAAAGCCGGTCAGA
This sequence comes from Thermoplasmata archaeon, assembly GCA_021811525.1. The sequence continues at coordinate 12,219 of JAJZOK010000123.1, read as the reverse complement.
ATATAAAAACTAAACGATTTGCTGAATAAACTGTGCCGTCATTGTCGTAATTTTCCCTTTGTGACCCTATTTCCAAGATGCGGTAATATTGCACTTGGTATAAACATTATATTTATGGTAACAATTTACCACCATGGAGAAAAAGAAATTAATTGATGTTACCCACATATCCTCAAGGGGTTCATCTTACAGGATCACACTTCCTAAGAGGGTTATCAGCAGGCTCAACCTCAAAGACGACGACATCATAGCTTTTTACGAAGACGAAGGTGTCAAGATCGATAAAATCCAGTAAATAAGTGCCAAGTGAGATTTATCTCATTCCTTGCATTACCCCGTTGTGCCTTCAAATTCACCCAGAAATGCTTCCTTTTCACTATTCATAAGCACACTCTCCTTTGGGTCTGGATGGTTCAGCCTTAGTTTTGCCATTCCTCTGCTTGCGCAAAACATAGGATACTCTTACGTAGTAATAGGGATATTAGGGTTTCTGGCATCATTGCCTTTCCCGGTAGTGTCATTTATCTACCTGAAATCAGGCTACAGGATGCTGAGATATGGCACAATAATTCCACTTCTTTCACTTACTGCCCTATCCCTTCTGTTCTATTTCTTTTACAGGAGCTACTTCATTCCCCTTACAATAATTGCCAGTATAATACAGGCACCCTGGTGGATTGCAACGGAGATCTCCCTCGGGACATTCAGCGGAGCCAGAAATGCAGAAAAGTATTCTGCAGGATGGGGAATTCCAAATGCACTGGCCCCTATACTTATGGGTGCCATTCTCCAGATAAGCGGTTATGAGATAGTGTTCCTTGTTTCCATGGCCGCTTTCATCGTTGGTGCATTGACGTCTCCAAGGCCGGGAATACTTTCAGTGAAAAATGCGGAAAAGTCTGTCAAGAGGATCTACCTTCTATCACTTTTCTTTGCAGGGATATTTTCCGGGTTCATCTATTTCGTAATGGAACCCGTCCTAAGGGCACATGGCTTCAATTATCTGATAATAGGGGGTGTGATCTCTTTATATGGGGTGGTTGCTGCAATTGGGTACATAATACTGAATTATTCTAGAGATCTTAAGATATCCACTTACAGTGCGCTTTCTGCATTGTTAATAGTTCCAACCGCATTGATTGGTGTTTTCCTGAACATTTATACCATTGTCATTGCAGTTGTTCTAGCAGGGCTTGGGGTTTCTATAAGCATGTCCAAGGTCTTGTCTTATATCGCAGGTTCTTCTGATGTAAAGAGAGGAGTATTCTATTATGAGACGTTCTTTGGAACCGGCTTCATGGCAGGTTCACTGTTACAGGACGTTCTTTACCAGTATATTGGAAAAGTCACCATATTGTTGATGTTCATCGTTCCCATTGCCTATGCCATAGTCATGATATCAGGAAAATGGCAATAATCAGAATTTAGAAGGATTTCGGACATCAATTACAATATTCTTTTCCCCAACTGCATCCTTGTCAAGCTCATGGCCGCACTTGGTGCACTTAAGTGACAAGTTCGGGAGAAGTATGTGGTAAGTCGCCTGTCCGCATTCAGGGCATCTGCTTTTTACAAATGGCTCAATTTCAGATATCACTTTCCGTTCCACTCCATGTTCCACAACCTCTCCTATTGCAGAAGGGGTGCTTACATCCTGGGCCTCATTTGGAACCTTTATCCCGAGCTGGACCAGTGAATACACACCAAGAAAACCGAGGAAAAAGAGGAAAAGTGGCAATATTACACTAAGAGCTGCGTTGCCGGAAATAAGGAAGGCAGTTACATTGGTCATGGCAACAGCAAAATTTGTTAGGTATGCTTTGAGGAAGCCTAAATTCAGGAATATTTCGTTCAAAACCAGAAGGGAAAAGAACGCGGTGATGAATGTCAAAATGCTTCCTGAAACTAGAAAAGAAGCTGCAACGGATATGACAACGGAAACGACGTGTCTCTCTGTGCCGCTCATCTTGTAGAATTTTATGCCTTCAGACAGGGGAGTACCATGCATTTTGCTGATGATCACCGCTGCAATGGTAATTGGGAGCAGTTCGTAAAGTGCAGCTTCCAGAAGGGTCTGGTAGGAGAAGATAAAGTTCTGGATTGGCCCTGATTCATTAAATGGAAATTCATTTGTGTAACTTGGCACAAAATAAGTAATGAGTTCTGAAAGGACCAGCTGGACTAGAATATATATCATAAGATAGCCATAGAATTTCCTGTTTTTCTCCCTTGAAAATCCCATGGACAGGTTTTCGTTTCTGTAGAACAGTGAATAAATGGCAAAAATCGTAAAGAAAATAGTAAGGATTACAATTAGGTAAACAGTAGAAGCGTTGAAATTAAGGCCCGAAAAGCCTGAAACCTTGTCTCCCAGTGCAGTTATCTTGTCCGGACTTGAAAAAACTGGTATGATAAGATAAAGAAATGTTATGAATGAGACGAAAATCAGCACCAGGCCAGAATAGGTCAGGATCAATTCCCCGGGTGTCCGTTTTTCATCAGTCTCAGGCATTGGCAAATCTCCTTACTTCAGCGTTATGTTTATTCTTCTGCTTATTTTTCCCTTGACAAGGTTAGTCTTGAACTCAATCTCGCCTATCTCACTGGTGTTCTTTACATTAGTACCGAATTCCATCTGGTCGGGAATGCCATTTAGGTGAAGTATCCTGATCTTTTCGTAATCTGGTACTCTTGCTTTGCATAATTTCATCATTTCCTCATTTTTAAGGAAATCTTCCCTGCTCATATAGGAAAAACTTGTGTCTGCATTAGAACTAGCTACCTTGTTGGCTTCAGCAAAGAGTTCATCCACTTGTTCCTTGGTAATTTCTTCAAGTTCAAGGTCTACCCATGCATTGTCATCATAGGTCTGGTTAATCCTCATTGTTGCCCCGTACATCTTGTATGCAAGGCCACTGAGTATCTTCAATGCAGTTCTGAACCTCATGTGAAGGTACCTCACGTCCCAGTCAAGAACCTGTTTTACCTCTTTTCCGTTAATGTCGTCTGGGAAAGTGTCATGGGACATAAGGTGGATACTGTCTCCATCTGACCAGGTATCCACTATAATGTACTCAGTTCCGTCTATGTACACATGGCCTCTATCATTTGGCTGCCCCTCGCTGGTAGGATAAAAAACCGACTGATCAACTATCAAATCTGTGAATTCATGCCACAAAGCTTTTCCAGTGGCTTCTTTTTGATACTGATCTTCGAGATATAGCAATTTGGTGTCCATCGATTCTTGAATACTCTGGAATATTTATTTAATTGCCTTAACCGCAATGCTCAACAACTTCAAGGAAGCCTGTACCAAAAATGCAAATGTAGTCCCCTTCTTTGTAGAATAACTATTTGATTAGGCAAACCATTGGCTCTCGTGTTTTCTCCGGATCTGAAGTTTCTTTATGGGCTTTACAGGGAAGGTATAAAGCTGGATCTTTCGGCAACAAGGGAATTTGCCCAGTTGATGGGGAACCCACAGAACAACTTCCGCTCTTTTCATATAGCAGGCACCAACGGAAAAGGTTCCACTTCGGCTTACATTTACAATATTCTCATGGAGAAAGATAACACTGGCCTCTACACATCCCCCCATCTTATAAAGTTCAATGAGAGAATAATTGCAGGAAGGGAACAAATTACGGATGAAGAGATAATTAAGTTCATACAGGGAAACAGGCCTTTGATAGAGGAACTTTCCGCCAAAAACAGGAATCCTACTTTCTTCGAGGCTTCAACAATCATGGCATTTCAGCACTTCGCAGACAAGAATGTCAAATATGCGAGTATAGAGGTCGGGCTCGGTGGAAGGCTTGACTCGACAAACATAATTGAACCTGAGGTTAGCGTTATTACTCAGGTGGGATACGAGCATGCAGACAAACTAGGGTGCTCGCTGACATCCATTGCCAGTGAAAAAGCTGGAATTGTGAAACCTGGCAGGCCGGTTGTACTGGGTGACACCAAGAGGGAAGTGATCGAAACCGTAAGAAAGATTGCGGATTCCAGGAACTCATCTTTCATACATTCTCCGTCAGTCTGCAGGATCACCGAACTGGAGCAGGATTTACGTGGAAGCAGGTTTAATTTAAGCACACCTTCAAGCGAATACAGAATAGACACTTCAATGGTTGGCCGTTTTCAGCCTGGAAACATATGTACCGCCATACTTGCTGTTGAAAATTCGGAAGCGGACACATTCAGCGAGAAGGAAATCGAAAAGGGGATCTCAAGAACTAGATGGCCCGGAAGGATGGATATTGTCAGGAAGGATCCTGTAGTCATGGTTGACGGCGCCCACAACCCCCCTGCCGCCAACGCACTTAGAATTTCAATGGAAAAACTCAAGGTAAAGTCCCCCACATTACTGCTTGGAATGCTTTCAGACAAGGACGCTTTCTCTTTCCTCAGAATAATGCGGATGATTTCAGGAAAGGCAATATTCACCACACCTGATGAGCCATTGAGGGCAATTCCAGCAGGCACACTGGCTAAAATGGCCGAAGGGATCTTCAAGGATCCAGTGGTCATTGACGACCCATTGGAAGCGTATGAAAAGGCAATTGCAACTTCTGATTTTGTGCTCGTTGCAGGCTCACTTTACCTGGTTGGGGTCATAATGGAACATGAAAAGGCACCCGTCATGCCTTATGCTGCAGATTAAGCTTTTGATCAAGTATTGGTTTATGTTTCTGGTCAAAAAACCTTTTAGTACTCCCAACCCCTATGCGTAATTTACCGGTAATCGCATGAATTTATTTTCAAAATATTCAGGTTCTTCTGACCTGCTGGCAGGTGATCTCGGGCGTTTAAGCGGTTCATATGTACCTGAATCTTTTCCCCACAGGGAAACTGAAATTGATCATATTGTACGGATACTGAGCAGCATCATGCGCAATTCCAGGCCATCCAATATTCTCATATATGGCAAGACCGGGACCGGCAAGACTTCCACAACACAATATGTTACAAAAATGCTGTCTGAAGCAGCAGGGGAGAAGGTGAGAGTCTGCTTTGTAAACTGCCAGGTTCATGATTCACCTTATTCCATACTCACCACTCTTGTAAACGAGCTGTCCGAAGGCAAAGATGATCTCATCCCGCCCATGGGGTGGCCACTGGACAGAATCTACAGCGAGCTTATTGCGAGGATAAACGGAAAAGGCGGATATTATGTGCTTGTCCTTGACGAAATTGACAGGCTCCTCCAGAAGAATGGCGGAGATTCACTTTATGTACTGCTCAAGGTAATCGATGATTCCACTTCATCCAGGACTTCCCTCATTGGCATTACAAATGACGCAAACATTCTCGACGGCCTGGAACCGAGGATAAGAAGCAGAATGAACCAGGAAAGCATTCTTTTCTCGCCATATAACGCCTCCGACCTCAGAGATATCATTTCCTTCCGGCTTAAGGGCGTGGTAAAAGCAAATGTGGTTGAGGAATCAGCTATCAACCTTTGTGCTGCACTGGGTGCACAGGAGCACGGGGATGCGCGAAAAGCACTTGATCTCATGAGAATATCCATAGAGATAGCTATGCGAGAGAGCAGGAAGACCATCACTGACAAGGAAATTTATGAGGCCAGGGACAAGTTTGAAATGGATGTGGTAAAGGAAGCCATTAAGACACTCCCGCTGCAGAGCAAAATTGTTCTACTGAGCGCCGTTGTCACACAGGAACTGAGCAGCAAGCTCATGATAACTGGTGAGATATATGAGAACTACAGGAACATATGCAATGAACTGGGTTTCATGTCTCTTACAAGCCGGAGGGTAAGCGACATCCTTTCTGAACTGGAAGACTTCGGCCTTCTTTCCGCTACCACTAGAAGCATGGGAAGATACGGACGAACAAGATTCATAAAGGTCATGGGGCAGCTTGACCTATTCAAAAAACACCTGCTGGAAGACGAGAACCTTTCCATGTTCCAGGGGTCTAGAATCGTGAGGCAGTCCCGTTTTGAAAATGTTTTTGGGAATAAGGAGGAAAGAAACCTCACAGACCGTGAACTGGAGAATAAGCTTTCAAACTTTGCAGATGCTGACTTCCAGTAATATCAAACGAATTTTTCCCTGAAGATGAAGCACATGTCGTCCGCAACTTTCACCAGTGTGAGACCATGTTTTTCAGCGAAATCATCGGGTGCTGTGGTCCAGTCATAGTTATCAACAACAATGAGGAATTTTTTCCTCAGGTTTTTCAGTGCGGTTTCAAGTTCCCACGTTACATGCTCATAGGTGTGTTCCGAATCGTGGAAAAAGATATCAAATGGGCCGAAATAGCTTAATTTGCTTTCCAGGGTATTCTTTGTGTCTCCAAGAACCAGTGACCACCGATCCCTGAACTTCTCAGGAACGAGGAACCCAACTGGCATTTCCTCATCTTCACCGTACTTCTGTCCCAGGTCAAAACTGAAGAGCCTTCCCCTGAATTCTGAAGAAGCATCTAAAATTGCAGTCGAAGTACTTCCGGGGCCTACACCTGTTTCTGCAACTAGTGGTGCCCTCATCATCTTGACACCTGTATAAAGCCAGCAAAGTTCCGATCCTGAAACCTGCCAGTAATTCTTTCCGCCTATTCGGGATTCCACATATTCAACAATCTTTGAAGCCTGTTCGAATGAATTTAAGACCTCAGCATCAGTGCATTCCAGGAATTGTAGGATCTTCTCTTTTCCGGTAAAGTCAGGTTTGATCATTCTCTTCCTCTCTCAAGAAATGCAGTTTCCCGCATTAAATTTAATGGCAGGATGCACATCCCGATGTAGATCGCGTTGGTAATATATCTGCTTGCCTTGCTGGGAATTCTCCTTGGCGTATCACTGGCCGGGCCTCCAGGGCCAGTTACGGCGATTCTTGTCGACAGGGCTACCAGATCCATATGGAATGGAATTTCAGTTGGCCTCGGGGCAATGACTGCAGATTTTATCCTAATGATTGTCATTCTTGTTTTCGGTCAAGTTACAAATATTTCCAGGTTCAACAATTATATATTCATCCTGGGCTCTATTTTCTTCTTTTACCTTTCCGTAGCAATATACCGATCAAGAGAAACAGGCGAGGCAAAGGCTACGGAAGGATCAGGATATGTTGCGGGCCTCACCATTGGCCTGATCAACCCCATGCAGATTGGCTGGTGGTTTACAGCGGGTCTAAGCGTGTTCCAGAAATTTGGTTATCTGACTATAGTCTTCCTGTTCGTTGGGATCCTGGCATGGGTATTTTTCATTGCTACATTGATATACAAGGCATCAGTCAGATATGGCGCAAAGGTGAGATATGCCATAAAAATGTTCAGCGTTCTGTCCCTTGGATTCTTCGGTGTACTCTTCATATATCTTGCACTGTCTGGTATAATTTCCTCACTATAGTGCCTTAATTGTGTTAGAATTAAAAAATTAAAATTGGGAATAAAAAAGAGAAATTTAGTGTATAATCTTTTCCGGGAAAGTTGCTTCCACATCTATTGGAGTGTACCCGTCCGAACCTGTTACAATCTGAGTAGCAGGCGGATTTGAGTAATAGCTTGGGACAAATTCATTAAGCCTCTTGTGGAAACTTGGAATTGTCCTGTTGTCATAGAAGATGCCTGTGGGTATCCTGTCTCCCCACTCACTTCCCCTCTCGTAGGCTTTCTGGAATTTTTCAGTTGCCTGGGCTTCGTTGCCAGGGGTGATCACCGGGTCCCATGTCTTATCATCATCAAGCTTGTACACTCTCTGCCTGTACCATTCCATTGTGTTGATGTTGTTGTAAGTGGGGCAGGGCTGGAGGATATCAATTACCGAGGATCCCTCGTGGAGAATGGCAGTCTTTATGATTTCCTTGAGCTGCTTCATATCGAAGGAGAAGCCTCTTGCAACGAAGGAATAACCGGCAGTAAGGGCTAGTGTGATTGGATTGACCTTGGTGAAAACGTTTGCCCTTGCAAGGCTTTTCGTCTTTTCGCCAAGGGCCATTGTCGGTGCAGCCTGTCCCTTGGTCAGGCCGTATACTTCATTGTCGAATATCATTATGGTGAGACCGCTGTTTCTCCTGCCCTCTGCTACAAAGTGGCCAGCACCTATTCCCAGCATGTCTCCATCTCCGCCTGGCACGATAACTTTCAGGTTAGGGTTTGAGAGTTTTATGCCGGTAGCAAATGGTATTGACCTGCCATGGAGGGTGTGAACGCCTGCAATATTGAGATAATGCGGGGTTTTTCCTGAGCAACCTATTCCTGATGTTGCAATAACATTCTTTGGGTCGAGATTCAGTTCAGAAAGGGCCTGGGTAATCGATGTGAGGATACCGAAATCCCCGCATCCCGGGCACCAGTCTACTGCAATATCACTTTTAAAATTATGCGCCATTTTCTAACACCTCTACTAAGTTCTTTCCTTTTCCGCTAATTATTTCCTTGGCGGCTTTAAAAATTTCATCTTCAGTCATGTGTCTTCCGTTGTATTTCAGGATGTTGTTCTGGATGTCAATTCCTGTGTTGAGCTTTATTATTTTTGCTGCCTGTGCAAGCATGTTGCTCTCCACGTTAATGACCAGCTTCGCCTTGCCTAGAATCTGCTTGACGAAGTCTTCAGGGAATGGCTCAAACATCTTTATGTAAAGCAGGTTTGCCTTTATACCCTCTTCCTTGAGGTCATCTATGACGTCAAGTATGGGGCCTTTCTGGCTCCCCCACGTAATGAATGTTACATCAGCGTTCTTTTCCCCAAGAAGCTGGGCCATCTCTTCAACTGGTATTTCATTGAGTGCAGTTTCAAGCTTCCTGAACCTCTTCCTCATCTGCATATCCCTGACCAATGGGTCCTCTGTGACATGCCCTATCTCATCGTGTTCATCGCCTGTCATCCAGAAGACATCATTTCCAAAGTATCCCATTTCAGAAATTCCGGTCTCAGTGTCAAGATTATATCTCTTGAAGCTCAGTCTAGTGGTGGTGGGTCTCACTGCCTGGTTCACCTTGACCTTTTTCAGATCTATGTCCGGGACAAGATCGGTAGTGTTTGCAAGATTCTTGTCAATGAGGTGTATAACTGGCAACTGGTACCTGTGAGCATAGTTTAATGCCCTCATGGAGTCGTATATGCATTCTTCCACATCGCCAGATGATATGACCATTCTTGGGAATTCCCCGTGTCCGGTGTTCATTGCAAACAGGAGGTCAGATTGCCCGTTCCTTGTAGGCAGGCCTGTGCTTGGACCTCCTCTCTGGTACAGTGTTATGACAATCGGGACTTCATCCATTCCTGCAAAGGATATTCCTTCCGCCATGAGAGAGAAACCGGGCCCACTGGTAGCAGTGGATGACCTAGAGCCGGTCAGGGCAGCGCCTTGTGCCATCGTGACAGCTGAAATTTCATCCTCAGTCTGCACAACAACAACCCCGCCTTCCCTGAGTTTGTTCTGTTCAGTCTTTACGTACTTCAGGTGCTCGTGTTCTTCCATGATTGAACTTTCATCACTTGCAGGGGTAATGGGGTAATAAGTCTGGAATCTTAGGCCCCCCATCAGTTTGCCCATTGCAGCACCATCGTTTCCGGTAAGAAGGAGTCTTTTTATCTTGGGCAGGACTTTAAGCTGCTTTCCAGCAAAGCCATTCTCCTTAGCATATTCGTACGCTCCAGCAACTACTTTCACATTCTCCTCAACTGCTTTCGGTTTGCTTGAAAACACCTGTTTTATTGCCTCTTCAGCGAATTTCTGATCAAGCCCAGCAATTGAAAGCGTAATCGCGGAACCAAGGGTGTTGAAGTACCTGCTGGCTGGCCCCTCCGAAATTGCCGTGGTAACAACTTCACTGAATGGTATTGCCATGGGGATTCCCCCCTTCTTCTTTGCCAACTCCAGAGCACCTTTTATTGTGTTGGGAACAGAGGCAGAGTCAAGGGTATCCTTAATTCTCCTCGCGGTGTCTCTCATAATGAGTCTAGCCTGGGCGAGATCAGATGTTTCAAAAGATTTGTCATAAATGATCTTTGTGCCCTCACCAATGTCTTCGAGATGTTCGAAGATTGTGTCGGGATCAAGTGCAACTAAAATGTCAACTGGGTACTTCAAGGAGCGCGGGCGTTCCTCTTTTACCCTCAAGTGGTTGTAACTGTGTCTCCCCTTTATGTTAGAGTGGTATTCTCTAACTCCAAAGACATTATATCCAGCTTCTGCAAAGGCCCTGTTTATCATATTGGAAGAGGTATCTATGCCTCCCCCTTGAGGGCCGCCGATAGTTAAGCTTAGGTCCATAGGGTTATCCGGTCAGGATGCTCAGCCAATTAAAAAGTTTTATTAGATAACTGTTTTTAATCAATATTATTGCGTTCAAAGTTTATAAATATGACTGTTATAATATTCCCAAATTTATTATTTATTTAAAAGAATTTTAATAAATCCATGGAATATGTAAAAAATGCCTCCGTTCTCTAAATATTATGGGTTGGTACAATAACCATTAATATTTTTAACGGTAGCATACTCATGGATTGTGTACGCACTTTATTTGCTCAAGAAGAGCGACAAACCTGCAATTGCCAAAATGCTGGCGGATGACATTATCGGCAGGCAGGCAATCACTGAGAAGGATACCGCATCGTTCGGGCTAGACAATGACAAAATTCTTCTGCTTTATGAAGGCAGCGAGGAAGCGAACAGGAGACTTTCTGAACTTTTCAAGGACAATTTGACGCTGCTTGAGAAATCCAAGGCTGAGGAAGTCTACAAAATGATCAAAGATGAAGAATCAAGGGCTGAAGGCGGAATGGGGTTCCTCTTCAGGTGAACTCTGTGATAATAGTTACAGGAATGCCCGGCTCCGGGAAAGACGAATTCGTGAAAGTGGCAAAGTTACTGGGATTCAAAGATGTTCACATGGGGGATACTGTAAAGGCCTATGCCAGCAGATCCGGGATTAAAATGGTTGACAAGGAAATTGGCGCATTCGCAACAAGAGAGAGACTTGAAAAAGGGATGGATATTTGGGCCAAGAGAACCAGCGAGAATATATCTAATCCAGAAAAGACAGTGGTTGATGGTCTCAGGAACATGGAGGAACTGGAGTACTTCAAGTCCCATTTTGTTGATGCAGTTGTTATAGCCATCTATACCAACCGTGATGAGCGACTGAGGAGAATTCTGAAGAGAAACAGGATCGATGACGTGAAGAATGAGCCGGAACTCGAGCAGAGAGACGACAGGGAACTTGGCTGGGGTATAGGAAGGACAATCTCGCTTGCCGACCATATGATAGTGAATGACGGAACCTTGGAGGAATTCAAGGAAAAAGCCCGGGAATTCCTTTTGACTCAGTAGCCTATTTTTGCAATATATTGTTTGATGGCCTTGAAGAAGATTTCTCCTATGGCTGGTTCCCCAAAGATGGCCTTGTCTGCATTCCTGTACCTGTAGAACATTCTTTCAGGATGAGGCATAAGCCCTATGACATTTCCACCCTCATTTGATATTGCGGCGATGTCATGATCGGAACCGTTTGGGTTCCATGGATATGTGCCAAAGTTCCCATTTGGGTCAGAGTACCTGAAAAGGACCTGGTCCTGTTCCAAAAGCCTTTCTAGATTTCCCCCTTTCTTTTGTATCTGGATCTTGCCCTCTGCATGTGCCACTGGAACAAGATATGGTTCTCCTTCTTTGAAAAAGCTTGCAAAAATCTTGTTCTTTGAAGTGATTTTTATGTAAGTGTATCGGCATTCATACCTGTTGGAAGTGTTCTGGCCGAGCACTATTTCCCTCTGGTTCTCATAGTTCCACCCAGGAAGGAATCCAAGTTCGCACAGAACCTGGAAGCCATTGCACACTCCTATGACTGGCTTTCCCGTGTCTATAAATTTTATCAGATCAGGCAGGGAGGAACTTGCAATCCTATTTGCGAGAATCACGCCTGCCCTGATATAATCGCCGGCAGAAAAGCCGCCAGGCAGAAAAATCGAGGAAAAGTCTTCAAGGGAAACTGATTTTCTCCTGAGCTCATTTACGTGAACGTAACTTGGCTCAACGCCAACTCTTTTGAATGACTGGAAGGCTTCGTATTCATTGTTGGTTCCTTCCATTCGTATGATGGCTACCCTGGGGGAACTATCAGAGTCCGTTTACTGCCCGCCTCTTCTCTCCTTCGCTTTTAGTCTAAGGCCAGTGTAACCGCATTTTCTGCATTTGAGTGCTCTGGGTGAATTTCTGGCATCGCATCTCATGCATATTTTTTTGT
>JAJZOK010000129.1 GCA_021811525.1 Thermoplasmata archaeon | reverse complement strand
GTTTCCTCAAGTTCCTGGTGTTCTTCAATGGCAACTCTTGTTTTGTAAGGCCTTTCGAAGAGAAAAGGCCTGGGGGACAGCATTGCATAATCTATCTCAGTGCCGGGCCTGTGCATCATAACCTTAGTCAGCTTATGCCATTCAGCTTTAATTCTCATATCTCTCATGCACAATATGGGCTGAAATAACAATTAACTTACGGTTAATTGCATAGCTGAAAAAGTCCATGAAAAGGTCATTTTCCTTAATCAATGGGTTAACGAGACTATGAATTTTCCTTTATAGTTGAAGGCCTTGACTTCGCCTTGATATTTGCCCTTAACCGTGTATATTGCAAAATTCTCATTGTCCATTATGGTGCTTTCATTGTTTTCACTGGACACAACAATGAACTTTCTGCTTTCGACATTATCCTGGGAGTACGAATATGAGCCTGTATTAAAGTCATTTTGCAGAAGGTCATAACGCTTCTCGTTTGCCGGGTCGATTACCGTAAGTGAATTTGCGCCAACTTTCTCAAGTATGTAGGTCTTGTCCTTACCCCATATTATTGCCCCGGGTGGGAGATTGAAAAGTCTCACAAGGAAAGTGTACCGGTAGAAGTCTCCGCCCTCCCTCCTGCCTGCAAGCTTCTTTGTTCTGGTGGTGTCAGAGAAATAATGGTCATGGATATATTTTGAGACTTTTATCCCGTCATTTTTCTTGCCAAGGTATATGTCAACACCCCCTTTTATGGGCTCTATTTTGGAAACAAAGGAATCTGTCTCGTTGTTGTGCATTTTCTGCAGCATCCCGGATATTCCGTCCAGGACCTTGTCTATGATTGGAGAATATTCGGCAGTAAGAGTTCGGAGCTGTATGATGGACTCATAATAGGACCCGGATATCTTGTTGCAGGTTGGGCAGCTGTTAAGCAGAATCCTTGAAGGGACATTCATGGGATACCCTCCCATTTTCTGGCCTTCAGTTTTGATGTCAAAGAGAAATTCTATTTTTCCTTCCAGGCGCTTCAGGACCACTGAGTTGTTTTCCACTTCAAGAGTTACATTGGGATCTTTAGACTCAAGATGTGCAACTATCTTCCTGGAAAGTTGCTGCTCCATCTTTCCCTTTGACCAGTTATTCCCTATCTTGAATGCTTCGCACTTGGGGCAAATTGTAACCTCTATGGAACCTGTGCCGGTTACCTGGATATGCTTAAGGTAGCAATCCTCACACTGACTGTGTATTGATGCTTCCTTAGTCCCGCAAACGATGCATTTCATTATAAATTGGGTATTTTATCCTCCCTCTTATACTTTTTAACGAGGGCGGAAGCAATGAGGTGTTTCCTGATTTCTGTTGTACCAGCACCTATCTGGCCAAGAATTGCGTCCCTGAGAAGCCGTTCGACCTCAGAATCTTTTACGTAGCCAATCCCACCTAAGATCTGTATGGCCTCACGCGCAATGAACTCAGACGTTTCAGATGCGTGCATGATCGCAGCGGCGGCACCAAGTGAATCAAACGGATCTTTGTCTAAATTATCAAGAGCCCTTTCAGCAAGAAGCTTGCTTGTCTGGTACCTAGTGTACATGTAGGCAAGCTTTTCCTCTATAAGCTGAAACTCATGAAGGAATTTACCTGACTGCTTCCTCTCAGTGGAATATTTCAGGGCAAGTTCTAAAGCCCTTTTTGACACCCCAATAAAGATGAAAGATAGGATTACCCTTTCGGAATTCAGTCCGCTAAGTATGATGCTCTTGCCCTGTCCAGGCTTCCCGACAACCATCTCATTTCCAAGCTTAATGGAATCAAAGAATATTTCACCCGTTGGGGAACCCCTCATGCCCATCTTATCGAATTTCTTTCCGCGGGTGAAACCATCTATATTTGTGGGAACGGCAAATGCTGTGAATTCATCTCCAGTTCGTGCGTATGCAAGTACCAAGTCAGCATAGGGGGCGTTTGTGATAAAAGTCTTGCTGCCGGACAGGATATAATGGTCACCTTTAATCTCAGCCCTGGATTTCATGGCGAGAGCATCGGACCCCGAACTAGGTTCTGTGAGTCCAAGGGAGCCTACCCATTCACCAGAAGCAAGTTTTGGAACAAAATTTTCCCTTATGAATTCTGAACCGTTTCTGTACATGTTGTCCAGACAGAGGTTGCTGTGGGCTCCGTATGACAGAGCAAGGGATGCAGATGCGTAGCCAAGCTCCTCTTCTATTATCGCCTGTGCGCGGTAATCCATCCCTGAACCTCCGTACTGCTCTGGTATTGTAACGCCTAGGAAACCTAACTTTCCCATTTTCTTGAACAGGTCAAGTGGAAATTCATCCGCCTGGTCGACCTTTGAGGCTACGGGCAGGACTTCCCTTGAAACGAACTCCCTGACTGATTCTCTCAGGAGGTCATAAATTTCAGGTTCCATCGTTTTCTGCATGCTAGTTAAATCTCACTACTGCTTATTAATCTTAGAGGGGCGAATATATCCAGATTATGCTCTGGCTCAGGGACTTCATTTTTTCCTTTCGTCCCTGTCAATGCAATGCGTTTTCACTTATCGCGGGAGACCAAGAATTATTGGATTTTACAAATCACAATCTTAATATCGATTTAATCAATCGGGAAAGATACTCCGTAGGAAGTATGTAGCACAGGAATGCCCTCTGCTTTGCTGTTGCCCAAGTTTATAAAGTAAAGCCAGTTTGTGCAGTGCCAGTGTTAGAATTTCCTGTCGTGGAGAAGATGCAGAATGTATGTTGTAGTTGAGGATGATTACATTACGAGGATACCTCCTGAGAAATTGGGGCAGGATTACACCCAGGCCGTGCTAGATGTGGCTAAGACCTCACTGGAAGGCAGATTCATAGATTTCAAGGACGAGAAGGATGACACGAGAATCCTTGGGAAGTGCTACATAGTTTCAGTCATCGATGTAGACAAGATAGGTGACGGAGCCATTGTTCATGGGGATGGTGGCGTCTATCAGAGCGTTCATTTCAAGGCACTTGCATATTATCCTGAAATGCAGGAGATAGTGGAAGGTGTCGTTGTATCAATACAAAACTTTGGCGCCTTCATAAGGTTCGGTCCATTTGAGGGGCTTCTCCACAAGAGCCAGATAATGGATGACAGGATTGATGTTGACCTTGCCAACCAGAGGTTCATAGGTAAAGACACAAAGAGGGACATTAAGGTAGGCGACAAGGTACGGGTAAGGATTGTCGCACTGAATCTCAGTTCATCTTCTGTCGAGGACAGCAAGATCGGATTCACAATGAAGCAGCTTGGCCTTGCCAAACTTGACTGGCTCAACAGAAAGAGAGAGAAAGTGGAGAACTAGACAATATGAAGCAGATTTACAGAGCTTGCAAGAAATGCAAACTCATCACTACGGAAAAAAATTGCCCCATTCATGGCGAAGAGAAAACCACCACAGAATGGTTTGGTTTTATAATAATAGGGGAACCAAAACTTTCAGCCATTGCAGGAAGGGCGGCTATCCCGGAGCCTGGCAGCTATGCAATTAAAGTCAGGCAATGAGTTCGTCATAAGTGAACAGATTAGGGAAGAAATAGCCAGAAACAATGGTGTGATCTGCACACCTGAGATCATTTTAAACCAATATCCTGGTGCAAAGATCATTGCAGTTGGCGACGTTACCACTGCTGTACTGCATAAAGCTGGCATTAGCCCCTTTATTGAAATAGTAGACCTGAAGACCAAGAGAGGAATTGAAGGAGAATTTCCCAGCGTTCCAGGGTCCCACCGGATAAAGAATGATCCCGCCACCCTGAGCCATGACCTCTTTCTGTTGATTCAGTCCCTAGTGAAAGGAAATGGCGGGAGGATAGAAGTTGACGGTGAGGAAGACCTCGCAGTTATACCAATAATTTTTTATTCAGACTTAAATACAGTGGTAACTTACGGAATCCCTGATGTGGGCATGGCCTGCATACCGGTAAACCTAGAAGTTAAGAATTTGGTCACCCAAATGATTGAAAGGATGGAAGTCAGATGCCAGAATTGAAAATAGAGAACGAAAAGGAAAACAAGCTCTTGCACAGGAAGGAGCTTCAGTACAGAATTACTTTCAAAAACGAACCTACTCCCAGCAGGGAGAAGATAAAAGAGCTCATAGCTAAAAACTCAGGTGCCAACAAGGAGCTTGTTGTTGTTGACAAGAATCTCCAGGAAACAGGGCTCAATGAAGTCAAAGGCTATTCAAAAATCTATAAGGACAAGGAGAGCGCAATGCTCTATGAACCGGATTATGAACTGTTGAGGAATGGTCTCAAGAGCAAGGAAGGAGCAGAGGGAGCCCAATGATCAAGAGAGAAATCTACCTTGTGCAGGATTCAAAACTCGTAAGGCAGAGGAGATTCTGCCCAAGATGTGGACCAGGAATTTTCCTTGCTGAGCATAAGGACAGATTTGCATGCGGAAAATGTAGCTACACCGAGTTCAAAAAGGAAGGCAAGTTCAAGGAGGCAAAACACCTCAAGGAACACAAACCAGTGGAAGCGCCTCATGCAGAGGCAGCCACAAAGGCTGAAGAACCAAAGGAAGAGAAACCAAAAGAGGAAAAGCCCAAGGAATCCAAGCCAAAAGCCGGAGCTAAGAAGGCAGAAACTGCGGAAGAAAAACCAAAGGAACCTGCTGCAAAGGGCAAGTCCAAGAAACCAGCCAAGGGAGAGTAATCTTCCATTTTACAATTTTTTTCAGAATTATTATCTACAGTTTAAATTCTTAATGCCTTGTGCCATTAATTATAGGTCACAACCGTAAAAAAAAGAAATTTTGTTGAATCAGTGCCGCTTCAGAGCTCTGATATCAATCTCGTAGTTTCGCCACAGGCTTTTTCGATGTCTTTGTATTTCAGCCTCGCCGCTTCCTTAGTATCCTCTGGAATATCTTTTATGGATAGATGTCCAAGCAGGAGCTGGAGCTCTAGATCAAGTATGATGGAAAACACTCTGAGTTTCTCCTGTTTTTCCAGAGGAACTTCCTTCCTTCTCTCTGAAATGAAACAATCAAAATGGACTGAGCCCTTCTTGGTGAAGGTAAATTTCTCACCCGTCTTCACTTTCGTGTTGCACTGGTAGCATTGAAATTCTGCCATGGTAAACCGTACGCAGTTATGAAATAAAATGATTTCAGAATATCCATGATAAATCGGCTCTTGTCAATGAAAGTACCAGACCATGTAAACAGGTTATACATACAGTTTCAATAATACCCGGGAAAGTGTTAATAATGCAAATCATTGGTGTATTCCAATGGAGAAGAGAGGTTCTGCCATTCTTCCGCTGCATTACGGGCACCCCCCGGAATACCTCTACAAAAGGATGGTGAAGTTGGGGGGCATAGTCTCCGAAACAATCAGGGAAAAATTTGGAGTTGACAGGCTCCTTGAGAATTTCTCAGATCCATTCTGGTTCCACTCCTTATCACTTGCAATAGGCTTCGACTGGAATTCCAGCGGAACCACAACAGCGACTCTGAATGCCCTCAAAGAATTTTACCATAAGAAGAATGAGGACATCTTTATTCTTGGAGGAAAGGGAAAAAAGCTTGGAAGCATGGGTTCGGAATTCGATGCCATAGTAAAGGAAGGAGTTATTTCAGATTCTAAGGCTGGCAAGATCAGGGAAGATGTCCGGAGAGTTGCAAAAGTTGATCAAACGCTGCTCCAGGATGGTTTTGACCTCTACATGCAGTTCCTCATATTGGACGCCAGTGGGAAGTGGGTAGTGGTGCAGCAGGGCATGAGCCCAGAACTGCGAATGGCTAGGAGATACCACTGGATAAACAAAGCTTCAATGGATTTCCTGAATGATGCAAGAAATGGCATATCCAGCCACATCATGCAACCGTCTGTACTGGACCTCTCTGCATCAGAAAGTCGTGATCACAGGGGAAGCATGGTGGAAATAGTCAGGGATAATCCGCGCCAATACTTTGCCAGGTTGAGGGAGAGCAATCAGAGTACGCTTGACAATTATACAGACAGTTCACCCGTGCTGAGGATGGATTACAGGATAAATTGGGAAAAGATGCGAGCCCTTTATGAGTACCAGCCCAAGGATTTTGAGGAACTTGCATTCATGAAAGGAATAGGGAAATCCACAGTTAGGGCCATTTCATACCTTGCTGAGCTCATTTTCGGAAGTGAGCCGTCTTTCAAAGACCCCGTCAAATATTCCTTCGCCCTGGGTGGGAAAGATGGTGTTCCAAAACCGATAAATGTTCATGATTATGACAAGGCAATAGAATTCTACAGGGAAGTCCTAAGAGATACCTATTCCGGCCAGAAAATCCTAGATGATTTTTTGAGGAATCTAGCAAAGTACAGCTATAACAGTTCTCACCGCTGAATACATAGATCTGCACTACTGCCACAATTATTCTGCACAATCGTTAAATAGCCTCTCCCACTATGACCAAGATTATCGACAATGGAGCAGCCTAGTAATAAAGAGTTCAAAGTTGAAGATCATCTTCCCTTTCTCGATCCATTGATATCAAGATGGTTCAATGAAAGATATCTGGATCTCACTGAACCTCAACGAAAGGCTATTCCTCTCATACACAACAGGGAAAATGTTCTTGTTTCAAGCCCAACAGGAACGGGCAAGACTCTTACAGGATTCCTTGCGGTAATCAACGAACTTTTCGGGCTATCAAGAAAGAATGAACTTGAAGACCGCATTTACTGCCTTTACATTAGTCCCCTCAAGGCTCTTGCAAATGATATAAATAAGAACCTCAATGCACCGTTGGACCAGATTTATGAACTGGCTGAAAAGGAAGGAGAGAAGCTTCCCAAGATCAGGGCTGCGGTAAGGTCTGGCGACACTCCCCAGAACGAGAGGCAGAAGATGCTGAGAAAGCCTCCCCACATACTCATCACCACGCCAGAATCTTTTTCCCTTGCCCTCTCTGCCCCCAAATTCAGGGAAAAGCTCATGGATCTCAGGTGGCTCATAATCGATGAGATACATGAAATTTCAGCCACAAAGCGTGGTTCACTCCTTGCTGCTAACCTAGAGCGCCTGTCATCGGTAAACAAGGATTTCATCAGAATAGGGCTGTCAGCCACTCAGGCCCCTCTGGAACTCATTGGCACATACCTGTGCGGTTATCAGGGAGAAGAACAGAGGCCTTTCAAGATTATTGAAGTTGACACCAAGAAATTCCTTGACCTGAGGACCATTACACCCGTTAACGACCTCACCAAAACAAGTTATGAAGTAGCCAACGACAGGATGTATGAAATCCTCACTGAAATGGTCAATGAGCACAAGACCACCCTTATCTTCACAAATACAAGGAGTGGTACCGAGCATGTTGCAATGCGGCTCAAGGCCAGGGGAATAGAAAGCATTGAGGCCCACCATTCATCCCTCGGAAAGGAAACCAGGCTGGAAGTAGAGAACAAGCTCAAGAATGGCGAACTGAGATGTGTGATCACATCAACGTCACTGGAACTCGGCATTGACATCGGCTACATCGACCTTGTAGTACAGATCGGCAGCCCGAAATCTGTATCAAAAGGTCTCCAGAGGATCGGGAGGTCCGGACACAACATTAACGATCTCTCCACCGGCAGATTTCTTGTATTTGACCTTGATGACCTGATGGAATGTTCAGTTCTCACAAAGGCTGCTTACGACCGTGAGATCGACAAAGTTGTAGTTCCAACCAACTCACTCGACGTCCTTTCCCAGGTTGTTGTCGGTATGTCGCTTGAAAGGCCATGGAAAATTGAGGAAGCATACAACATAATCAGGAATTCATACAGTTTCCACCAGCTTCCATTCGAGGACTTCATGGAAACCATAAATTACCTGTCTGGAAAGATTGAGGACAACGTAATTTATAGCAAAATATGGTACGATGAGGTAGAAAAGACATTCGGCAAGAAGAAGAGCACCAGGATGATCTATTTCATGAACATTGGCACAATCCCTGAAGAAGCGGACTATCAGGTCATAAGTGAAAAAGGCAGGCACCTTGGGCAGCTCAGTGACAAATTTGTGGAGCGGCTGAAGCAGGGCGATATCTTTGTGCTTGGTGCAAGGACATACATGTTCCAGAGAAGTGTAAGGAACAGGGTCTATGTCAGGGATGCAACAGGAATGAGGCCCACTGTCCCGTCATGGACAGGTGAGATGCTTCCAAGAAGTTATGATCTCGGTGTCCTTGTGGGCGAGTTCAGGAAAGAAGCCCTCAGGCGCATTGAAGATGGAGAAGATATAAAGAAATGGCTTATGGACGATTATCGGCTGGACGAGAACGGCGCAACCAGCATGATATCGTACATCAGAACTCAGGCAAAGTTCGACGTTCCCACTGAAGACCATCTGCTCGTTGAGGGATACACAGATTCGTCCGGCCTCTATAGCGTTATTTTCCACATTCCACTTGGCCGGAGAGTCAACGACGCGCTTTCCCGAGCCTATGGACAGGCAATGTCCAACCAGTTTTCAACCAACACAAGGATCACTGTTACAGATGATGGTTTCATCCTTACAGTCCAGAAGAAGATACCAATTAAGGAAATAGTTCCGCTTATCAGTTCAAAAAACTTTGAGGAAATTGTTGCCCGTTCCATCAGCAACACGGAAGTATTCAAGCAGAGGTTCAGGCACTGTGCTGCCAGGTCCCTCATGGTGCTGAGGAAGTACAAGGGATACGACATTTCCGTAGTGAGGCAGCAGCTGAGGAGCGACAAACTCCTAAAAACCCTTGAGGGAATGAAGAATTTTCCCGTTATCAAGGAAACATACCATGAAATCATGAATGACATGATGGATGTACCAAGGGCACTGAATTACGTTAAGGAAGTAATTGAAGGCAAGAATTTCAAAATACTAGATTACCGGGCCGAGACAAGCCCCTTCTCATATGGGCTAATTCTCGCCGGTGTTTCTGACATGGTCCTCATGGAAGACAGATCCAAGCTTCTCAAGGAACTGCAGGGAAGAATACTGGACAAAATATATGGTTCACAGGAGATCAGGTTCCTGATTCAGGATCAGTCTACAGTCGACCAGTACTACAAATCAAAAGTTCCTCAGATAACCGACAAGCAGAGCTATGAAGACTTCGCGAGGCATTTTCTGGTCTTCGACCCATTCAGGAACAGGTTCAATAGCCCATTCCCATATGCTCAGGTAGGCGTCTCTGATATTACTGAGGATCTTATTGGTGAGGATGCCATTGTTTCGGTCTATGTGAGAGGGCCGGGTTGGGCTCATATAGACAACTATCCTGTAATAAGAAGACTCTTCCGTGCAGATGAAAAAATGGATGTCTCCACACAGACGGTTTTTGATGCGGTTGAAAACCATACATTCGGTGAACTCAAGAAAGCCCTGGAGATGGAAGAAGGTGAGTTGAAGGATTCCCTTACCAGGCTGGAATCTTGGTATTCCATCAGGCGCACCCTCAAGGATGGAAACAATTCCTATATGAAAAACGACCTCTATGTTGAGCAACCAGATGTAGAAGAGGCAGTGGACAGGGCCCTTATACTAGTTATCGGGAGCTATGGCCCGCTTACCATAGATGAGATATCCATAAGGCTCCCCATAGACCAGACTCTTTTGTCTGAGGGCCTGAATAGGCTTGTTGAGGAAGGCACACTTGTGAACGATTATATTACCCCGGTATTTGCAAGGCAGTATATCCTCAAGCCAGATCTCGATGCACTGCTTGGCCGGGGTGAAAGCAACGAGCTTGAACTGAGGGTGGCAGATTTCTCCTCTGAAGTTGAGACTGTTTCCGATTATTTCGAGAAGTATGGTTATGCTTACAGCATAGAGAGTATCCAGGCGAGGTGCGCCGATTACTCCGGTGATAAAATTGAGAAATTGATGCAAGACCGAAAAGTCCACCTGGGAAGATTTGTGAAGAACCGGATGTCGTATGCATCTGACTGGCTCACTGAAGCTCTTTACAACCTGAGATACGAGCCTTTCAAGGATGAGGAACTCCAGATTCTCAAGCACATTGAGAACGGGCACAACACAGATGATGACATAGCCGAAAGATCAGGGAACCCAGTAAAAGTCGTCAGGCAGATCATCCGAGCTCTTGAATTCAGGGTCTCCGTTTCAAGATCATTGGACGGGAAGTATTCCATTCTTTACGGCTCCAGAGAACGGGGAGACGTACAGAAGAGCGTAAAGGTTCTGGTTGGGAAATACGGCCCTGTGGCAAAGCGTGAGCTAGAACATAGCTTCTGGGCATACATGGGCGAAACCATAAAGTCATTGGAGGAAAAGCCCAAGTATATCAGGAATGACCTCTATTATGGCAGCAGGAAACTCAATGGGGACCTCAAGAGGGGTGTTATTGTCCCGGTCACCGATCCGTTAGAGATTTACTTTGGAAGAAAGTATCTCAACGAGATAGATTACAATTCAATTTATGTGTCAAAGGGAAAGGAGGAGGCTACCCTTACCGTTGCATACAACGACGGTGTTCTCTGGATTTCAAACCTTACAGGTTCCATATCTTCACCTGAAAGTTTCTTCGCTTCAGTCAAGGAGCTTGCCAGGAACCATAGTTGCCAGGAGATTTTCATTTCATCTCTTCCAGAGAATGTCTCACCTTACGGAAAGGATGCTGGCTTTACAGATAAAGCTGGAGCGCTTCTGCTTGGTGATGCAAGCATATTGGATATGGAGGAGGAAGGCCTGTTCTCTTATGCAATCTCCAATGCACAAAGGAACACGGACTCAGTGGTCTTTGAAAAGCTAAAGGAATTCCACCTTGGCATAAGGAATGAGGTGGAAGCATCATACATGGGCCTTAGGAATGCCCTGCTCCGCAACTACTTCCAGTCCAGGTTGCTATATAATTTTGCGGGACCATTTGGTGTACAGGCCATGGCAACCATGGAGACCATATCTATATACAGGGCCATAAAAGCCAGAGAACTCAACGAAACAGACCAGAGAATAGTCCATGTAATCATGGAGTACGGAGGGGCCACCGAGGCTGAAATCATTACGCACCTGCGCAGGGATGTACTGGGGGTAAGGAGCAACCTGAAGTCACTCTACGAAGACTGTGTCATTGCAAAAGATTCGGACCGGCGCTACGTTTTCGTTCCCGAGAAGTTCAAGAAAGGGGAGGCGGTCGATATCCTGGTGAAGGCAATGCTGAAGAATATGGGCTTCATAGACGCAAAGAGGTACGAGGAGACCACTGGACGACCAATGGACCAGAATTTCTTCAAGAACATTGAACAGCTCATAAAATCAGGAAAAGCCATTAAAGGTGTCATACCAGGGTTCCAGCGCCTGCTTTACATTAATCCTGCTGCGCTGAAATTCAAGGGCGGAGACTCCAGGATCATGATTCCCAAGGACATCATCATTCTTTACTTCCAGGATTATATCAAGAGGCAGCTTGGCACTACGAACCTCTACATAATGGTAAAGGACGGGAAGCTTGCTGCTGGTTTCTCAGCCAGGAAGAGCCTGAAGACTCTAAAGGTCTCCAAGGTAATAGGGGACAGGGAATACAGGGATAAGATGAGGAAAGAAATGAATGAGTTTGGATTTGCAGTCTCCTTCAATTGATTTTTATAAGGTGGAATTGAGCTTTTTTCCTTATCTGTAAGGAAGGTACTCTTTCCAACATTGCCTTAGAAGTAAGGGATTTTTTCCAAAAAGGGGATATTACCAGCATTCTGAATAAAATAAAATTTTTGTTTAGGCGGGCTCATTAACGGAGAGCAAGGGAGATAGCCAAATGACTTTTATGGAAAGTCCAAAAATAAGCAGAAATTTTATATCCAACTAACATACGTATTTAAATGGAAAATATCGATTTTTATTTGATGGGGCTTTCCGTGATTCTCGCAGCATTCTTGCTAGCAGTGGGCGGGCGTGCCTACAGGAAATCCGGTATGCGGATGTTCCTTTACATAATGATAGTTTTCCTCATCATTCTCTTTGACGGTGTCCTCCTAATTCTTGTTGGGTTCGGACTGCTGGCGCTTCCAATTTCAAACACAGCTGTCCTGATGGTATCTAACATAGCTGTTCTCCTACTCTTCTATTATGGGGTTGTGCGGGGTAGTTAGATATTGCATAATCAGGGTTCTCTCAGGGATTTCATCGAACAGATAATATCTGAAAACCCGGGTATCCATTTCAGGGAAATCCAGAGAAAATCAGGAGCAGCAGTTGGCCAGGTTGAATACCACATCTACCAGCTTGAACGGATGGAGAAAATATCTATCAAGAAAGATGGCAAGCTCAAGAGATATTTTCTCCTGAATAACACGGGATTCAACGACAGGAAAATTCTTTATTTCCTGAGAAATAAATTTTCCCGGGATATCATATTCTACCTCCTGGAAAACGAGAGCGCCGAACTTTCAATGTTTTTATCGGGGAGAAAGAGCAAGCAGGAAAATACTAGGCAGGTCATTTCAGACATGATTAACCAGGGTATCATCCACACCGAGAGCAAATCTAGCACCAACTACCT
>JAJZOK010000146.1 GCA_021811525.1 Thermoplasmata archaeon | reverse complement strand
CCTACATATACGGTGACGCTCAAGCCTATATTAATGCGAATGCTGCCACAACCTTAAACTATAACGTGGGCTTTGCGTTGAATCCCGGAAGCACCTCGAGTGCTCAGTACAATGCCGGAGGATCTGGATACTCGACCAGCTCAGGCAGCGTTTATAGTTTCAACTCTGGTGAAATGGTTTATTCTTCAAGCACCGATTCCACGGGTTATGTTTACATAAACGCATCCGTAGAAGGCGCAAACTACTCTCTATGGTACGTAGACTGCTATGGTGCTACTCCCATGGATGAGTACTTCTATGATGTAGGGATAGTCAACGTACAACTCATTGGGACTTCTAGTAATATTCAAAGCAATACAACATTTGGTATAACAGATCCCATAAGTAACATCGAAGGCTTTAACACTTGGCACCAGCAAACTTCCGGGCAAGCAGGACAGGGCATTGGAAACATTGGATCACAATTTTATCAGTTATCTTCGCAAACCCTTGTAGAGCAGTATACTAGTACGGACACCTCTTGGATTAGCTTTGGGATAGGGTTGGGCGCAATATTGATGTCTTTCCCGCCTTTCACACCAATAGGTGTTGGGTTAGCTGTAGTAGGACTCTTGTTCGGCACACTACAGTTTGGTAGTGGTTTCTCTTCATCCAGTGGATACGTGCAATATGATGCTCCTACCAATTATGACATAAATACATATGTAATTTTGTCGGGTTCACAGTATGACCTGACCAATGGTTACACTGGAAGCGTTCCAATGTTGGGGGTTGAAGTATATGCCTATCAGGTAAGTTCTGGTTCAGGAGGTTCGGGTGGTGGGGGTGGCGGTTGTGTTCTAAATGGAACTGAGATCACCTTGGCGAATGGAACGCAAATCCCTGTTCAGGACCTGCAACCGGGAATGAAAGCCTTGTCCTACGACACTTCAAATGGTAGTTTGATAGAGTCTACTGTTTCGAAAGTAACGGAAACCAATGTTTCGAACGTGCTGGAGCTAAACCACCAGGTATACATATCTGGGATGGGAGATCAACCAGTATTTGTTAAGCTGGCTAACGGCTCAACGGAATGGTTGGTACTGGGAAAAGTGAACTATGGGATGAGCATATTTGATCCCGTAAATAACACATGGATTCCGGTAACTAGCATAACCCTGCATAATGGACACTACGCTGTATACGATGTCGTCACAGCAAGACAACTCACAAATGGAGGGCACACAAGAGTTTACAATGACTACATAGCGAACGGTGTGCTTTTGGACATGAAAATCACAGCTTAGGTTCAGTTATCAATGAAACTCAATAAATTTTTTAATAACTTTTTTAATAAATACTTTAGAAAATGGCTGAGAGTAATTACAGTTGTTCTGACAGTATTACTTGTAACAGTCACGCTGTCGTATTTCGTTTACCATCACCAGAGTGAAGAAAATGGCCCTGAACCCATTATTCTTAAAGACATCCCCTCCGGGGAATTTGTTAAAGTTTCCAACTACGATATGTTCTCTTCTAACAAGGATGCAATTTTTCTCATATCTTGGTACGGCTGCCCAATAGGTGCGACTTATTCCTGGGGCATCTATGGAATGCTAAGTAAATATACGGATTTGAATAAGAGTGTATCGACTCACAGCTCAGATCCCAATGATGTCTTTCCTAACACTCCGGGACTAATATTTAACCCCCTCACTTTCAATGCCTACGGGCACACAGTAAGATTCTACCCAATATATCTCTATAATCAGTATATGAACGCAACAGTTTCCGGAACTCCAATTTTGGCAAAGAATCTGATCCAAACCGGTCTCCAGGAGCTCCAAAAGGAAGTGCCGGGAGGAATATACCAAACTGCTATTGACTACACGACAAAAGTTCCTGTTTTAGGCTATGGAAAACCAAGTGCGTTTATTGGTGCCCCCGTTCACATAAATTCTATATGCATATACTCTGGAACAAATGGAACTTACTTAATAAATGGCCCATATTTTAGCCCTCACTTAATAGATACTTTTTCCCCAACTTATTTGGAAAGTAATTATTCTTCGCTACAAGTTATAAAAAATGAGACAATTGCATTTTCTGAGGCGTTTAATTTCTCGATCCAGTGAATGAGTTATATTGAGAAAGCGATACCATTGATTACATTAAAATAGGCTCCCCTTATATTTGATTATGAAGATCGAGAGTGAAGTTATGCCAGCGTTGACTCCAATATGGGCGGGATATAAATCGTATTCAGGCTCGACCCCAGACGGCAGAACATTTTACGTTGTTCTTCCTAAGAAATCTTTAGACGGAAAACCTAACAAAGTTAAAGTTTACATTGAAATCGAATAGTCTCTGACAGAAGAATGCGTTAACTTTTAAGGTAAAACTTAATGTCCTTTATAAACCAAGAACATGTTTTCGAGTGTTGCCGTATAAAGGGATGAGGAAAGACCATTTAGTTCCGTCAATAACTTAACTGTGGTTTTCAAAACAGAATTTAAGAATAAAATCGGAATTATTTAAATACGCTGGAAGATAGAGCTTCAAATGTCTGATCTCATAACGTCAATTCTTCTCCTCCTTGTGGTGGGCATAGGTCTGGGAGAACTGTTCAATATCATTGGCCTTCCGGAGGTTGTGGGGGCGATCATTGCAGGCATAATACTTGGGCCTGCAGTTACAGGGCTCATTTTTCCCACCTCGGAACTCTCCACAATAAGCCTGTTAGCGCTCTTTTTCATCATACTCCAGATAGGGATTGAGGCTTCTGCGGATATATTTACAAAGAATATCAGATATGTAACAAGTTTTGCGCTTTCATCCTTTATAGTTCCGTTTCTCGTGATGTCCTTAGGCTCTTTCTATCTTTTCAAGTTGCCTTATCTGGAAGCAGTGAGCGTTTCGCTATCTGTGAGTGTTCCCTCAATTTCCATAACTTCAGTTCTACTGGTAAAATCAGGTCTCATCAAAATGGAAGACGGCATGAGACTTCTAGGTGGCGTGGCAATGAGCGATACAGTAGCCTTCATAATCTTAGTTTCATTCCACAGGCCGCTCTTCAGCATAGCAATAGACTCAATTTCATTTGCTGTGTTTTTAGTTTGCCTGTACTTTCTTGACATGTTCCTGAAGTCAAAATCGGAACACTTGGTCAGGGGTTTTAACAGGCTTAGCGAAACTCATAAAGAAGCCATAATTTTTGCAATTGTCATTGTTATGGGGCTTGCAGTATCATCGTTTTTTGAATTCATTGGTATCACATTTGTCCTTGGAGCCTTCTTTTCCGGCCTGATAATCCACCAGAATTCGGTTGGAGAACAGACCTATGGAGTATTGAAGAGAACATTCCAGCGAATAAACTCCAGTTTCTTCATACCTTTGTTTTTCAGCATATCTGGACTTGAAATGACACTTATTCCGGTATCTCATCTTCCGTACCTTGTATTTCTAGTGGTAGTGACAGCCTCAATTGGCGGCTTTGCAGCTTATCAGTTTTCAAGGCGGTACATGAAGAATATCACCCCAGGAGTTTCTCTCGGCATATTTGGAGGAAGAGGGGCGGTGGGAATCATCATAGCATCAATTGCACTTTCGAACGGCTTCATCAGCAGCACATTATACTCAGTGGCCATTTTTGCAACAATAATCATGGCAGTATCTTTCACATTTGTTTTTGAACGATCATTAAAGATGAGTCGACCTTTAAGAGAGATGACTGTTGGGTAGGAAACAGCACAATTCTTTACCTTTGCTTAAGAGAAGGTTAATACAGACAAATGATGGGGGTTGTTTGATGCATTGTATTCAAGGCGACGAAATGTCTGAATTTTCCGTCTGCTGTGCCTGCCCTATCCCTCCCAGTGACATGATGACTTCTCTTTCCCGGACCGTACCGGAAAATTTCCCTTGAGAGTCAACAATGGAAAGAATTGGGATCCTGCTCTCCTTGAATGTCCTTATTATATCTATGACGTCACTTTCCCTGCCTATGGTCACAGGACGTTCCAGCCAGAGGTCTTTCACCTTCATTCTACTCAGATCCTTTTCGGTGAGCATAAAGACATCCCTCAGAATGAGGGTGCCGACAGGCACGGAGTTTTGATCGGTCACAGCGGCACCGGGGGAGTCCATGGATACGCATTTTTCCATTGCGGTCTTTACTGAATCATCCATACTTACCACCACGTCAGGAAGAGCGCTTCTTATTTTCAAGCTTGTAAGATCCTTGAATCTTTCAGCTACCGAAATTTCTCCCCTGGTTAGCTTGGCTAAATAAGGTGTCCTCATCACAATATCCCTTATGTCCATGATTATGTAACCTGCAACTATCCAGACCAGGAAGAAAGTCGAATATATGATCAGAGTGGAATAAGCCGAATATACTAGTTCCACTGAAGTGATAAAGGCTGCTGTCCCGGCCAGGATAGCCTCCTTATAGTCGACCAGGAATTGCAATAAGCCTTTTGAACCCCTGAGTATGAGCCTTCTGCCCCTGCGGATGCCGATCCTCATCAGCGATGCTCCTGCCATAATGTGAATGAAAAGGCCTCCGAGTGAAGCAATTGTTCCAAGAATTATGAAAGTGGCATAGGCGGGAAGGAAACCCAGCATGATGGAGGGAATCACTATTATGACGGCGGAAACGGTTAAGTTTGCATTTATGGGCTGTTCCTTGAGTTTCCTGGCAAAAAATGCAGGAAAAGTCCTGTCAAAACCCATCCTGAATATGGTTCTCGAAGCTGCAGATCCGAAGGACAGGATTGCAAGGATCCCGTCATTTATCGCTGCTATAGACACCGCATAAATTATGTACCTGCTGTATACGGAGAAGTGCACCGAAAGGATGGAAAGGACAGGCAACCCGGAACTGCCGAAGGGAATTGATATATTCTTCTGGAGGAGCAGGTTGGATATGGCGTAGATGAAGAAAGTTGCCAGCAATCCTCCGGTAAGGATTACCGAAATGGCAGATCTTCCCACAACTTTCTCTGCATTCTTTACTTCTCCTGAAATGGGGGCAATCGCTCCATAGCCGGTGGGAATTCCCATGGCGAAAAGGATGCCAAGTGCAAAGGTTCCTCCGGTAATGTGCGTTGTTCCAGGGCTCGGTATATACGCAGAACCTCCGGTCAGGTAAAATGATAGGACTATAATGAACAGGATAATTCCTATTTCGATTATACCTGTATAGATCGCATATTTTGCCGACGGCTTAATGCCAACAATAAGGAAAAAAGATGCTGGCAAAACAATGACAAAAAGTGTCAGGTATACTGAGAATCCGAAAATTGCCGAAACAACATATACTGCCCCGATCACATATGCCAGGCCAAATAGCAAAGAATAGAAAAGGTACACCCATCCAGTGCTGAAACCGACCCTTTCTGAAAGAACCTGAAAAGCATAAGTATAGTATCCTCCAGATGTCCTGAACCTTCTGGACAGTTGCATTACCACAAGACCGTTGATCAGCACAAGCAGGGTGCCAATTATCATTATCAGTGGCGAAAGCAAACCTCCATAGGAAAGTGCGACCGCTCCGTAAGTCAACAGGCTCAGTAGCGGCGACATTCCGCCAAAGGAAAGAAAGAAGACATCCCGGAATGAAAGATGTCTTGGAAGTTCAGACTCTGTGGCTATATTTGAGCTCTGTTCGCTCATATTAACACTCTTTGTGCATACATCCAGGCATAAAATATGATCTTTCAATCTTCGTCAGATTGATTTATGCACTTATGGATAAGTTTAGCCAATTAACGTATATTCCTCATAAAGTCAGAAGTATCCAATCCAAGGACATCTGCACAAACAGTTGTCATAGCCAAGGTTGAATGGGCCAATCATTTTTGTAAGACATTAATTGGAACCCCTTCAAGAAGAGCCTTAACTGCAAAGGTGTGCCCAGGCTGTGAGGAAAAGGTAGATAAGGAGAAAAGTCGAATGCCTGATTCTGATGATTCTAACGTTGCAGTGTGAAAGTGTCCTGCAGGATAAAGACAGGACACCAATTGGACAAACTCATTTATTCTACATTTTAATGACTTTGCGAGAGATTTTGTCCTGTTTTTGTGATGATGAACTTTTCGTGTATTATTAATAGGGTGTCTCAAATTTCATCAAATGTCAGACAGATGTCGAGCATTATTAGCAAAATGAGAATATTGGGATATGCTTCGAGGGCATATCCTACTGATTACGGAGATCATAGACAATATTGTTTCCCTTGATCCCAGAAAGAGGAAGTATTCTGACCGCCAGATTCTGAAGATTCTTGTGATGTTGCAAATCTTCTTTATATCTTACAGATCGGCCAGGATATTCCTAACAAACCATGATGAATATCTTAGTATGGCTAGTCTCAAAGGAATACCAAGTTTCCAGACCCTGCAAAGAAGGGTCGTGTTTTGAAGCATAATGATCTGCTCCATGGAGTTCCTTATTCCTGTGTGTAGAACTTTCACATCTTCCACCCTTCCGGTTATGGTCTGGCCGAAAAGCCATGAATAAACTGATATGACATCTCCGGGCTTGATGAAATCCCCACCGCCGACCATAATACCTGAGAGAAGGTTGGAAACCACTGACTGGACAGCAAAACCAATTACTACGCCACCTATAGCCCCTCCAGCCAGTGCACCCTCAAGGTTAACTCCAATCGAGGAAAGGAACCAGAATATAACTACGGCGTAGATTACAATTCGGATTATAATGAAAAGGCCTCTGCAATTCCTCTTCCCCTCGGTTCTCTCGGAGATGTTCCCAATTAGATGTCCTATGAACCTTACTGTTGCAACTGTCAAAACGATGGCAACTATTCCAGATATGGCATCATGAATGTATGGAAGATAACCGTGAGGACAGGATAACTCTTCGACATGAATGAAAGAAATAATTTGCAGCATAGAGTATCGCAACGGATACCACAATTGCTGGAATAATCCTTGAAATACTTCCCCTTATGGAATTTGGCGTGATACCGAATCTCCTTCATGGGGTATAGCGATTACCGAAAAAATCACAGAAAACTATGCATCTGTGACATTTGTTAAATACAGTATTTTTCCTTTGAAATAAACAACACGGGAAATAAAAACCTCCCGTTTCTTATGATAATTAAAAAATGAAATTTTAAAAATCAGCTCTTTGTGGCATTGTAGATTTTTCCATAGGCAGATATTGTGTTGTGGAAGTGATCTATGATCTGTATGTTCAGGTAGAGAGAGTCAACATACGGTGTTCCAAAGAAGAACATTGAGTAGTGTGTATTGTTCTTTATGAGCCCTTCAAGGTATGCCAGCGAAATATTCGTTGTATTGTGTATGGTGTTTGCCTGTACCAATGCACTTGCCACGGTGATATCCGGATCAACGCCGGAGGCAGAATCATTTCTTACATTGAACAGGTACCTCGAATTGTTCGAGCTCTGTCCAATGAGGTACGAGCCTACCGTTGAATTGTTTAAGTGTGCCAATTCCCCATTGGACTGGTAAGGAAACACAGTCTGCCCTATTCCTGTTACAACAACAGGATAAAGGAATCCACAGATCACTACCAGGATAAGTGCCATGCGCAATGTTCCTGAAATCATTTTTCCTACTTTCATAGTATACCTCCTGTAAAGACTAAGATTACTGCAATGATCTTGATTGCAGCGAATGGCAGAAGAACTCCTCCTATACCGTAGATAAAGAGATTCTTCAGGAAAATCCTCAAAGTGCTCTGGGGCTTGAATTTGGTTCCCCTGAGGGCTATGGGTATAAGTGCCGGGATAACCATCGCATTAAAGATCAGTGCGGAAAGAACTGCTATGTGAGGTGTAAGGCCCAGTATGTTCAGTGCCCCGAGTGCGGGAATGCTTGCAAACATTACTGGAACTATTGCAAAGTACTTGGCCACATCATTGGTGATACTGAATGTTGTAACTGCACCTCTGGTCATGAGAAGCTGTTTTCCCAGCATTACAACATCTATGATTTTTGAGGGATCCGATTCAAGATCCACCATATTGGCTGCATCCTTTGCGGCAAATGTTCCGGATGCCATTGCAAGTCCAACATCCGCAGCCGCCAGTGCCGGGGCGTCGTTTGTACCATCGCCGATCATTGCGACAATCCTGTTCTCCGACTGTTCATCCTTCACTTTCTGGTATTTTGTCTCAGGTTTTGCCTGAGACACGAATTCGTCTATGCCGACCTCTCCTGCTATACTTTTTGCGGTTAGGGAGTGATCGCCTGTTATCATAACGGGTCTTATCCCCATCTTTTTTATGCCAAGAATTCTTTCCCTTATGCCCTGTTTTATCACATCTTTGAAGTAAATTATGCCAAGCACATCTCCATTTGAAGAAACAGCAATTGGCGTTCCTCCTGCTGATGTTATCCCGGTTACGGTCTCATCATAGTTTTCAGGGACTTTCTCTGAAGATTCCTTAATTGCATCAGGTGCACCTTTGAGTATCGTGGTATCTTCCTTCATATGGGTCTGTAGTTCGAATTTTTTCCTGAACCGGTGTCTCTGGAAAAATTCCCTTCCTCCCTTGGGGAGAGTGAAATCATCAGAATCAACCAGGGTTATACCGCTTCTCCTGGTAACAGCACTGAACTCCTCATGAACCCCTTCCCTGAGTGCATCGTATTCTCTGGGAATAAATTCCTTCTGGAAAGCAAGTTCCACTATGCTCCTTCCTTCAGGCGTATCATCATTCCATGATGAAAGGAACGCCGCCTCAGCCAGTTCCCTTTCGGTGTGTGTCCCAATGGGAATAAATTCATATGCAAGCCTGTTGCCAACAGTTATGGTACCGGTTTTATCCAGAAGTATGACATCTGCATCACCTGCAGTCTCTATTGCTTTTCCAGACTTTGCAATTATACTGTTCCTGGACATTCTTGTAATCCCTGAAATGCCAATTGCGGGCAGTAACGCCCCTATGGTTGTTGGCAAGAGGCAGACATAAAGTGCAATGAGAACAGACAGATCCGCGCCGAGATTAAGGAGCAGTGAAAGTGCAATAAGTGCAACCAGTATTATTGTGAACACTCCAGTAAGACCCAGCAGAAGTATGGACAATGCAACCTCATTGGGAGTCTTTGGTCTTTCGGAAGATTCAACCATCTTCACCAGCTTGCTGATGTATGTTTCATCAGGGTTCACATTGACAACTGCAACAATTGAGTCACTTACAATTGTGGAGCCGCCGATAACAGTGTCACCCTTGGATTTTCTTACACCTGCGGATTCACCGGTTAGAAGGGACTCATCCACCATGGCTATGCCCTCTGAAACTTCTGCATCAATAGGCACCTGATCACCCTTCTCAATGAGTATCATGTCTCCTTTTCTCAGAGTGGAGGATTTCACGGCATCTATGGTCCTTACATGGGTTTCGTCTTCCCGTATTCTCTTTGCGATTCCCTCCTTCTCTAGTTTCTTAAGGTTGGCCGCGGTCGCTCTTGATCTGGCTTCCGCAAAGGAATCCGATATGGTGCTGAACCACACGGTAACAAAGAGTATCGCAGCTACATAGGCATAAAAAAACCGGTCGCTCTGGTGTGCAAGGTTTGGAAAAGCACCTGGAACCAGTGTCATAAGCAGCACAACAAAAAATGAAAGTTCTACAACAAACATTACCGGGTTCCGAATGAGCCTGTGAGGAATGAGTCTTCCAACGGAATCCCTGATTACATAACCCCAGTTTACGGGTTCCCTCTCATTTGTTTTTGTCGTTCTTACTTCTTTTTCATTTGAATCATAGAGCATTTCTTACCCCCTCCAAATGCATAAGAATCGGGCCAACCGCCAGGAACGGGAAGAATGTCAGGACTGCCAGAATAAGGATGCTCATTATCAGGATGGCCGGGAAGATGAAATTGTCTGTTCTGAGAGCAATTTCTGAACTCCTCTTCTTCTCCAACATTCTCCCTGCAATTGCCAGCATAATCACTATTGGAATGAAGCGGCCGGCCCACATCACTATTCCTGTGGAAACATTGAAGAAAACAGTGTTTCCCTGCGACCCAAGAAAGTCTGATCCGTTGTTTGCAGCCGCTGAAGTAAACTCATATAAAATCTGTGTGAAACCTACAGGCCCATTTCCAAGTCCTATGGCATGAACCGCACCTGTTGCGTAGGCCAGTGCTGTGGGAACAAGAATAATAATGGGGTGGGCTAGGAACGCAATCATTGCAAGTTTCACATCGCTTGCATTAATCTTGGCTCCCAGGTATTCCGGGGTTCTGCCCGCCATTAGGCCTACTATAAAGACTGTTATTAGCACATACATGAGCATATACATAGCTCCAACTCCAATTCCTCCTGGAGTTGCCTGAATCATCATGCCCATCAATGCTGCAAGGATAACCAGGGGGTGCATCGCTGCCAGAGAGGTGTTCACAGAACCTGTTGTGAAAGCTGTGGTGGTGACAGTGTAAAGCACGGGAGAGTATCCTCCAAGTCTGGTCTCCATTCCTGCACCAAGAGTGGTAACAGGAATAAGGGCAATTGCAAGGTCAATTGCATACAGGCCATAAGAGGCGATGAATAAGCTTCTTCCTTCTCCCTGCTTTCTAATCATTCTGCCGAAAAGGAACAGCATAGCTGTGGGCAGGAGCATCATTGCCCCAAGTTCAATGTAGTTAGTGAGCGGACTTGGGTTAGCGAAGGGGTATGCTGAGTTTGCCCCAAAATAACCTCCTCCATTTGTTCCCAGTTGCATTATTGAAACAAGGGAGGCAACTGGGCCCACTTTTATGAGTTCCTGGAAACCTGACAGAGTCGTGACATTGCTGTAACCTGCCAGGCTCTGAGGCACTCCCAGGCCAATGAGAATAATTGAAAGGACAAGAGTCAATGGCAGAAGTACACGGGTCATTGACTTCAGCATGTCCGAATAGAAATTCCCAAGTCCCGTGCCCCCTTCATTTCTCCCTGCAAAACCACGGAATATGGCTACCGCCACAACCATGCCTGAGGCAGCAGATGTGAACTGGAGGAACTGTATTGCTGTCATCTGCCCCAGATAAGATAGTGTTGTTCCACCTCCGTAATGCTGCAGATTGGTGTTTGAAGAGAAGGACATAACTGTATTCAAAGCCAGGGACCAGCTCATTCCAGGAAACTTCATGGGATTAAGGGGAAGAACTCCCTGAAAAATAAGAATCACAAAGGCTATGGCTGCAGTAAAAATATTGAAAATAAAAAGGCTGAGAAAATATTCTTTCCAGCCCATATTCTTGCCAGGATCAGTTCCAAGCAAACTGTAGATAAAATTTTCAAACGGATTCAGGAGCTTATCGAGAAAAGTCTTTTCATTTTCATACACTTTTTTCAAGTATCTGGAAAGTCCCCATGCAAGAGAAACTATAATGGACCAGACCAGTAATGTTATGAGGAGATAAGCGACCCCTATCATGAAGGTTTTCCCTCCCTTCTAACAAAATAGCTTAATAATGTGCTTTCATGGACATGAGAACTTGCAAGGCCCCTGAAAATTCTGGGCCCATAAAGCATTTTATTTAATATATTATAAAAAATATATCGAATTCCTTTAATATCGTATTCACAGTGCATAATATTGTCTCCATATTCAAATTAACAAAGAAATGATCCAAGGGAGGATCAACTTACCGTTTTCTATTTTCCAGAGAAACGGGTTTGACTCTAGGGCCTTTTGCAGCGCTCAGAACTATGGAGCTGACTACACTTTTAACCCCGGGAATTTTCATTATCTTGTTCTTTAGGGTGTCCCGGAATTCTTCTATACTTTTGGAACTAACAACAGTGGCTATATCAAATTCTCCTGTCACTTCATAAGCCTCTTCGACCGAGTCGAGCAGACACAGTTCCCCGATTACCTCTTCAACTTTGGTGGTGTCTACAAAAATATCGACTATTGCCGTGACTTGCTTTTTGTTTTCAAATTCGTTTCCGACAGTCATCGCTCTGCCTCGTGGATTATGGTGGGGTATTAATATATTTGGTTATATTTCTAATGATAATTAAATAATAACTGAAAAAACTGATTTTCTAATTAAGAGTATAAATACTGCAATCGACGTTATTTATATACGGTCATATCCCGATTTCATGAATTGTTTGATATTCCTATTTGCGGGAATATTTCAATGAAATTGAAAAATAACTTATTTAATTTCGAAAGAATAAACCCAGACATAGAACAGATGGGGCTGCCCGAATACGTGATTTTTTGACCAAATCTTTGCACATAACCTTTTCAGAACTCTTTGGGGCATCCATATGAGTACAGAGCGATCTCATCGGATCAAATCCTCATTTTACTGGAAAGCCAAAAACCTCGGGTTAACAGAGAGTGCACTCAAACAAGCAATTGAAGTTTACAAAGAAGAATTTTACAGGTATCCCAAGACAATTGGCGATCTTCTAGAGGTACTTGAATGAAGCCATCTACTGAATTCCCCTATTTTTTAGAAAATGCGGTTTCAGTTAAGGGATTAGAATATGGGTTTTTCTCACTCCTAATTTTCCTTAGCTTTAATACACACATTACTCAAACATTTTCTAATTACCATTGGAACCAGTCAGAGATTATCCTGTCGAATTCTATACACACTAAATTGCAAATGGAACACGTTCAGAAATTCAGTATTACAGCACTTTTCAGACAATTAAATACGTACTTATTGTACTTATTTAATTATTCATTTTCTTTTCTTTCTTCACTTTTCTCTAAAAC
>JAJZOK010000057.1 GCA_021811525.1 Thermoplasmata archaeon | reverse complement strand
AACTGCGCCTGGTTTCATTCTCAGGAGAAGACCTTGATGCATTCTACCTTGAAGTTTCCAGGGCAGGGAAGGCCGTAATTGAAAGAAAGAAGAGAATCGAGCCTGATTCCCTGAAGGATGTTTACAGCATTTCACTGAAGGGCCTGTTCGGGGAACTCTCAGGAAAACAGGCGCTGTACCTCAGGGAGGCAGTGAGCATGGGCATGTTCTCATCACCCAGAAGGTCCAGGGTGGAAGAGCTTGCCAGAATTCACGGCCTGTCCAAGTCAACAATGCAGGAGCATATCAACAAGGCAAGGAACAAGTTGATTCAGGCAGTTGAGCCCTACCTGACACTGTACATACACTCTAAACAGTAACCCAGAACTGGAGTTTAGCCTACCCTCATTTGTTGCTTGAAAGCCTTCTGGAACTCTGTTTCTCATCCATTAGGTTAGGCGTTGCAATGCAATGTTACTGGATTGGCCGAATGGTTTCCGTGCGATTCCTGGCTATTTTCCATCAAAATGGAATTTTAAATACAGACTCGAGGTATACGTTCAGGCAAAGTGAGGTAACTTAGGTGCCAATGATTGAAGTTTCAGGGCTCACGAAGAAGTTTGGGCAGATAACTGCAGTTGATTCGCTGACATTCTCGGTGAATGAGGGTGAGGTCTTTGGCTTGCTTGGGCCAAACGGCGCAGGAAAAACCACAACGGTTAGGATGCTTTGCTGCCTTATTTCCAGCACCAGTGGCTCTGCAAAATTAGGTGAACTTGATATTTCCGACAAGGGCAGCGCCATGAAAATCAGGAAGATGATTGGCATTGTCCATGACAACGTAGGGCTTTATGAAACACTGACCGCCTATGAGAACCTGGAGTTTTTCGGGCAGATGTATGAAGCTCCGAAGGACCTGGTCAGGGATAACATAAAGGAATACCTGGAGATGCTTGACCTCTGGGACCAGAGGGACAGAAGAGTCGCTTCATTCTCAAAGGGTATGAAGCAAAAAGTTGCAGTGGCAAGGGCGCTTGTTCATGATCCGCAGGTTCTTTTCCTGGATGAGCCAACGGCCAACCTTGATCCTGAGGCTTCCAAGGTCATCAGGGACGTAATCCTGAAACTCAAGGGCGAAGGAAGGACCATATTCCTTAACACACATAATCTGGACGAGGCCCAGAGGATCTGCGACAGGATTGGTATCATCAAGACGAAACTCATTGCTGTTGACACACCAAAGAACCTTGAAAATGCTTTCTCAAGAAAGGTGACTGCCATCGTCCTCACATCCGTGAATGACAGAATACTCAATGCGGTCAAATCCATGAATCCAAAGAAGCTCACAGTGGAAGGCAATACTCTCCACATTGAGATGTCTGACCCGGACAGGGAAACTCCTGCCATCGTGGGTGCCATTTCAGGGGCTGGGGGGCAGGTCAAATCAGTGAATGAGGAGGGCGCGTCCCTTGAAGACGTTTATCTTAGCATAGTGAGGAGGGAGCACAATTGAGGCTCTGGAAATCATGGTTACTGGCGCGGAAAGACATGAAGATCCTCATAAGAAGGAGATCCCTTGTTGGCGGCCTCCTGGTTCTCCCGCTGTTGCTTGGAATAGGGCTTCCTGCTATCCTTGAGTACATTGTCCTCAAGAAAGGAGTGCATTCGCCAGAGGTGGTGCATCTTTTAGGAGCTTTCGCCTTCTTTTTTGTTCTCATATCCGTAGTCCTCCCCCTCTACATTTCCTCCTACAGCATTGTGGGAGAAAAGCTGGAGAAGAGCATGGAGCCGCTTCTATCAACTCCCACGAGCGATGAGGAAATCCTTTTTGGCAAGTACATAGGCGTTTTCATACCTGCGATAATTGCCATTTACGTGGGAACAGGGGTCTTCATGATAATGGCAGATGTCTTCACATCCGGTTCCCTTGGATATTACTACTATCCAAACCAGAGTTTCGGCATAATCGTTCTCATTGCTGTCCCCCTGGCATGCCTTTATGCAATCAGCTTCAGTGTTTTTGTGTCAGCTAAGGTGAACAGCACCCAGACTGCATATCAGCTGGGAGTTCTCACAGTGGTGCCGTTCTTCATCCTGTATGTTCTGGGTGAGATTGGAATCGTATCTCTCGTAAGTGACACAAACATCCTGATCATATCGGCGGCATTGCTGGCCATGGCTGTGGTGATGTTTTTCGTGAGCAGGACTACATTCAAGCGGGAAGAGATACTGACAAGCTGGAAGTAACCTTCCCGCAAATTTTTACCTGAAATCAAAGGATATGGGGCTACTTTTTCTCTAGAACCGTTTTCGCCTGTTCCATAGCCTCTTTCCACATTGAAGCTGCCATACCCTTTCCGATGGACCCAAGCACTCCAAGTTCCATTGAAGCTTTCAAGCTGATGTCTGTTCTGCCATCTTTCTCAGTGAAGGCCATTGTTATCCTGCTGCCCTTTCCGTCGCCTTCAAGTGTTTCTGTAACCAGGGTTCCCCCTGCCCTGTCTATGGACATGTTGTTCACGGATTCCATTTTCTTGA
>JAJZOK010000025.1 GCA_021811525.1 Thermoplasmata archaeon | reverse complement strand
CATCTGCAATCTTTTCCTTGTTCTCTATGAATTCAGGTGTCAGAATTGCTCCCTCCCTGGACGGCAGGATAAGCCCTTCCTTTTCAAGCACTCTCAGGGAATATCGGATCTTGTGCTCTGGAATTCCCGTTTCATGTGAGATCTTTATGATTCCGACAGGCTGTTCCCGCAGCAGTGTCTGAATAATAGAGAGATGCCTTTTTACGGTTTCCAGATCTGTCTTGATTTCCCTGAACAATGAACTTGAATGTTCCATGTCACATAATGGCAATCAGTAATATATTTATTTTAGAGTACCAACAAATTCATTTCCTTTATCATTAAAAATCTAGTCAGGGAAAGAGTTTCAAGCCATTATCGGTGATTATTGGGTTCTCGCTGCAGTCTAGAAGTATTCTGATTTTATCCTCTCTTTCCTGAATGTATATGTTAAATTTTTCCTTGTCTTCGTAATGTTCCATTATATTAATTGCATTTTTCCTTAGGGAAATCTGCAGTTTGACATCAAATCTCATCCTTTCAGGTAACTTGGATAACTCAATTTCCTTAGTCAACGGAAATGTGAACTTGAAAACTCGTATTAAGCTTTGCAGAATTTTGTGATCCAGTAAATTTGAACTATGTTACATGATATTTATGACTAATAGCAAATAGGAAACAGTAAATTGCTCCCAGGCATTGGGTGCGTGAATGCCGGATATTGAAGTCAGAGAGATTGCCAGCCACACTTATATGATTGACAAGTCACACGATAGCAGAATGAATGTACCTGGCATAATATACTCAAGCCCGGCAATGATGAATGATATAAGGAATGATCAATCCCTCCAGCAGGTTGTGAATGTTGCAATGCTCCCGGGCATAGTGAAGGCATCAATGGCCATGCCTGACATACATTGGGGCTACGGCTTTCCCATTGGAGGGGTTGCGGCTTTCGACTCTGAAGATGGCATTGTATCTCCGGGAGGAGTCGGATACGACATTAACTGTGGCGTCTCTCTTGTGCGCACAAATCTTACATTTGATGAATTAAAGCCAAAATTGAAGGAACTCACTGACTTGCTTTTCCAGAAGGTCCCGTCCGGGATGGGCAGCACAAGTACAAAGGTTACCGAAGGTGATCTAGAGGCAATCCTTTCCACAGGAGTCCAGTGGTGTCTTGACAAAGGAATGGCCACTAATGAAGACCTCAAGTTCACTGAGGAAAATGGCACATTGAAGGCCAATAATCCAAAAAATGTCTCTCCTGAAGCCAGGAAAAGAGGTTTAAAGCAGATAGGTACCCTCGGTGCAGGAAACCATTTTCTTGAAATCCAGAGGACTGACAGCATTTTTGAAAAAGACACCGCAAAGTACTTCGGAATCAAGGACACAGAACAGATTACAGTAATGGTTCATACCGGATCCAGAGGTCTTGGCCATCAGGTCGCAACAGATTACATCAGGAAGCTGAATACCATGGGCGAAGGTGTAGTTCCACATCCGGTTGACAGGCAGCTCACATCCGCTAAGATCAATTCAGCTGTGGGAGAAGCCTATCTTGGAGCCATGAATGCTTCGGCCAATTACGGTTTTGTAAACAGGCAGGTAATCATTTACAACATAAGGGAGGCATTCCATAAAATTTTCCCAAATTCCGAAGTAAAGCTTGTCTACAGTTTGGCACATAATATGGCAAAATTGGAAAAACACCAGGTCAACGGAGAGAGGAGAATGCTCCTGGTGCACAGGAAAGGGGCAACGCGTGCATTTCCTGGCAGTTTCTTTGATGAAGGAAGCTACTTCCACAAATATGGGCACCCGGTTCTCATTCCGGGCGACATGGGAACTGCCTCATACGTGCTGGTAGGCAAGGAGGGTAACGACCAGAAGTCATTTTCTTCTAGCTGCCACGGCGCAGGAAGAAGACTGAGCAGGACAAAGTCAGTGGAAACCTTCCAGAGCAAGGATGTAGTTTCCAGGCTCGAGTCAAAAGGCATTTACCTGAGGGCACAGAATGTCAGGGTTATTTCTGAGGAAGCTCCTGGAAGCTACAAGGATATCGATGATGTCATCGCATCTGTTACAGGGGCGGGTCTAACCATACCAGTGGCAAGGTTGACTCCACTTGGTGTTGTTAAGGGTTGACGCAACATCATTTTAATAGAGATTGAATTCCGATATAGAAATTAATCCCCCATAATAAGAATAGATAATTATCTAATCCACCATGGTTAAAAAGGACACTATGCTATCTTATTGATAAGAAGGCATTTGCTGTTTTTAGACTCAAAAAATGTGTGTTATATCGCAACACACGTTGATCCCGAATATTTATATTAGTCCGTTCCTTTAGCCGATGCAAACGAGGAAGATAGCATTGCACAGAAACAGCTTAATTGCATTAATAATGACACTTCTTGTCCTAGGGAGTGCGTTAGCCATAGCAGGAAATAGTACAGCTATAACTCCTCAGAAAGGGACGGTGACTTATCACGCGTTCTATCTGAGTACGAATGGTCTACCTGCAACGGGAGCATCAGTAAAGGTTAGTACATTATCAGGCTACCAAGTAACGACACTCAATGGCGCCTCGAACTCAGTGAACTTATCATACGGAAGTTACATATTCACACTGCAGCCATACGTAACATATGGGGCAACTTACATAGTGAATGGCACAAGCAAGATGGTAAACGTTTCAAGCAGCTCGACGTCATTTTACTTGAACACTACGGCATATGCAACTCACGAAGTAACTGTAAACGTTGCAGGTGCTAAATCAGGAGCTCCCGCTACAGTTTCATTCTCAACTGAGAATGGCTTTGTGTTTGAAACAAACACAACAACAGGTACGTTCAACGCATCACTGCCAACAAATGGATTCTTTGCTACCGTAAACTTTGGTGGCCAGATTAACACAGCATATGAAACAAATGTTCAAAAATACCTCAACTTAAGCACAACAGGGGCAAATGTGGTGGGAGGAATTGTTTCAGTCAACAACTTCAATGTCATTGCAATAAGCAAGACTGCACCATATTCTTACTCAGTCATGCAGTTTAACAATGGAGCGTTCCAGTTTGTAGATCAATCATCCAGTTTCAACTACGTTATTTCCGCCAATGGATACAACCCTGTTGACTATACGGGGCAATCTGTTGTTACTCTGGAAAAGGCCAGCAGCAATGTCAATTACAACTACAGCCTTGGTACAAACCCGGGCTATCTCAACCTTACTGTCACATATGCAATCGGGAACTCAACAGCACTTCCATTCATGCCGAATGCTACCATTGGCTCATTCTATTGGCAGAATCTTTCAGATCAGCTCTCTTCAAAGACCTCTTTTATAAAGTCATACCTTGACGGACTTGTGGGCAATTACACTGACTACGCCATACTTGTTAACAACCATAACTACAAATTGACTGGAACGACACCAGCAACAGTTTCAATCAACGCCACAGGAATGACCGCCTCCGTTTCGTTCCAGTTCCAGAATTTTAATGTAACTGCATCAAGTGTCGCAAACGGATTTTCTGTTCAGGTTTTCGCACAGGGAACTCAATACACATCTGGCTCACTTTACTACAATGATATATTCAACTACAACATAAATGGCCTTTCATTGTCTTCTCCTGTCTCTGCTGCTGACACCTTTGTTTCACCGGTAAAATTGTTGCCTCAGGCAAACAGTGAATTCCTCACACTGCAATTCAGCAAAGTGAGCAAGCCAGTCGTGACTGCTTCACAGATTAACCTGTACTGGAACAACAGCGCACCACAGAGTTATCTAGTTGCAAGCAACACCACATCAGCAGTTTTTATTGTCCCGACAAACACACAGGTCTCTTTCAACCTTTCAAAGGCTTTCTACAATCCAGTGACAAATACAAACGACTACAACAAGGCATTGAATTACACATGGTGGCTCAACAATACAATTCAGCCTCAGGACTATAACCAGGCAAATGCAACAATTAAGTTTGGCGGATTTGCAAATTACTCTGTCACAGTAAAATATACAAGTGCATCGGGTGTCTACAACTCAACCACTTTCAATGTATTTGCATACAATGCTACTCCAAGCGCATACCTTAATGTGACTACTGGCAGTAAGACTCTATTCGCAACAGGAGCAGTTTCAAGCTCCCAGACAGTAACTGTGCCGCAGTCCAAGTCCATACAGTTCAGCGGATACTACTCTAAATTGTCCATACCTGGCACCACGTACATGGTACCAATACTGTACAACTGGTATTTCCCTGGCTACACAAACAATGCAGTTAACGTAACACAGACATTTAACACGCCATACATTGCAAGCAAGACAATGGTCACAGGATACCTCAATGTCAGCACTGCAGTGGGAAAAGTGGCAAGCACACAGCTTCTCCTGAACGTCACTGATACAACGGCACCGAGTGGACAGATAACGCTGCAGAATGCAACTCACGCAGTTATTTCGCAGCCAGTAGCCGGGCAGGTCACAATATTCTCTGCAAACAAATCCACTGACAAGTACTATGCTACATCAGATCTTTCATACAGCTGGAGTATCGTGTACGCAAACGGCTCCAAAGTCCCTGCGGGAAGCAGCACCTACCAACTTGTTGGAAACAACACAAACCTTTCGTATCTTGGGGTTCAATTCAACACACTGAACAGCCTCACAGTATCACTAAAGGTTTCTAACCCGTCAAATGTTTCCTCATACACTAACTTCACAACCTCAATGGTCGTGGTATCTCCAAGGCTTGTGGTTGACAGTGTTTACTTCCCGACAACACCAGCACAGGGTTCCAAGACCCTCATGTATGTAAATGTCTCGAACAATGGTACGGTTGATGCTAACTCATTCTACATTGTAGCAATAGTCAATGGAAATGTCGTGAACAACCAGTCCTATGGTCCACTTCCAGTTGGAGCAACAAAACAGTTCGAGTTCAACCTTACTTCACCCT
This sequence comes from Thermoplasmata archaeon, assembly GCA_021811525.1. The sequence continues at coordinate 8,223 of JAJZOK010000025.1, read as the reverse complement.
CACAGGGAAATGTACAGGTTCAGTTTGAAGCATTGAACTCTACGCAGCCGTCATTCTTTGCAAAGAGCGGATCCCTTACCGTAACCCAGAAAGTAAGCCCACCAGGATACCAGACCCCACTCATAGTTGGAGGAGTTATCCTCATAATAATTGTGATTGGAGCAGTTTACTACAGGTTAAGCTCCAGAGGCTCTTCCAAGCCCAAAGAAAAGAAACAGGCACCTCCAGCAAAGAAGACTGAGGAAAAGAAGAAGTAATCACTTACTTCTATTTTTTTAAATTTTTTTAAAATTACCTTTTACTAAAGCTAAAAATTGGAAATAATAGTTGTATTTTACATTTCTTCAAGGATTTTTAGGCCCACTATGCTGGCCGCGTCTTTTACAATGGTCCGGTATGCATTTATGATCAGCACACGCCTCTCCTTCTCGTCTGTCGCTGCGTTAATGACAGGACAATTAGTGTAAAAATCATTGAATCTCCTAGTCAATTCCAGCAGGTAGTTTGCCACGTTCTCAGGTTTCAGCCCTTTAAGTGATTCAGTTAGCACGTATGGGTAGAGGTACATCTGGCGGATTAGTGACCCCTCCTCCTTGTTGTATTCTTTTCCCACTGACTGTTTCTGGTCTTCTATCTTCCTCATGATGCTCGAAGCCCTGGCATAGGAATACATGACAAATGGTGCAGAATCTCCCTCAAGATTCAATGCTTCAGACCACTTGAAAACCATTGGCTTGTTGGAATTCAATTTCAGGATATGGAACCTTATTGCGGAAACTGCCACTCCTGCAGCTATCTCTTTCAGTTTGTTTTCAGGAAGTTCCGGGCGTTTTCCTTTGACAATTTTAAATGATTCTTCCATTGCCCTGTCGTAAAGCTCGTCCAGCGTAATAATCTGGCCTTTCCTGGTGGACATCTTTCCTGTTTCCAGGGACACGTATGAATAGAATACAAAGTCTAGCCTGTGCTCCTGGTTCAGCAATGATTTTGTAACATATTCAATGTGACTCGCGTGTTCCTTGTGATTTTCCCCCAGGACATCGATCAGCCAGTCAAAATTTTGGAACTTGTAAAGGTGATATGCTATATCCCTTGAAAAATAAAGGGAAGTGCCATCCTTCCTCGTAAGGAACATTTTCCTTCCATTGCTCATGAGGTACTTCGCGCCGTCCTCATCCTGGAGTTCCTCTTCAAGGTCCTCCATCACTCTGTCTACGTCACCAGTCCTTATGAGATCTGATTCCCAGGTATAATCATCTATTTTGATTCCAAGGTTTGACAGTGAAGTGTTAATGCTGTCCAGCATTATGCTGCAGACCTTCTTTATGCCTTCAATTGTGGACGGTTCTCCATTTTCATAATCCCTGATGACCTGGTCCACTTCATCATTCATCCCGGTGCCCTTCTCCATCTCTTCAGTGGCCTTCTTGTAACCCTCTAGAAGATCGTAAGCCGTGGGTCTTTCAACCTTGACGAATTTCCTGTAACCGGCATAAAGGGACGCAACCTGCCTTCCCGAGTCATTCACAAAGTACTGGGTGGTAACTCTGTACCCGTACCTGGCAATGAGTTTGGCCAGGGAATCACCTATGATGGAATTCCTGATTCTGCCGATGTGAATAGGCCCGGTAGGGTTAGTGCTGGTGTGTTCTACAGATACTCTCTCGGGATCCTGGAAAGTATCGGGATATTGGCTTGTCCCCTCCATTTCTTTCCAAATGGCCTCCATGAGCCTGGTAGGTTTCAGTGTAAAGTTCACGTAGCCCCCCATAGACTCAATTTTCTCAATGAAATCTGCTGAGACTAAGGTTTCATTTACCTTTGAAAATACAGCATCTGGGGATAGCCCTCTCTTCTTCATTACCTGAAAAGCCCTGAATGTGAGATCACAGTGCCCGCTCTTGTCCAGGGCAATGTCTCCTTCAATTACCTCCGGGTATGCTGATTGGATGCTCTCAAAAATCTTCTTCCAGTAGTCATCGAAGAGAAGCATGCCGTGTTCATTGTATGAGTTTATTTGACGCTTTCTATTTCGGCACTGGTTTCCTAAACCACCGGGTTGAATTCATACTGTTCAGTGAATGCCCTGAGTGCATTCGTTATGCGGTCACTGCTCATCTCAAAAGCAGCAGGTTTGCCAAGTTCTTCAGGAACGATAAACTTGAGGTTGTGGTTTTCTATGTTGTACCTTTCGTTGAGTGATTTCAGTATATTATCTATGCCAATCTCTCTGATATTGGCTTTTTTCATTCCATACTGGTCCATGACAGAAACAATCTTCTCCCTAGCCCCGCGTCCCGATATGCCTGAGCGTTCACCGAGGAAGAGTTCTACAAGCATCCCCGAAGTTATTGCCTCGTAATACTTGGCCCTACCCTTTGTAACATGCATAATTGTATCTCCCATGATCTTCCCAAAATTAAGGGACCTCTTGTGCATGGGATCTGAGTTTTCAGACAGTTCCACCCTTGACTGGACTGCTTTTGAGAGAAGCCTGATAAGGCCGTCGCTTCCCCTAAGTTCTTTTATGTCATCATGGGAATGAAGCATGGTAAGCAGTGAATGGTCTCCCAGGAGCCCATATCTCGTTATTTCTGCAATAGCATCCCTGAGCTGATCATTATCTGAATTCCTGGTAAAATACGTGTCTATGTCAATTTCCCTTGGCGCATATCGTGTAGCCATGGCATCCTCAAAATTAGAGAAATTGATGCCATTCAGCCCTGACACTGCATGGGAAACCTGTGCAAGGGGCATTGTTGGAACCGGAATGTAGTCAATCCCCCCTCTATAGGTCGCCGCAATGAATCCTGAGATATCGCAGAGTCTTGGCCCGCCAAGACCGATGAGAAGGGAATCGGAATTGATGTTCCTCTCTATCATGACCCTGATAATTTTCTGGTAATTCCTTATATTCTTCAGGTTCTCGTCAAAATTAAGCGTTATCTTGGTGAATTCTCCCCTTATTCCAGTGAGGTCTGGAACGTGTTCGCCAAACTTCTCGTAGCATTCGCTTCCTGCTATCAGAACAACCCTGTCATATTTCTGGGAAGTTTCAACCAAACGCTCTATGACGTTGTCACCCACCACTATGGGCACATCATTCGAATTGATGGTCAAGGTATTCCGTTCTGCGTTGCTTCCCATTGTGGCTTCCCATAATAAATAGCTTTTCGATAATAAATAATTGTGCCTAAAATATTGATGACCTGACAATAAATATGATGAGTTACTTGCTCATGCCAAAGCGGCATCAATTTAAGTTCCCTAATTAAAATAATAATTGTTTTAAATTTCGCGTAACATGAAATAGAATAGCATACAGAACCCTATAATTGCCATATCATAAAGCGTTTGCAGGGGCAGAAAAATATGGGTAAAAGTACCAACATTTTAATAAGACATCCAGATTCTAAAACCCTCTTACTGATGACATTTCAAGGCTCTAAGAAATTCAATGACCTGGCCAAGAACGGATACCTGAAAATCGCCAACCACGGTGTGATTGTGAACAACAGGACTGCCGCTCTGGTTGGTCTGAACGGCACCATTGACTGGGCATGCCTTCCCAATTTCAATTCACCCCCAGTTTTCGACTCAATTCTGGATTCTAAGAAAGGTGGCTTCTTTTCCATAAGGCCTAAAGATACCGATGGGGTAGAAGTCATTCAGTATTACAAGGAACTCACAAATGTCCTCATAACTGAATTCATGAGGGATGGCAAGGTATTTCTCAGGCTCACTGACTTCATTCCAAATTCTGATTATCCAACAATAAGTTTTCCTGAAATACATCGCCTTGTGGAAACCAGATCTGATGAGGTGCCTGTTGAAGTGTCCTTCAAGGCAACCCTCAATTATGGAAAGGCCCACGTTGACTTAGAATCCAGGAAGAACGGCTTCATTTTTCAGTCTCCTTCCACCAATGTAGGGATTGTGAGTGAACTTCCCCTGAAAGCAGAGGACAAAATGGTCAGGGGAACAGTGAACCTTCCCAAGAGGTCATCAAGATGGATCATCGCACTCCAGGGTATTTCCCATCTTGACGCAATAACTGATTACAAGTCTTACGAACGACTTGAGGAAACCACGGAATACTGGCAGAAGTGGAGCAATACAGGCACATATAAGGGACTATACAATAACGACGTCATCAGGTCAGCCCTTATCCTGAAAGGTCTATTCTTCGAGCCAACCGGGCTGATGGTCGCCGCTCCCACTGCGGGCCTGCCTGAGTGCATTGGTGGCGAAAGGAACTGGGATTACAGGTACACCTGGATCAGGGATACTGCATATGTCATAGAAGCGCTCTCTATGATCGGTTACAAACGCGAAGCAACAAAGTTCCTGTACGATATGATGGATATCATAGAGCGTGAGAACAAGATAAGGACCATATATTCCATAAACCAGATGGATGACCTGAATGAGATAGAGCTTGACTATGATGGCTACATGCAGTCAAGGCCCGTCAGGATTGGCAATAAAGCCTCCACTCAGCTGCAGGTGGATCAGTACGGTTCAATCGTCAATGCGATTCACGCCCTTGGCAATGCAGGGGGCATCATCAACTCTTACCTGTGGAACTTTGTGGGTGAGACCCTGGACACCCTGGGAGAACTCTGGAAAATGCCAGACTCCAGTATCTGGGAATTCAGGACCGAACCAAGGCATTATGTTTATTCCAAGATAGTTTCCTGGTCTGCATTCAACAATGCTATTGACTTGGGTAAGAAGCAGGGCTTCTCAGGACCATACCGGAAATGGAGAGCCATTGCAGACACCATAAAGGAGGATGTCCTGGCAAATGGATACGACCCGGAACTGAATTCGTTTGTCCAGTATTATGGCTCTAAGGAAACGGACGCTTCACTTCTCAGGATGCCTCTTGTGGGCTTCATCCCTGCCAGCGATGAGAGATTCATGGGCACGCTGGAGAAGATCGACAGGGACCTCAGGGTTACAGACCACCTTTTCAAGAGGTACAGGGAAGATGACGGCCTCAAAGGCAGGGACAACGCTTTCCTCCTCCTTTCGTTCTGGTATGTTGAAGTTCTCCTGCACCTCAACAGGATAGATGAGGCCAGGGATATCTTTGATTCCCTCATGGACAGGGCAAACCACCTTGGCCTACTTGCAGAGGAGATCGATTTTGACACCGGTGAACAGCTTGGAAACTTCCCCCAGGCAATTACCCACCTTGGAGTAATCAGGGCAGCGGTGCTTCTCAACACGGAATTCAAGACCACTTACAGGGCAAATCCTAAGAAGGCTCCTGGAAGGCATTAGCATAGTCTTTCAACCGGGAATTCTCATTTTCTCATTTATACAACGAGCAGGCGCTCTTAATATTCATTCGATAGATGAAACAGCCCAATGCGCGGGACTCTCAGGATATTCAGGACATCGAAATTCAGTGTGGAAGATCTGAGGGAGTTTATCAGGATTACACTGAAAAGTTACGAGGAAGTCCATTTCCTCCTGACGGATGGTATAATGCTCAACTTCAGGGATATAATCCCCAAGGAGATCATGCACATGGTCCTGGTCCAGCGGATCCTTACGTCATACCAGTTGCAGAAAATTCTCATGGACTCCGACCAGAACCCATACTTCATTTCTGTTACATCGCCAGTGATTGAAACATGGCCCTCATCGGTTGTCGAGAGCATATATGACATCCTGAAGATCAAGACGCAGTACCACGGGACAATCGTATACCTCAACATTGTTGGCCATGGTGGCGTTTTCGAGAAGTATCTCGGGAACAGGATACTGTCACGCAACAATGTGGAGGACAGGGGAGGCCTGTATTCATGGGAAGAACAGTTCCAACAGTAAGGCAGAGCATGGAAGCCCTGTCAGCAAAACTGCAGAAGATGGCACAGATAATGAATTCAGGAGATGCGGAACTTCTTACATCAGTGCTGGTAAAGGGCAGGAGGCACGCACATGAGGTCTCCTACTCTGACATTGAAGTGGGCTATGGTTTCCTCATCTCCATCATCATTGAGCTCGAAAGGGAGATAAGGGAACTTAAGGCAGAGAAGCCCCATGAGTGATATTATTGTAAACGCTACAGGCAGCGATTTTATCAGGCTCTGGTGCCTCAGGAACAACAGCCTGCACTTCAGGAGATTCTGGAACCGCTCATGGATATTCGTATCAGGGGCACAGTATGACCTGGACTTCCTTGCACGCCAGCTGGACGATTCCGGCAGATATAATTATGCAGAATCTGCTGGAGAAAACGTCTACGGCCCGGTTGATGGCATCAGGATTGAGGTCAATCCATCCGGAATGGGCGATCTGGTTGCTGCAATTGAGAATATAGGCATGGGGAGGAAATACAGCATTTACAATGCTGATATCAACCCTGTCCTCAGGTTCATGTCGGAGCGTAACCTCAGGTTTTTCCAGCTTCCATCGCCAGAAGACCATGACCCTGATATTCCACATGTGCACATAGGTGGGAAATCCCGCCTTGGAACACCAGTTGAGGTGAGCATTGACGGGAGGAAATACAACAGCCTTAACACATCTTTTCTTGAAGACCTAAATGATGCAATCATGAAAAGCATTGTCGTAGTTTACAACAACCACGACAGGCTGTTCGAAAAGCTTCTGAAACTGCTCTCCTCAAACGGATACCATATGGGGGCATCCAGGGGAAAGAGCGGCAGTTCTTACCAGTCGTATGGGCAGGTGTACTACAGCAATCCAAGGATATGGCTATCCAACAGGATCGCAATTGAAGCCGACTCATTCACATACTCAGAAGCCGGGTTGCCCGGCCTTATCCAGATGTCGCGGATATCCTCGCTTCCAATGGTCACCGCATCCACTGTTACAGCAGGGACTGCAGTATCGTCCATGGAGGAATCCCATGCCATCAGGAGGCAGATCCTCATACCTCTGTACAAGGATGACCATGAGCAGGCAAAGCCATCCAGCACTCTCATGGAGACAGATAAGGGAGGCATGGTGCTCCAGCCTGAGCCGGGTCTGTACACGGACGTGTACGAGATAGACTTCTCTTCCATGTATCCAAGCATAATGGTGAACTACAACCTCTCCCCCGAAACCATTGGCTCTGTGGGGGATTTCCAGGTGCCGGGGCTTCCATACAGGATCAGGACGGATAAGCGCGGATTCCTTTCAACGGCCCTTGAGGAACTCCTGAGGACCAGGCTGTTCTACAAGTCCATCAAGTCAAGGGACATAGTGTATGAACAGAGGGATGCAGCACTGAAATGGATGCTGCTCACATCTTTCGGCTATACAGGTTACAAGAATGCAAAATTCGGAAAGATTGAGGCCCATGAATCAATCACTGCACTGGGCCGGTGGGCACTGTCCAGGGCAATCTCCCTGTCAATAATGCATGGGTTCCAGCCAATACATGGGATAGTGGACTCCCTCTGGATAAAGGGGAGTGGCGACATAAATGCCCTCCTGAGGGATATCGAGAGGGAAACCAGGATTGGGATAGTAATGGACGGGCACTACAGGTGGATCGCATTCATGCCTGCAAGATCCGGCCTTGGTGCCCTGAACCGGTACGTTGGACTCAGGGATGACGGGACATTCAAAGTCAGGGGCATAGAGGTGAGGAGATCAGATGTCCCTGAGATATGCGTGGATTTCCAGATGGATGCACTGAACCTCCTCAGGAACTGCATTTCACCTGAGGAAATATGGGGAAAGAGGGAGTTCATAAGGCAGCTTGAAAGGGCATATGTAAAGGAACTTCCTCTCAAGCCGAGGGAGAGTTTCAGGGTGGGAATCCATATCACAAGGAATATAGAGGAGTACAGGGTCAACAACCTCCAGAAGAAACTTCTCCGGGCATCTGAAAATATGGGTTATGTGATCAATCCGGGAGATCGCGTTGGTGCAATAATTGTTAACAAGGGCCAGGGAAAAATTGACCTTGGAGACGAATACAGCGGTGTGGATATACAGTACTACAGGAGAATACTGGAGAGATCGTTCGAGCCCATAGACTTCATACTTTCCACATGCGCTCCGCCAAGCAGTCAGGTTACCCTGTCTACTTTCTCTTGAACATCTCCATTACCTTTTCTTCCAGCACGCCAACAGGAACATCGTTTATGCCCACCATCTTGGCGACGCCTTTCCTGTCTCCGCGCCCCACTACCCTGCCTTCAACAATGCCAATGTCCTCTAAGCGCTTGATGATCCTGTAGACCATGGAATCCG
>JAJZOK010000035.1 GCA_021811525.1 Thermoplasmata archaeon | reverse complement strand
AACACCATGGATATGGCAGTTTAATGCCTCCTCGAAAGGCCACCATATCTGAATTCAGGGAAGCATCAATTTCTGAATTCTTTGAAAAAAACAGGCACATACTGGGTTTTGACTCACCTCAGAAGTCCCTTTTCATGATAGTGAAGGAAGCCCTTGACAATTCACTGGATGCCTGTGAAGAGCACGGGATACTTCCTGAAATCAAAGTTACCCTTGAAAAGTTTGAAGGGGACGAATTCAACATATCCGTTGAAGACAATGGACCTGGCATCGAAAGAAAGCAGGTGCCAAATGTATTTGGGAAGCTTCTTTATGGCTCAAGGTTCCATTCATTCAAGCAGTCAAGGGGACAGCAGGGTATCGGTATCACTGCAGCAATCCTCTACGGGCAGATAACAACAGCCAGGCCATCGCACATTAGGACACGAAGGAAGGAAGATGATGTTGCCTATGACTTCATCCTGGGAATCAATGTAAAAGAAAACAGGGCTGATATACAGAGCGAAAAGCCAGTGATTTGGGATAAGCCCCATGGTACCCTAATCACAATACCAGCCAAAGGAAAGTACCAGGTTGGAAAGCAGTCCATTCTTGAGTACATGAGGGAATGCGCTGTTGCCAATCCTAACGCGTCCCTTGCACTTCTGGATCCCGATGGCAAGACCTATGAAATCAAGAGAGTAACTGATGCGCTTTCGACTCCAGCAGTCGCCATTAAGCCTCATCCGCTCGGCCTGGAACTGGGTGATATAAGCAGCATGGCAAAAAACACAGCTGCAGGGGACCTTGTACATTTTCTCAGGGAGGACTTTAACAGAATAAGTGACAAAGTTGCGGATGAAATTCTTGTATTTTCCGGAATTCAAGAAAAGAAGAAACCATCAGAACTTTCGCTTCAGGATATCAAGAAGATCAGTGAAGCATTCAAAGCCGTGAAACTTATGCCGCCTCCCACAGACTGCCTTTCGCCTCTCGGTCCGGAGTTTATCAAGAAGGGGCTGAAGAGCGTTTACGAGGAGAACCATCCTTCTCACTACGGAAAACCAGTTTCCCGTCCCATCACCGTTTACAATGGAAACCCATTTTCAGTGGAGGCTGGAATAGTGTATGGGGGCGATCTGCCCTCAGATCAGCCTGTAAGGGTAGTGAGGTTTGCAAACAAGGTTCCCTTGCTATACCAGCCAGGGGCATGTGCCATTACCAAGGCAATATCAGAAATGGACTGGAGGCAGTACGGTTTTGATCAGAAGGGCGGGCAGGGAGTCCCTTATGGACCCGCCATCATATTCGTACATGTCTACGGAATAAGGATACCTTTCACATCTGAATCCAAGGAAGCTCTAGCCAATGTGGATGAGATCACCACGGAGATTGGGTTGTGCCTGAAGTCGCTGGGAAGGGGAGTCAAATCCTTCCTCGGGAAAAAGGACAAGAGGGCCAGAATATATGAGAAATTCAGGCTCGTGAACACGCTGATCCCGGCAATCGGAAAAAAGGCCTCTGAGATACTTGGCAAGGAAGTGCCAAATCTAGAAGCTGTTATTTCTAAGATCGCCAACGTGGTTTTTGTTACAGAGGAGTTCAGAAAGAGTGAAGTAGGAGTTGACATAGAAATGAAAATAATCAATTACACACAGAAGAACATCTCAATGAACATTATGGCAGATCCACCTACGGGGGATTATGAAGGGCCGGAACTTAAATGGGAGATAACTGACCTTGAACCTGCAAAGGAATTTGCTGCCTCATTTTCATTAAAGGGAAGAATACCGGACTATCCCGGCACTAATTACTACTTTACCGGCATCGACCCTGTAAGGGTACAGGGTGCAGAGCCACTCCCGGCTGATTTTGGAACCGAAACTGTAAGTGTAGTTGAGACTGATGTGGAAGGTGAGGAGTAATGGCAGTTGACAATACAAGCAGAAAACTTGAGGACATGGTAACCAGCATATATTCAATGCTGGTATCAGGCGATATACCTGAAATCACCATGCCTTCGAGAAACAAGGAAAATATCGTTCTTGATCCAATGCTCTCTGTGTGGAGGTATGGAGATTCCACAGTTACCCGATCAGGCAAGGCGGTTGAAGGCGCTGAATATATGGTGAAACTGCTCTACATGGTGGATTTCATAAGGGAGATGATCAGGGAGAGCAAATCCTCAACCCTCAGGGAAATGTACTATATTTCAGAAGGTTGGAACCTTGGCAAATTCGGTACTCAGGATGAATCAAATCTCATGGCTGAGGATCTTGAGGTCCTCAGCGCTCTCCTAAGGGAAGATTTCAAACTAAGGCCAGAGGAAAACGGAGCCAGCATCATGGGAGACATAACAATTGAAGAGAAAACCAGGAAGGGAGAATTCAAGAAGATCAACTGCCGGGATGATGTGGGTGACGGTGGTTATGGGATACCATACAGTGTGGAGGAAGACAAGCTAAGAATAAAGGGTGTCAATGCGAAATTCATACTTGCAATCGAAACAGGCGGTATGTTTGACAGGCTAGTTGAAAATGGATTTGATGAATCGAACAATTGCCTCCTTGTCCATTTGAAGGGGCAACCAGCAAGGAGCACGAGGCGCCTCCTGAAGAGGATTAACGAGGAGCACAACCTGCCAGTCTATGTTTTCACTGATGGAGACCCATGGTCTTTCAGGATCTATGCATCAATTGCATACGGTGCCATTAAAACAGCACACATTTCTCATTATCTCGCAGTCCCGACGGCAGAATATATAGGAATAACGGCGAGTGACATACTGAATTACAAGCTCCCTACTGACGATCTCAGTGACAAGGACATAGCGGCTCTCAACGCTGAGCTCAAGGACCCAAGGTTCCAGTCTGAGCAGTGGAGGGACGAGATTGAAACCATGCTGAACATCGGGAAGAAAGCTGAACAGCAGGCACTGGCAAAGTATGGCCTTGATTATGTAACTTCCACATATCTTCCGGAGAAATTATCTGACCAGACGGGATTCACGTAGTGATGGCAATGAAAGTCGCTCTGGTTCAAATGGCATCTGGAACGGACAAGAAACGCAATCTCGAGACTTCTGTAAGACTTTTCAACGAAGCAATGAAGCACAAACCAGTACTCATAATTTTCCCCGAATACCAGATGTTCTCGCCTGACTACTCAGATCCAGAAGGATTACTTCAGAACTCTGAGACGCTCGACGGGAACTTCGTCTCAACGTTCACAGAACTTTCACGGAAGAATTCTGTAACCTGCCTGATAAATATTGCAGAAAAGAACTATGGGACGTTGAAGCCGTTCAACGCCTCAATCCTCATAGACGATCTTGGAATGGTGGTTGGTAAATATAGAAAACTTCACCTTTTTGACGCTTATTCGCACCTTGAAAGCAGCTTGTACGAGCCTGGACGGGCACCTATAGCAACAGTAAGAGCAAAGGGAATCGGCCTGGGCCTGCAGATATGCTATGACCTCAGGTTCCCGGAACCTGCAAGGCTTGTGAAATTGATGGGTGCACAGATCTTGTCATACCAGGCAGGATGGTATGCGGGAGAAAGGAAGCTGGACACTTGGAAGACACTGCTTCGTGCAAGAGCAATCGAGAACGGCCTCTTTGTCGTTGGAACTGCGCAATGTGGGAAAGATTTCACAGGGCACAGCATGTTCGTAAGCCCCTATGGAGACATTCTCGCAGAAGCTGAAAATGATGAAGGGGTAATCGCCTTTGAACTGGATTTCGGTGTCCTGGATAAATACGCTGCAGATGTTCCAATGATGAAGCAGAGGCGAAAGGATCTCTACGAACTTTCCGGGTTATAGTTCGGCCAGAAGGTCTCTTAGCTCAAGATAATTGCCCAGGCTATGCTTGGCAGCTGTCTGGCCAGCTCCGATGTGTATTGAAAATGCATCCGGGTTTTCCCTGTATGCATCTTCGTCAGTCAGGTCGTCACCTACTATCATTGCAGGCCTTCCATTCCTTATGCCACATATGGCCTTGCCTTTGTCAACACCGGGGATCCTCAATTCCACTATCATCTTTCCAAGGTAAAGTTCCATCCCAGTATCCAAAGACAGGTTTTTCACCTCAGCGGTGAGCTCATCAAAAAGTTGTTCTGGCACATGCCATTTAGTGAACACAAGTCCCCCATCCTTGTTAATGATCTGAACGCCAGGGTACTTGGTAAAAAATTTCTCTCTACTGCTGTAAATGCTGTCGCAGATCGTCCTGTATTTCTGGTAGTTTTTTACAAAATCGGTGGTGCCATCATTCAGGGATTTAATTGCCCCGTGAAGTGCAAGAACATTGAAGTCGCCACCGACAAACTCCCTGATTTCCCTGAGGGATCTCCCGGTTACTATGTAGGTGTCATATTTTCTCCTTATTCTTTCAAGTATACTCATGATCTGCGGATCGGGGTAGGACTCCTCAGGATTCTTTATGATTGGAACAAGTGTGCCGTCATAATCAAGGAAAATTATTGGATCATGTGGTAAAATTTTCCTGAATTCAATGAGTATTTCTGATGCTTTCTCCAGAACCATTGAGTTTCCTTTCCAACATATCCGCTGTCGATGAGATTTCGGACAGCCACCAGTTGATATCCCTCTTCATCACATTTTCTTTCATGCTTTCCAGCCTGAACTTTATTTCACTCTCATTCATGTGAAGCGCATCATGCAACTTGTCTGCAACCTCATTGAGATCATATGGATTTACCTTCAGGGCAGCTCCTAAGGAAAATGAAGCGCCAGCAAATCTAGATAGGATCAGCACCCCATTCCTTGTTGCGGCCACAAATTCCTTGCTCACAAGGTTCAGCCCATCAATGAGGGGTGCAATCAAGGCTACATTGGCTGATCTGTAGTAGTTCATAAGCTGCCTGTCTGTCACTCTCCTGTAAAGATACAATATTGGTTGCCAGGTGAGGTCAGAATAGCTTCCGTTGATTCTACCAACTGTCATTTCCAGATCTCTTTTCATGTTTATGTATTCTGCCACAGATGTTCTGCTTGGAGTTACTATCATCACATAGGTGAATTTACGTGCATCATCCGGATACCTCCTCACAAGGTTCTCAATGGCTAGTGCTCTATTCACAAGTCCCTTGGTGTAATCCAGCCGATCGATGCTAAGGATGAGCTTCCTGTTGTTTTTTAGTTCTATATTCTGCCTGTTGGCAGGATTACCTGAATAATAGGAAGTGTCGATGCCCAGGGAAAAAGTGAACAGTTTTCCTTCCACCTCATCCTTCTTGCCCAGAAGGCTCTCACAGGATTCAAGGAAGTTCTTCTTGTACAGTTCTGTGTGGAATGTAATCATGTCAGAGGCGATAATCCCTTCCAGCAATTCTTTTGCTTCAGGGAGAGTTGCATAGAATTCACCTGCAACCCATGGTATGTGCCATGTCATAAGAATCTGATTTTCAATCCCTCTTTCCCTTAACATCTTTGGAAGCAGTGCAAGCTGGTAATCATGTATCCAGATTCTCTGTCCGGCTTTCACATTCCTGGCAACGACATCAGCGTATTTTTCATTGATTTGCCTGTAATAATTCATGCCAGAACTTGTCAGTTTCATCCGGTCTCTGAAGTAATGGAAGAGGGGCCATAATGTACCATTGGCATAGTCATCATAGAATCCCTTTCTTTCCCTGCTGGTCATGAAGACCCTGACTATCCTGTATCCATCATAGTTTTCCTCCGGATACCTGCCGTCTAGGTTGCCATCGCCCCAGCAGACCCATGTTCCGCCGTCCTGTTTCATAGCCCGGCTGAGAGCCGTAACAACGCCCCCTACATTTTTCTTAACAGTCTCATTGCCACCTATTTTCTCATGCGAAATTGGGGACCTGCTTGTGACAATAAGATAACTCATGCTTATAACATAGGGTTCTTTGTACTTAAATGAGCACCCATGGCTTGGGCAACACGGAAACCATTTTATACGCCCCTTCCATTTAGTGTCCGTGACGGTCATAGTGGCAAGGTCACACCCGGTCTCATTCCGAACCCGACGGTAAAGCTTGCCACGTTTCACACGCGTACTGTCTTCCGCGAGGGGACGGGAAATGTGATTCGCTGTCACATTTTCAATTCAAATTTTTCTCTGTATATGTGATATGTAAGGTTTGTAAACACTTACGATTTATATATCCAAGGATTATTCTATTAAGCCACCTTGAAAAATGTTGGGATTGTAACTGCACTATCCACCTTGCGTGGACTTGGTTATTCCTCTATCTGGATATACAGTGCCATTTACCTCAGGACAAACCTGAACATGTCAATTCTGCAGGATGGCCTCATAATAACATTAGGGAGCGCAATTGCTGCACTTGTTCAAATTTATGCAGGCATTCTGGCCGACAGGTTCGGGTATAAGCGTTTCATTGTTCTTTCGGTGGCCATCTGTTCAGTTCTATTCGGTATCCTTGTTGGAAGCCAGGGAATAAGGGATTCGGCCCTGTATTATCCGATCGTCTTCATAGGCCTTATGATAGCAAACGCTGCCCAGGCACCGGCGGCAAATGCAATCATATCTGAGTCGAGCAGCGTAAAGTTGAAAGGTTTCTCCATACTGAGGATAGGAACTAACATAGGATGGGGAATTGGTCCTGCCCTTGGGGGATTTCTCATTCTTGGCGGCAGTTTTTATTATCTGTTCCTTTTCGGGTTCGCAACAACTGTGGTTGGCCTTTTCCTATCACTTACACTGAAGGAAGTCCAGCACGAAGGGCCAAGACTGGTACAGTTTCATGCAGGTAACAGGCTTCTCATCATTCTTTCCGTAGTTGCACTGCTTCTTTTCATTGTCCAGGCACAGGAAACCATAACTCTGTCCAATTATGCCAAAATTCTAAGGAACCTGAACTTCTATGAATTAGGCCTTGTATATCTTACAAATGGGATTGTTGTCATCGCCACCCAGGGATTCATATACAAGTTGGCCAGAAGAATTGGCAACTACTTTTCATACGTGATCGGGGGCATTCTCTATTCTTTCGGCTTTTTTTCATATGCATTCTTCTCAACGCTTCCCGGTTTCATACTTTCTACAGTCATACTCACCATAGGGGAAAACTTCTCATTTCCAGCAGGGAATGCAATGGTTTCACTAGTGTCAAAGCCTGAGAACATAGGTAGGAATATGGGAACTTACAATGCTTTCATTTCAGCCGGGAGGGCTATTGGCCCGTTAATAGGTGGAGTAGTCATGAGCCTTACAAGCAATTCCTATGAGCTGTGGGCACTGACTACAGTCTGGGGTTTCATCAGTGTAATGGTCTTCGTCGGGGCCTTCTGGAACAAAGCAGGCGTTGCGAAGCAACTTTCTGAGCCTGTTATCCAGTGAACCAATTTACTTGTCAATATCGATCCTTGAAATCATCAGCGTTGAACATGAACTCAGAGAAGTTTATCTCAGCTTCCTCCCTAGCAGGCTTCAGGGTTTCAAGAAATGCACTTATGGTGTCCGCGGCAAGCTGTTTCATCTCCCCGCTAAGGATCTCCCCGCCTTTGTATCTGGAATAAATGCCTTCAACTTTTTTCTGGTCATGCTCTAGCATCCTGTATATGTTGAATGCAAAGTCGATATCGGGATTCGCACCATACTTTCTCTGTTCCTCTGCAGTTTCCCTTCCACCGGAGAATGCATATTTCATGAGTTTCTTCCTGACCTCTTTCGGGGTATCTTCAAGGTATATCCCGCTGTTCATTTCTGAGGAAGACATTTTTCCGCTTCCCTTAAGCGAGGGAATGAATTTTGAGATTATCGAGGATGGTTTTTCATAGCCTAGCTTTGGTATAACGTCCCTTGCTACTTTGAAGTGGGGGTCCTGGTCTATTGCATATGGTATAAGGCATCTTACATTCTTTCCTGAAAGTGCGGATACCAGAAAGGCAGGAACAGCCTGCATACTGGTGAAGAAATATTTGCCTATGCTGTCACTGTCTGTAAAGCCAAAAACGGCCTTAGCGGTAGAAGCAGTAATATGCCTGGAGACCCGGACAGCCTGGTTATAGAGGATCCCAGACTGTTCAGTATCAACTATAACGTGGGTCTTGCCAGGCTTGAACCCTAAGCTGAGAATGTCTAGGATGTTGTTTCTCGTCAATTTTCCTATCTCTTGCTCAGATATGTCTCTGAAGAGATATTTTTCATCGTCTGTAATCTGGATCAGGAGATCGACATTGAATTTCTCCTGAAGCCACTTGGTGAACATGAATGGAAGGAGATGTCCCAGGTGCATGTTTCCGGAGGGCCCTCTTCCAGTGTAAAGATAGAAAGGTTGGCCCTTCCTGTAATTCTGAAGGATTATGTCAAGGTCCCGGTGGGCAAAGAAGATTCCATAGTGCAGGAAAGGGTGAATTTCTCCGGTTATATCCTTAATTTCCTTGAGAATGCTGTCATCTATGAGCTTGGCGCCAAATTGGCTGGCGATCCTGCTGTAATCTGTTTCCTGTAGTTCACCGGAAACTTCCCACGGCGTAACTTCTGCCTTTCCTGTCAATATATTTTCTCCGTATCTTTTTATTGTGGTGTTTTCATGAAGAGGTCCTTCTCCATGATGCCCCTTAACCTTGAAAGTTCGCTTGGCTTGAATATTCCATATTCTGTGATAAATGCAGTAACATATCTTGCTGGTGTAACATCAAATGCTGGATTACGTGCGTGGCTCGATTCCGGACCAAGGTATTTTCCGTTAACCACAAGAACTTCGTCTTCGCCTCTTTCCTCAATTGGTATGTCATCGCCTGAGGCAATGCTGTAGTCAAATGTGCTTCCTGGCGCGGCTACATAGAATGGAATCCCATTTTCCTTTGCCACGACAGCCTTTTCGTACGTGCCTATCTTGTTGGCAAAATCCCCGTTAGCTGTTATCCTGTCAGCTCCCACAATGCACAGATCGACTTCCTTTTTCCTCATGAAGTGCCCTGCAGCATTGTCCGCAATTATTGCGTGTTCTATACCTTCCTGGCCAAGTTCCCATGCGGTCAGTTTAGCCCCCTGCAGTCTTGGCCGTGTTTCATCAACAAAGACAAAGATATTTTTTCCCTCTGCTTTGGCAAATCTCATGGGTGCGAGCGCAGTTCCCCAGTCAACCACTGCCAGTGCCCCTGCATTGCAGTGGGTAAGGATCCTGGCATTGTTACCTATGAGGCTGTTTCCATATTCTCCAATTTTCTTGCTTCTTCCACTTATCTCGTTGGAGTAACGGTTGGCAGCGCTCATTTCGAAGTTGTTTGCCTTCATGAATGCAATTGCCTTGAACAGATCGAAGGCGGTGGGCCTTGTCTTGCTAAGTTTTTCCGCAACCTCCGACATATTCTCGCCCTTGATTTTTGACATGGCAAGGCCATATGCAGCAGTGACTCCTATGGCGGGAGCACCCCTGACCACCATGTCTTTGATCGCATAGGCGATATCATCGGAATTTGAAGCCTCAAAAACCTCTATTTTTTCAGGAAGTCTTCTCTGGTCGATAAGCTTGACCTTGCCATCTTCGTACCAAACTGCGAAGAGATGCCTTACTTCACCGTCTATGTTCACTTTCATTGAAAGGTTATACGCTCAATAAATATATGAATTACCGGTTATCCACAGGCAATATGGAATTTTCCCTCAACGCCATCAGATCCGGTATCCCTTTTAGATCCACGAAAGGCGCGTTAACATAGTCGTGAGGTTCCTGTTCGTTCAGAATGAATCTTCTGAAGAGGTAGTTATGTATCGCTGGTACCTCATAATTGGAAACAAGTTCAACAAGCTTCTTGGTCCTTGACTTTGTCTTCTCAATGTCTCCCTTGTTCTTGGCAAGCAGGAGTGTGTTAAGGGCAAAATTTGCAGTGGAACAGACACCGCCTGCTGCCCCTTGTAAAATAGACTCATGTATGTACGCATCTTTACCCTGGTAAACCTTGAGTCCTTTAATTTTCAGGAACTTTGCAAAAGCATCCATGTCATTCCCGCTGTCTTTCATGCCAACCACCTGTGGATGCCTTTCTTTCAGTCTTTCCACAAGGTCAGGGTTCAACTTGTATCCACTGAGCGAAGGGTTGTTGTAAATGTACATGTCTGCATCGAGCGCAGGAATTATCCTGTCAAAGAAGTTCTCAACAGAAGATTCACTGTATTTGTGGTAATATGGGTTTATGGATACCAGATTCGTGTATCCAAGATCTATGGCTTTTTTGCCCATATCTATGGTTTCATCCACATTGTTCCTGCATATGCCTGCAAAAAGCTTCAAGCCGGCAGACTCCTCAATGACATCCTTGAGGAGTTCGGCATGTTTCTCATGTGAAAGGGAAGCGAAACCTCCTGTGGAACCTCCAGGAAAAAGGCCGTCAAAATGATTCTCGCTGGCATACTCAATGAAACCCAAAAGGACCTTGTGATCTATTTCTTCCCCTCGGAAAGGTGTTATCATGGGTATAATGATCTCTGGCACAAGTTCACAATGTCAATT
Organism: Thermoplasmata archaeon; assembly: GCA_021811525.1. Next base: position 2,801 of record JAJZOK010000035.1, on the reverse strand, counting down.
CAGATAAATAAAGGGTGACTTATTCCTCTATAAAGCGCTAATGATTTTAATTTCTATCGAATAAAATAAACAAATACTTATATGAACAAACAGTCTTCCAGCGCTATGATAGAAATCAGGGATCTGACCAAGGTTTATGGGCGGACCCAAACTCCCGCCGTCAAGGGACTCAACCTTGAAATCAGCGACGGGGAGATTCTTGGTTTTGCGGGACTGAATGGTGCCGGAAAGTCCACCACAATCAGGCTTGTGTCAGGTATAATATTTCCCTCTGGGGGCCATGTGACTGTTGATCAAAGGGATATAGTGAAAGAGAAGATTGAAGCATCCAAGAACATTGGATGGGTCCCGGAGCTTCCCAACTTCGAACCAAATGCAAAGTCAATTCCTTTGCTCAAATATTACGCTGGCTTCTATGGAATGAAGGGCAGAGAGCTCGAAGACCGTATTGAGGGGCTGCTAAAGCGGTTCAATATCTGGGAAGCAAGGAATAAGAAATTAAAGGAATACTCGCAGGGAATGAAAAAGAGATTCTCCATAGCAGCAGCAATGATTGGTGAACCCCAAAATTTCCTGTTTGACGAGACACTCAATGGTCTCGATCCTGAAGGTGTCAGAAACATGAGGGACTTCATGCTGCAACTCAAGAAGGATGGAAAATCAGTGTTCCTCTCGTCGCATATACTTTCAGAACTGGAAAATGTAGCTGATAGGATTGCCATAATCAAAAAGGGCGAATTGATAAGAGTGGTTGAGAGGAGCGAACTCTCCAATCTAGGGTCAACTGCTGTAAAAATTAGAATAGATAACATGGACAATGGAGCAATGGCTATTCTTGAGAAATTTGGCAGGGTAGAGACGGTAGGGCATACCCTGATGGTAAGGGACTTGAAAATAAACTCTGCTGAAGCCTCCAGAATAAACAAAGAACTTGCAAAGAGCGACTACGATGTATCATTTTTCGAGATATCAGGAGAGGATCTTGAGGACTACTTCATTGGACTGGTAGGTGAGAACAGATGAGGGATTTCATATATGATTTCAGGCGGACATTTACAGGCAAATTCACAATTGTAATGATGATACTTATTATCCTGGCTTCTGTTGGAATAACTTACGCAGGTGTGGCAATATCTTCATCAACCAGCAGTTCCGGCGGTTCACCTTCATCCATTGCCTATGTTCTTCCTGAGATCTACCAGTCAAACAGTGGTTTCAATTTCACAGACTACGTTGTAAATGGTTATGGCCAACCTGTTTCCAGCCTTGCAATTAATTCCAATGCGACTATGTATAGTGGGTCAACTGTAATTGGCAGCAAAGTCTACCTCAACGGCACAACAAATTCCCAGGGTTTCGTTTACTTCCACATGAATGGAAATGCGACTGTTAATGAGCTCGTCTACAATTATTCCAACAGTTTCAGCAATGGCTTAACCAGTACTACAGGCGAGGCTTTTTTAGTGCTCTCTCCCAAGGGGGTCTCATTCTATCCCAATGCATATGGCGCGTCAAGTCTTAACTATTTGAAGAATACAACTAATGTCCTTTATTACTTGAAAGTTGCAACACCTTCAAGCCAGGCCCTTTCTAGTGAAATGGTATATTATGCTGCGCCCAATGGAACTGCCACACCTGCCCTTAGCGTTTACTACAACATAAGCAGCGGCACGTCTTCCAGTTTACCGTCTTCAACAAGTGGGATGACGTTTTACAGGAATCTTTCTGGATCAAACCACTATCTCTTTACCATCCCATTAAACAAGACTGCAGATAGGCAGAACATTCAGGTTGTTTTTACTAATTCCACTGGAGACATATTGGGCGGAAACAGCTATATCCTCTACAGATTCATCTCTCCCGCTGCTATCCTCCAGACCCTTCTGCAATTTCCATACGAATTCCTGATACCAATAGTAGGGATTTTCTCTGCTTACTTTTACTATGGGAAAGACAGAACTTCAGGGGTATTAGAATCTGTAATAACACGGCCTGTCACAAAAGGCAGACTCTTTGCCTCGAGATTTGTAGGGACAGCTGCAACTTTCTTTGTTGCCATTCTCATAGCAATACTCCTCGCTGATCTCTTGCTGCTCCATTATACAGGTTCTCTTATGGGTTGGAACTCCTTCTTTGGTCTAGTTTTGGGGTACACCATTGAGGCCATAGCTTTCTCAGGGATTATGTACATAATTTCGCAATTTGTGAAATCTCAGGGTGCACTTCTTGGAATAGGTATCGGCATATTCTTCCTCCTGGTATTTGTATGGGGCATAATTGTTGACGTCCTCCTTCTGTATCTGCACGTGAACGCTGCAACCATTGCTGGATACGGTATGAGCATCAAACTTAGCGCCATAAGTCCAACATTTTTCCCTACGCTGATTAATTCGTACATTACGGGAGTTTATCCGCCGACTTTTGGAATCACAACTGGATTGAATCTGGCCTCCGCAACATCCCTTGGAATTACTCTGGATGCGGTGGTGGCTATCGGTGCCATTTGGATCATAGTTCCATCCTTGATCTCTTACTTCCTTGCAAGGTCCAGGGACTAAACTCCACTTTTTAATTTTTCATTTCTATTATTTACATTTTATTTACTTACTTCTCTTGGTTGGAAGCGGAAATAGAAAACTACAGAAAATTTCTATCATGAAAAAGTTCTTGTGACTTCCAAGAATATTTATAATCTGTGGTGATATCTGTGGACGCAACGTTGCGCTCTGGGCCCATAGCTCAGCTAGGTAGAGCATCTGGCTTTTAACCAGGTGGTCGAGGGTTCGAATCCCTCTGGGCCC
>JAJZOK010000078.1 GCA_021811525.1 Thermoplasmata archaeon | reverse complement strand
TGCAGTATTCCGGCATTCCTTCTCCAGATACCGGTGAAAATCAGGTAAATTCCCAGTCCAATAAGTACAGATCCGAATATGATGAGAGGATAACTTATGGGAGGGATTGCAACCATGGCAGGCAAGTTAACCGGTCCTGGCCCCGGGGGTGAGTTTGCAAGAATGGACCTGTTTTTTTCCATTTGCAAAAAATGGGGAAGAATACCGTACAGGATTGATGAGATGCCCGCAAAGATTGAAGCAAATCCAGAAATAATCCTGTGCATGTTCCATATAAATGAAACAGAATATATTTACTTATCTAATGAAAGTTCATTGTGCAGGCATGATTTCGGATTCAGTGAAACGGGAATAAGAACTGGCAATTGATAGCAAAACTAATATAAAAGCCGCTTTTGTATAAAACCTTTTTAGGCTATAGATACTTGAGGTCTCGCACAATCATGAAAGTCATAGTCATTGGAGGCTCAGGTTACATAGGAAGAAACATTGCACAGCACATAACTGCTGACAAGGTTTCCTACTATTCAAGAAGCAACAGTCAGGAACTTGACACGGCCGGCATCGAATGGATCAAGGGAGATATCCTTGACGCAGAGAAAGTCATGGAGTCTGTGAAGGATTACGATATGGTTGTTGATGCTGCAGGGATTGACACAGAATCAGAACAGAAATTCTTTGATGTTAATGTAAACGGTGTCAAGAACATAGTGGCTGCATTGAACAAGTATGACACAGACCAGAGGCTGGTTTACCTTTCATCCATCAACGTCCACTACGGCACTACAGAATTTTTTAGGACCAAGAGAACTGGAGAAGACAATGCTGCCCTGGTAAAAAACCACCTCAATGTGAGGCCTTCTGTTATTTTTGGAAATAATGACAAGTTTACAAAGAAGATCTTCAAGCTTACGGAACAGAGAATTTCAAAACTACCCTCAGGCGGGGCCATATCGCCAGTCCATGTTGAGGACCTGGTAAAGGTCATTGAGAGAGCCAAGGACCTGAGAGGTGCCGTAGACGTATGCTCCAGGGACAAGATCACCTTTGCTGATGCCATCAACCTCGCATATGAAAAAACAGGGAAGGGTGCAAGGAAAGTAGTCAGCGGAAAGTTTGGCTATAAGGGTGCAGTTGATGCACTGAAAAATGCAAATGTTTTCTCATCTGAGGAGGTTGACAAATACCTGCTTAACTTCTACAGGGAAAACACATACCTGGACAGGTTTGTTAAAGAGCCAATATCCTTCAGGGAATATATAAGAAATTATCCCCAACATTAATTTTTTTAATTGACGAGGGGTTTTCTCCATATCGCAATTTCTTTTTTTATTTCTCGAAATAAATTAAACTGATTGAAGATTGCCATATCATCAACTATTATTCCTTAGCGACAAAATTCAATGTCACCAGATTTTCACTTATATTTAATTCAGACTCAATTTCAGTGATATAATGCAGCAGGTCCTTTGTTACCTGGCCAAAGTATATGGAGACTTTCCTTCCCATTGTGTGTGCTATGCGTAAACTGTAGTATGTTCCATCGTTTTTAATTTCCAGTTCAGCCATGTAACCGTAGCTAGTTATGAGTTGCATGCACTCCAGGAAGCTCCTTATGTTCAACTTTCCAAACTTGAAAGACATGAAATCCAGGACCGCCCTTGAAGACACCTCATCAGCGAAGCGGATGATTTCGTCCTCATCGTAACCGGAAATTAACCTGACAAATGTGTCCTTGGTGATGCTTATGAACCTGAACCGTTTCGCATATGTGTCCCACTGTTCATATTTGTTCAAAATTGAATTCACAATTGAAGAGGTGTTTATCCTTTTCAGGTTGGATTCCTCTTCCAGCTTGTTGTTTAAATCTTCGGGAATTCTAAAGGTCCTTAAAACAGTCCTCTGTTTTTGTGATTGCATGATAGGGCATCAGGTTGCCAAAAGACTTAAAAAAGAACCCTAAAATAATATGATGATGCTTTAAGTATAACTTCTAACTAATAGAGTTTATTAGATTGTATTGACCGGACGTTTCACTATATTTTCATGTTTCTTTGGTCCAGCAAAAACATTTCAACTAAAGCCGCCTTGGCAGGTTTTAGATGCGTTAAGGATCTTTATGGATAATGCAACAAATGAAGGGCCATTTTTTATATTTTCATGTTTAAAGCATTACGTGGCCGATGGCTTCCCTGTAAGTGAAAACGCTCAGTTTTCCTAGGTACTTTACCAAGTAATCTGTAATCACTTCTGAAAATTTCCCATCCTTCCGGGCATCCAGAAGGTAAGAAAGCGCCAATCCCATGTGCGCATGGCTGCTGAGTAGATGTGCAGCCCTTTTGTCACCCTGGCTCATCTTTTCCTTGAGGTCAAGCCAGACTTCATCGGCATGATTTAGCACTTTTCTCTGCGCATCGGGAAGCTTGGATTCCGGGTCTATAAGAATCTGGTACAGGGTGTCCAGCATATCAAGCAGTTCCCTTGTGGCCTGCAGCCTTACGCCCTCAGCGATAGCTAGGCCCATTTCGGCCTGTGCAAGCTTCATCTCCATCTGGTAGGCGAAAATAGGATGCTCTCTGGGAAGCTCCTC
>JAJZOK010000015.1 GCA_021811525.1 Thermoplasmata archaeon | reverse complement strand
AGAATGATGGCTCAGATGGGCATCAAGTCCACGGAAATGAGCGATGTGAAAACGGTTATTTTTAAGGGTACTACCAAGGACTACATGATTACGGATGCCCAGGTTACAATGGTTGAAGCCCAGGGCCAGAAGACATTCCAGGTCATGGGGACTTTCAGGGAAGTCGCAAAGTCAGCAGAGGAAACAAAGGCTGCAGCAGCACCATCATATGATGAAGAAGACATCAAGCTTGTCATGGAGCAGGCTTCAGTTTCTAGAGATAAAGCCCTTGAAGCCCTGAAGAAAGCAGATGGTGAACCAGCAAAAGCCATACTGGATCTCCTTCCGAAATGATCGATTTTGCACCGATTCTGAAGAAATACAAACCCTCGGAAGAGCAGAACAGGGAACTTAAGCACACTGCATCTGAAGTATTGGGCAGGATCAACTCAATACTTGAAAAGAAAAAGATCAATGCAAAGAGCCTTCTAGTTGGCTCTGTGGCAAAGGGCACCAATCTTGCAAGCGGTGACATAGACCTTTTTGTCATATTTTCAAAGGAGTATTCTCCAAAAGATATGGAGAGGCTTGGGCTCATGATAGGCCATGAAGTTCTCCCGGAAGGCAGGGAAAAATATGCGGAGCACCCGTATGTATCAGGCCAGCTTGGAGACAGGAAGGTGGACATCGTTCCATGTTTCGAAATCGATCCTGGCACCAGGATCATAAGCTCAGTCGACAGGACTCCGCTTCACACCGATTTCGTCCTGAAAAATCTTGACGCAGAAGGCCAGGACCAGGTCAGGCTCCTCAAACTCTTCATGAAGGGAATAGGAGTATATGGTTCAGAGATCAAGGTTTCCGGCTTCTCAGGATATGTATGCGAGCTTCTCGTGATCAAGTATGGTTCCATGCTGAAGGTCCTTGAGGCATTCGCTTCACTCAAGGGGAAATTGAGGATATCCCTTGAGGAGGGTGAGATCAGGGAATTCGTTGCACCAATCGTGATCATTGACCCCACAGACATTACAAGAAATGCAGCAGCAGCAATCAGCCTTGAAAACCTGTCCAGGATGAAGATAAATTCCCGCATGTTCCTTGCGAATCCCCTGGAGCAGTACTTAAACACCGGGACTGCTTATGCCCCGGAGAAGTACAGGGAGCGGGGTACCGTTATGCGCATATTCACGCTCGATAAGCCTGACATTATTGATGACATCCTATTCAGCCAGGCCAACAGGTTCAGGAACATTCTAGTCCAGATATTGGAAGAGGACGGGTTCATGCCCATTTCCTCAGAAGTCGAACTATCGGACGACATAGAGGTAATGGTGGAATGCAAGCTGGAAAAACTCCCTGCAACAAAGGTTCATGTGGGCCCACCTGTTGACGCACAGAACGCAATTGACTTCATCAAGAAATGGTCCAGCGGGAAAGCCACATTGGGACCTTATGTCTGTGGAGACAGGCTTTGCGCGGATATACCTGTAGAGAAGCGCGTGCTTGAGGAAGTGGTACGGGAACGCATAAATGGCTTTGTCATAGGTAAGAACATTGATCAGCTCAAGGCAAGAATGAAGATAATAGACCCGGCAAAGAGCAACAAGAAATTCCTGGTACTTGGCAAATTCTACAGCAAAGTTCTCCCGGGATTACCCTCCTGAGAATATTTCCAGGAAAGTAACGTCGTCTGAGGGCTTCAGCCTGTCAAACCTCGTAACAGGGCTTCCATTCCTCACGCAGACGAAACTCTGCTCTTTCAGGCCTAGTTCCCTCATTACTTCTTCAACAGTCTTTTCCATGTCAAGTTCACTCTGGAAACCCTTTCTCCCTACGATCCTGATCATTTTCTGTCTCCATTTTTGGTTTATTGCAAACAGTACGGATTAAGATGCCAGCAACATAAATAGCTGTTTCACTGCAAGCCAGGTTACACTTTTTCTATAGTTTGGATGAAACACCACTTGTCAGAAATTATAGTCCACGTAGGTAATTGAATAATAGTCTGGAAATAGCCCCGGGCAGATTCGAACTGCCGTCGTCGGATCCAAAGTCCGAAATGCTTGGCCACTACACCACGGGGCTTTCAGTTCCAAGAAATTTATCCTGTGTATTTAACTTGTTGCGATGCCAGAAAGATGCTTCAGTTAGAATCAGGGGTAGTTCCTGAATGCTGCCAATTCATGTTGTGTCTGCTCGGGAAGCGCGTTTTCCATAAAATTCCTGTATGTTTACATACAGAAGGAGACTTATTATGAGTGGAACCAGGAGAGGCAGGTCTTCATCAAATCCCAGTAAGATCAGGAGTCCATTTCCGAGCAACGCTACAGCAAAGCCTATGGGATTGAATCTCCAGTTGGCAAGGACATAAACAGAGGGAAGAGATAGTACCAAAAGAGAAATCACGGAAACCAGGGTGAAAAACGGGAGTGCGGACATGTTTGGGTCTGGTCCTGTGAACTGCGATCTTATCACCAGGAAGGCATCAACGGAATAAGAGGATCCCAGTACAAGCAGACTTATTATTGACATCCTGTAAAGGGGTCGTGGTGAATTGCTTTCTGCATTATCGGCCAGGATGCTTCTTTCCATTTCCATAGCTCCCGGACTCTCGAAGCTAATCCCTGAATAATATATAAAATTGATGGAAATAGGATTTCAGTTAAAAATTGTACAGGAAAATACTGAATTTCAGGCGATTCAGGCTCTTACCTTTCCAGTAACGGTCTTCCTTACCCTTCTCCAGAGGCCGTTTGTGTATCTTTCCCCACCGGAGACAAGGCCCCTTTCATGGTAGCCGTAAGCCTCCCAGTATCCATCCTCATAATCCTCTATGAGTTCAATTCCTGTGAGCCATTTTGCGCTTTTCCACGCGTACAGTTCAGGCATGAACGGCCTTGCAGGATATCCCTGCTCAGTTCTCAGGAACTGACCGTTTACCTTCACTGCTACGACAGCAGCATCAGTCATGGCATATTCCATTGGCACCGGAGTTGAGTACCCGTCTGCGCACTTGAACATGACCCATTTTGCCTCCTTGCTGGGACCTGCCTGCTCAATGAGCTGCTTAAGGCTGGGCCCTTCCCAGTGTACCTCCTTTATGCTCCATGCGGTTACGCAGTTGAAGTCGCAGATGTACTTGATATGGGGCATCTCCATGACTTCCTTGAAACTGAATTTCAGGGGCTTTTCAACAAGACCGCCAATGGTGAGTGACCAGTCCTCAGGTTTTATGACCGGTTCCCCAAGGGCTGAATAGATGATAAAATCCTTTATGTACCTCTGTCCCGGGTTCTCGATTTCAACGGTCTTGGGCTCCATGAACTCAAATTACAATTGTATATTAACATTTGATGTCAAAAATTCTTGACATTTTTTCATGGATGTCGATGGTTTTGTCACCGCTGGTAAACTATATATATGTTAAAATAAATAATAGTATACCTGATTAAATGGTTTGAGGCAGAATATGGAAAACTCTACTGCACTGGCAATATACCTTGTGGGCGCTGTTATGCTTGTTTTGGGAGTATTCCTATTCGTCTACGGATATAACATCTGGTCATCCGAAAACTTGTATGCACTATTAGGAACAATTGGGCCTAGTTATAGCGAAACTGTCAGCATGGCAGGTAACCTGGAAGGTGTTGGTTCTATTTTGGCAGCCATAGGCTTTGTCCTGTTTATTACGGGAATAGTGTGGAAAACAAAGACATAAGTTGCAAAAAACCCTGAAGATTTATGCATTAACAGAATCCAGCATTTTTCAGGTTTCTCAGTGGTAGGCTGCCTCTCCGCATACCCCTTTTCCTGAAAACTAGTTTCATGCATCCGAAACATTGCCCATTAATGGTTGAATGGGAATTTTTTGAAAATCGGCACCCTTGAAAGTTTTATGTTAATCGCTTCCCTTATAGATAAACCGGGATGTTCTAAATGGCTACAAAAGATCTCAAGGATATTTCTGAAATTGCATCCAAGCTGGGACTGTCTGAGAATGAGTATGAAAAGTATGGTAATTACATGGCCAAGGTTTCACTGGATGTCCTCAAGAGAGTACAGAAGAACAAGCGGGGCAAGCTGATTCTGGTTACAGCAATGAACCCAACCAAGGAAGGGGAAGGAAAAACCACCACAACCATAGGATTAGGGCAGGCTTTCGGAAAACTAGGCAAGAAAGCAGTCATAGCACTGAGGGAACCTTCTCTTGGCCCATGCTTCGGTGTAAAGGGAGGAGCAACAGGCGGAGGAAAGGCAAAAGTTGAGCCAAGTGACAACATTAACCTCTCGTTCACAGGCGATTTTCCTGCAGTAACTGCCGCGCATAATCTCCTTTCTGCACTGGTCAACAACCACATCTACCACGGAAATAAGTTGAGAATTGACCCAAGAAGGGTGCTGTTCCCGAGGGCAATCGACATGAACGACCGCTCCCTAAGGGAGATTATCGTCGGTTCAGGAAATTCAGATACAGGAGTCATGATGAAGGACAAGTTCGTCATAACCCCTGCCTCAGAAATCATGGCAATTATGGGCCTTTCATCAGGATATGCAGACATGAAGGCAAGGCTGTCTAAGATCCTCGTTGGATACAATTATGACGGAAAGCCCGTCTTCTCAGGCGACATCAAGGCCCAGGGCGCCATGGCAGCACTCCTCAGGGATGCACTCAAGCCCAACATCGTACAGACTACTGAGGGCCTTCCAGCATTCATCCATATCGGGCCCTTCGGCAACATTGCCCATGGAACTTCAAGCATTATCGCTGACCGCATGGCCCTGGGGCTTGCCGATTATGTTCTCACAGAGGCAGGATTCGGATCAGAACTGGGCGGCCAGAAATTCTTAGATATGGTCTCAGTGATAGCCGACCTTCCAATTGACGCAGTCGTGCTGGTAGCCACCATCAGGTCAATGAAACTCAACGGCGGTGCCAAGGAATCCTCGAAGGAAGACCTTGCAGCTCTTGAAAGAGGTGCACAGAATGTCCTCAAGCACGTTGACAGCCTGAGGAACTACGGCTTCGACCCTGTGGTTGCGCTGAACAGGTTTCCCACTGACACGCCGGCAGAAATTGCCAGGATTGAGGAACTTCTCAAGGAAAATAACGTCAACTGGTCCCTGTCTGAGGTATTCGCCAAGGGAGGGGAAGGCGGCAAGGATCTTGCAGAAAAAGTCCTCAAGGCGCTGGACAGGAAATACACAATCAAGAGGACATATAATATGGAAGATCCTGTGAAAGAAAAGATCATAGCAATTGCCAAGAGAGTCTATGGTGCTTCTGATGTGGTGTTCGAGAAGAAAGCGGAGAGGGACCTGAAGAACATAGAATCCATGGGCCTCGGTAAAGTGCATGTATGCATGGCGAAGACCCAGTACAGCGTTACCGATGATCCAAAGCTCATGGGCTGGCCAAAAGGCTTCACTGTTACAGTCAAATCTGTGGCCATATCATCTGGTGCGGGATTTGCGGTACCCCTGCTCGGTGACATTATGACCATGCCAGGTCTGCCCACTGCTCCTGCAGCCGAGGGCGTAGATCTAACAGATGACGGTGAGATCACCGGACTGTTCTGAAGGGAAACATTTACAAACCCCTTTCAGAGGCTTCCAACTTTCTTCCAGCAACTGAAATGCCTGGGCAATATTCATCATTCCCATATTCTTTTTAATCAGGCTCATGTTGGGTATATGTCATGGCTGATTATTCCACGGCAATCCAGTGGCTCTTGAAATCCAGCGATCCTTCCATCAGGTATCTTGCTCTTACAGAAGTTCTCAGAAAATCACCAGCAGATTATGAGGTTTCCCAATGCAGGGGAAATATAAACGGAAGCAGCAGGATCAGGAGTCTGCTTTCAGGCCAGATGGAAGATGGAGGATTCGGGAAAGATCCATACCGGAAATGGGATGGAGCCCACTGGAGGCTCGTTTCTCTGGTAAATCTCGCTGTATCGCCAGACAATCAACAAGCCTTGAAGATGGCAGAAAATGTGCTTGCATGGATCTATTCCCACACAATCAGAGGAATATTTCCCAAGAGGGAAGGAAGGCCACGTATGCATGCCTCCGTATATGCAAATCCGGTAGGAGCCTGCAGTTACCTGGGCCTTGGAAAGGACACAAGGGTCGAGTATATAGTAAGGGTAATAATGAAGAACCAGTGGGCGGATGGAGGCTGGAACTGCGATACAAGGAACGAAGCTGACCACTCTTCATTCCATGAAAGCCTGGTCACACTGTGGGGACTTGTTATGTACCACAATGCCACAGGAAGCCGTGAAGTTGATGAAGCAATCAATAGGGCAAGCGAACTGTTCCTGTCCCACAGGATTTTCCGATCCCACAGAACTGGGAATATCATGAGAAGCGAGTTCATGAAGCTTAGGTATCCAGTCTACTGGCACTACAACTTCCTGGAAGCTATGAGAGCTCTATGCATGGCTGGAAAAGGTAGAGATTCCAGGATGTCAGAGTCTCTCGATCTTCTTGAATCCAAATGCAGCAGCGACGGGAAATGGAATGTCGAAGGTGCTTACTGGAGGACTCCGGTTCAAGGTGAAAAGCGCAGGGCTGGTCAGGAGGTTGTTGACTGGGGGAGAACCGGTCCTAATGAGATGATTACATTGAATGCCTTGAGAGTGCTTCAAATGACTGGCAGACTTTAATCCCACACCCGAATTTTTTCTATTATTTCTTGTCTTCAACTGCATCTTTCAGGTTCTGAAGCTGCTGGTCCCAGTATAGGTCGAAGTAGCTTATCCAGCCTGCAACCTTTTGCAATGGGTGCTTTTCCAGTATGAAAAGTGATTTCCTTCCCTTTTTCCTATTTCTTGCAAGGTCCGATTCTGAAAATATTCCAAGGTGCTTTATGACTGCCTTCCGGCTGAGGGTGAAGTTTTCTGCAATGCATTTGTTATATTCCGGCCGAATATGGAGAAACATGCTTGAGTTTCAGTTTTTGACCCCGGGAGCGGTATAACCATTCCATGAAGGATATTGCAGCCTGCGACAAGGTTATATCCAAAAATCCGGTTCTGCATTGAGGCAATGCATCTTATATTTATTTACGGCCCACCAGCAGCAGGAAAACTCACCATAGCTGAAGAATTGAGGAAACTTACCGGTTACAAGCTTCTTGAAAACAATGCCACAAACAAGGCAGTAATTGATGTGTTTCCAATTGGAACCAAACCATTCAACCGAATCGTTGGTGCCCTAAGACTGAGTATATATAGGGAAGCTGCACAACACAATATAGATCTGATTACAACCTTTGTCTACGCTTCTGACATGGACGATGGTTACGTCAAGTCTGTAATTGATGAAGTTACAGCCAGTGGAGGATCAGTAAAGTTTGTCAGAGTTACCTGCCCTACAGACAGGCTGCTTAGCCGCGTAGAAAATAAGTCAAGAATGCAGCGTGGAAAGCTGATGGACCCCGATATGCTGAAAGAGTTGCTTTCAAAGAGTGATCTGGAAAGCAGAATACCTTTCGTAGAGGGCCTGGATATCGATAGTTCAAAATACTCTCCTGAAGAGGCAGCTAAATTGATAATGGACAATCTTGCTTCGACATAGTATTATTGCCTCTAAATAATCAGCTTGCAACTCAGGGGAATGTTTGTACGCAGCCACCGCGGTTGAAAAGATAGGGGAATTTCTCCTTCACAGGCCACAGTTGCCTGATACTTTTTGTAAAGGTGCAGCAAATGGCTTTAAGTCGAATAAAAAGCAGGTAATTTAAATATAAAAAAGGAAAATGATGTAAATTGGAATTACTGGACTGAAACTGTTCCAGTCATCCATCCGGGTGTTACCATTGCCTGGCCCCAGCCTGAAGGTCCGGAACCGCAGTCAGCATAACACTGCCAGGTGTATGAGTTTGCAGCGCCTGATTCAAAGCTGAACTGGATAACCGATGAGACCACGATTGGCACATTGAGATTGAGTCCAGTCACAGTGAATGTGTGGGCTATGTCAGCAGCAGGAATGTTGTTGGTTGTCCAGGCACCCTGTATGTTAATTCCATTGCTTGTCTGGGTTGAGTTCATTCCAGTGTTGTTCACCACAGTTATCTGGTTTCCAACTGTGCCAGTGACTGCCTGGTAGATAGAAGGCGTTGATGCATTTCCATCATCGTAGTTCACAATTGTGACCTCAATGAGGGTGTTGGCAGGCAGCACAATATTAGCAGAGCTTGTGAGGCTTCCATTCTGGAGCACGTAGAAGGCCGGCTGGTCCTGTGTGCTGTTGAAGAAGTTGTTGGTTGTGATAACGAGTGTGAGCTGGTATACCCCGCCTGTTGTCGCAGTGGAGGTTCCGTCACTGTCAGCCATATTGGGGTGCTGAACTACGTAACCTATTCCAACGCCTGAAAAGACAACAACAGCGATCAGGATTGAATAGATGAATTTTGAATTCATGTCCATTTTATTTCACCTATCATCTGATTATGGGTTTTGGTATAATACTAGAGCCAAATATCTTAGGTAGGCTTTTAATATAGCAATCTCTAAAATCCAATATTTTCAAGGTTTTAAGAATCGCTATTAATTAGAAATCATAGTCTTTGGATATTGAAAACCAAAATGCAAGGGGAAATTTAACAGCAGCCCCTCCTATTGAGCCTCTCGCATCGATTTGCCTTGGTTCAAGGCCATGTAAAAGAAAGTACAATACCACGAAATAAGAAGGAATCTCTATTTCATGGCCCGGCTTTAAAGTGAAGCCTAGTTCTACGAATTAACTGTCATTACCGTAAAACATGGTACAACTTAACCATAAAAATAGGTGTAAAACGGGAAAAAAATTTTGGGATTATGGTGTTATTTTAATTGCTCTTGTGGGGCAGACGCTCTCGCATGCCATACAGAAAATGCACTCGCTCTCCCTTACGGGGTCGCACTTGTCAGTTCTGTACTTTCCAAAGAGATCCTTGTCGCCTGCTATGTTCTTGTCATTTCCTGTACCCATCTGGCCGGGGTTGAGTTCCCATTCATACAGTGTAACAGGGCAGACATCCATGCAAGCTCCGTCTGCAATGCATGTTTCCCAGTCAATTGCAACCTTTGATCCATGTATTCCATTCTTCGTGGGGTAAGGTTTTCCCTCGGCATCCATTCTCTGGGTCCCTTGGGCTCTTACCTCGTGATCGTGATGAGTCCCGGTTACTGGGTAGTGCTCTGTATCCTCAAGGAAATTCTCGTCAATTGGCTTCGGCTTGTAATCCAGCGTGTCTAGTTTTACCAAACAATCACCTTTTTCGACATTATCTGTTTCTTATTTAAATTATCTGTCATTTCTCGCCTTCATTTCTTATTCGAAATTAAGATATTTCAGGCATTATTCGAAGGGTCATGCAGGTTGGAATTTATTCAATTTCAATAAGTGAATTCCTAAATTTTCAGCAGTTGGGCTAGATGCAGCAAGGGGCGAAAACGGGCAATGGGTCAGCTTCCCCTGTTCCTTATGAGTGAAGTGGCCGTTCCCAGAATGCTAAGAACAGCAGAAATCAGCATAACAGTCCTGAATCCAAGGGTGAAACTGCTGAAATATTCCGGCGTAATTGTAACCACATTGCCTGAGAACATTCCCACAGTAAGGGATCTGGGGATGAATGATGAAATGATTTCTGTGGCAATGACTATGCTGAAAAGCTGCCCCAGGAAACGCATAGTTCCGAGGAAACCGGAAGCAATGCCTGAATTCTCGCGCTGAACTGAGCTCATCACGGAGTTTGTATTGGGGGCGGAAAAGAGTCCAAAACCTATTCCGATGGTTCCCAGTAAAACCAGTATTTCAGTCCTGGTGAGCGGGTTAATCATATAGAGTGCCAGAAAGGAGAGCCCTATGACCAGCATTCCCATGGAAGCGATGATTCTTGACCCGAATCGGTCCGAAAGCTTTCCAGCAAGGGGGGACAGGCAGACCATGAATACAGGTTCTGGAAGTATGAGCAACCCTGACATGAAAGGCCCGACATGCAAAATGACCTGCAGATAAATAGAAAAAATGAACACGATGGAAAAAGTGCTGAGATAGTTCAGGAGGGCAGTGATGGAGGACGCAGAGAAGGTCCTGTTTCCCCTCAATAAGCCCACAGGTATGACCCTGTTTGTGCTGTGCGCATCCCTGTAAAGGAAAAGAATGAAGAATACAAATGGGAATGGAAGCAGATAAAGTGCTTTCATCAATCCCAGCAAATCCCCCACAGCTACGGTTACTGAAAGCGAGAGTATTGCAGCGGCTATTAGCAGGGCTCCAGCAATGCTAGATCTAGTGCCCCTGGCCTGGATATCCACTCCTCTCAGGACCACATAAGCGAAAACAAGGTCAGCAAGTGCAACCGGCCCTGAGAAGAGGAAAATGGATCGCCAGCCTGCGAATTCAATGAGGAAACCTCCAAAAAAAGGGGCAAACGTTAGCCCCAGGTATACTGACATTGCATTGATGCCCAGGGCGAATCCCCTTCCGCCCCTGGAATAGGCGTAACTAACAATTGCGGTGGCATTTGTGCCAAGTATGGAAGAACCCAATCCTGCAAGAAATACCATGGCAATGAGGACTGTGTATGAAGGAGACAGGTAGGCTCCAAGGTTAGCCAGCCCAAATAAAGCGAGCCCGATCTTGAATATCCGGGCTCTCCCAACATCATCGGAGACTCTTCCAAAAAAGATCATGAACGAGGCAAGCGGTATGAGGAAGACCATAGGGATCAGGGCTGCCTCAATAAAGTCAAGTTGGAATGCTACGCCTATCCTGGGCACAGCGAAGGCAATTGCGCTTGACAGGAATGGTGTTGCAAATGCTGCAACTGAAGTTGTTGCCAGGATCATTCTGTTGGAACTGCGTGTCTCCACTCAGGTCGCCCGAGAAGAGAATGAGTCAGGGTAAATCAAAGATTGCCCGTTTCTGGAACGGGCAGGGTTTATCTCTTAGCCGCCCTAGGGGGCACAACAAATGAAATTCCCCCCTTCAGCCTTGAAAGTGCTATGCCTGCAAACATCACTGCCACTCCAACAACGGAATAGACGGTAGGCAGGATACCTGTCATGAAGACATCCAGCACGATGGTGAATATGGGAACACTGAATGCCAGCACTGTTATCCTGTTTACCCGGCTTATCCTTATCATGCTGTTCCAGAGGAAGAACTGCAGGGCGCCGCCTAGCGTTGCCATCCAAAGCAGGTCAATCAGAAATGTGGTTGTGAAGTGCAGCCTGAAGGCCAGCGGACTCAATGCGAACAGCACAACCGAACCAAGGATGAACTGAGTTGCATTGACTGCAACTGGATCCTGATCCCTGATTTTACGAAAAAATACTGTGAAGGATGCCCAGAATACTGCGTTGATTAAGGTGAGAACCATCCCAACAAATGTGAATCCGGAGAGTAGAGGTATGCCGTAAAGGACCACCCCGGCAAAGCCAACGATGATGCCTGCAATCTCCATCTTTGACGGTTTCTCTGATACCAGCAGAAATGCAATGGGAAGCGAAAACAATGGCATGGAGTAACTGAGCACTGCAGATTCTGAAGGTGAAACATAAAGAAGGCCGTATCCCCAGAAGGCAGTGCTTGTTGTAGTGAGAAGGGTAAGAACCAGGAGGCTTTTTGTGAGGATGAGCCTCCTGGAAAATGCCAGCAGGAGAAGGCCTGCAATCAGGTACCTCATTGCCATGAAGATAAGCGGAGAAGCGTAAGACAGCCCATTCTTGACGAAGAAATATGAAAATGCTGTGAACACTACATATGGTATGAGAAACTTGATTTCCTTCAACGCAGGGGGAGAACCAGGCAGGATAAGAATCTAGATGCTCACCGGCAGGTTATGGACGAAAGCATCCTGCTTACGGCCATTCCTTGTAAATGCAAATGGAGACTTTCATTCCTCAAAACCGTTCTTCTTGATTCCACTTACGTATGAGCTGAGGCCAAGCCTCTCGGGAAGGAAGATGGAACTGTCCATGATTTGCGGGTGGGAATTCACAACTGGCTTGAATTCCATTCTGTCCAGGATGTCCCTGTCCATATCAACGCCTGGAGCTATTTCAGTGAGTTCAATTCCATGGCTTCCAAGCTTGAAAACTGCCCTTTCTGTTACGAATGTAACTTTCTTATTCTCCTTTACTCCAACTTCCCCTCTGAAGAATATTTTGTAAACCTGGTTCACAAACTTCGTTGTGTCACCTTCCCTGGCTATGGTAACATTCCCATCCTGTATCCTTATGTCAGGCTTGCCCGCGCTGAACTGTCCCGTGAACACAATGGACGGCGAGCCGCAGGTGATTGCAGGGAATCCCCCGGGTCCAGGTATCCTTCCCGGAAGTATTGATGGATTCACGTTTCCCTCAGCGTCAACCTGCATGAATCCAAGGATTGAGATGTCGATCATGCCCCCCTCATAAAGGGTGAACTGGTCGGGAAGGGGTATTATGGCAAAGGGACCTATGGACACGCCAAAATCGTTGCCTGTAAGGGGAACACCTCCCCATGGCCCTGCTTCAACTGTAGAATAAACGTAATCAGAGATCCGTTCAGCATCCAGCAGAGATGGGATCTCGGATGGTATACCGACACCGAAGTTTGCTATGATGGCCCTTTTCTTCTCGCTCACAGTCCTGGCTATCTCAATTGCTGCCCTTCTCTCTATGACAGTTCTGGCATCAAGCTCAATCTTCTCATGGTGCTTATGCACAAGTGGGGGTATGAGGCCACCGGAAATTCTTGGGTCAAATTCAATCGAACCGGTCTGCCATGCATATTCTGCCGGGGAGACTGCAACGTAATCAATAAGCGGCCCCGGTATGTGCACGGCCTTGGGGTTGATTGTGCCGAGCCTTGCCACCCTTTCAACCTGGCAAAAGGTCATTCCCCGGTCAGGCCCTGCTTTTGAGGCCTGAGTGATGGTGAATACTGTGCCGTATATGCCCTCCTTCTCCATGCTGATGTTTCCCATCTCATCAGCGGTTGTTCCGCGTATCAGGGCAACATTGGGCTTTGGTGCGGATATGAGTAGGTAATCCTTCCCATGGATGACCATGTTTTCCACGTTCACCCTACCCACTTTTCTTGCAAGCTCGTTAAGGGTGCCGCTGTCCTGCTTGGCATCCAGGAATGTGCCTACTCCAACCTTGGTGATGAGCCCAGGCCTTCCCGCCGATATCTCCCGCAGGAGGTGTGCCATTGTTCCGATGCTGAGCGTGTAACCCTCTATCCTCTCATCTAGGACAAGCTTCTGGAGCGCAGGTGACCAACCAAGAAAAGGCATGAGTATCCCCTTTAGGAAATTGTAATGCTTCTCTTCCTCTATCTGGCTGCATA
>JAJZOK010000086.1 GCA_021811525.1 Thermoplasmata archaeon | reverse complement strand
ATGCACAGAATGCAATAGATTTCATCAGGAAATGGTCTGGTGGAAAAGCCACCCTGGGTCCGTATGTCTGCGGCGATCGGTTGTGCGCCGACATACCTGTTGAGAAGCGAGAGCTTGAGGAAGTGGTCAGGGAACGCCTCAATGGCTTTGTCATAGGGAAGAACATTGACCAGTTCAAGGCAAAAATGAAGATAATAGATCCATCAAAGAGCACCCGGAAATTCCTGGTGCTTGGTAAGTTCTACAGCAAGGTTCTTCCTGGTCTATCCCCCTGAGAATATTTCCAGGAAGGTAACATCGTCAGAAGGCTTCAGTGTGTCAAACCTCGTAGCAGGGCTTCCATTCCTCACGCAGACGAAACTCTGCTCCTTCAGGTCCAGTTCTCTCATGACATCTTCAACAGTCTTTTCTACAGAAAGCTCACTCTGAAAGCCCTTTCTCCCTATGATCCTGATCATTCCTTTATCACCATTTCTTAAACACTGCAAGGGATTTGGGTTAATATGTCAGCAATGTAAAAAGGTGTTTCATTCTATGACAAATGCCAGTTTTCCATCTTATCCTATGAAAAATTGTTCAACTGAAAGATAGCCCGTGAAGATTTAATTTCTAACCGACTTAGAGAGTTGAGAGAGTCAAGCCAAAGGACCAACGTGCAGAAAATATAGGGACATTATGGCCATCGTTTACAGCAGGGCTGATCTTTATCCCACTCGTATGCCAGGTTGTGAATTTCATTTATCTATGAACGGGATTTAGGGTCCGACTTACTTCTGCAAGCAATTATGACTAATTTGTCCAATGATTATGATACTGCAATGTGTTTTCAATTCATGAGCTAAATGAGCTTGAAAAATTTGATTTGTGGGTCGCGGAAGGTGTCTTTCTCAACCTTCCAACTTCAGTCTAATTGGCGTTAAAAGAAGTTCTAAGATATTTTCAGTCTGTCAGAGTACCCATTTGTCGTATTCCAGACAATAAAAAGGATTGCGTATAAAATCAGTAATAATAAATGAATAAGGGGGGAATTCTGCCTATTTCTGTTTGAAAATATGATATTTGTCTCCAGTTTCCCCCATATTAGCAAATTTTTCTCTCATACTTCAGGAAAAACCACTTGAGAAATATGCTCTCGTCATTTTGCAATATAGACTTCTGAAGTGCACTTTCGTAACGTTTCCTTTCATTGAATTCTAAGTCAAGGATAGGATATCCATGCATTTGCAGGAGATAGTTCATGGAAAGCCTTGCTATTATGTCATTTCCCTCAAGGAATGGTCTTTCCCTGGTCAATTTCCAATGTATCAGGGCTGCAAGCATTGTTTTCTCCACTTTCCTAGAATTCTCATTGTAATAGGATTCAATTTCCCTTGCAACCGGAACACTATCCTTCACCATTCCCGCTACGGAAGGTCGGCTTTCACGAAATAACCTCCAGTGCCAGTCCACTATAAGGTCAAAGGAAAACTCCTGAGTACGCTTGCAGTTATCCATTGCAATTTCGTAATGGGCATTGGCTTCTTTGATCTCCCCCGAAGTCCTCCATTTTGGCACTCTTGACTCTTCAATAAGCCTCTTCAATTCCAGCATTGTTATTTTTGAGCCGGAAACCATAAGGGAATTTGCTGTGAAGGAAAGTGCGCTGTTGTGTTGCATCATCTCTATCTGCTCACTTGAAAGCCCATTTTGTAATGATTCCATCTTCTCCTTTGCCTGTTCCGATACAGCTGCCCATCGTGAACTGTTGATTTCAAATAGAAACTGCTTCTTGAGCTCTTCCACATTTTCAGGGATCGCCTTTCCAAGGTACTTGGAATACTTCTTGACGCGGCCGTCTATCTTTACTGGGTGCTCAAGGTAAAAATAGGTCCTGCCTTCCTGGTCAAGCCTCCGTATGGTTACCAAAATTGTTCCCCGCGCCCTGTCCTGAGGAAATAGCTCATCAGTCTTGCCCGGGTACACCCGCATCATTAATGTGGTTAAATTCCAGCAATGAGTTGAGTGTCAATCCTTCGCTGTAACCAGAATCATGGATCTTCTGGAGTAGCTCTCTGAGCTTTTCCCTTCCATATCTTGTCTCAATCTCATCAAGTTCAATGCCCTTCCTGTCCCGTATCATTACAACAATGTCCTGAAAGAGTTGTGCACGGAAATTACCAAGTGAAAGTTTCTTTGCCCGTGCCATAAAAGAGGAATCCCCTTCCAGGTGTACTGTGGAGAACTTCACCTTCTTGGTGCCATTGAAGAAATAGAACTGGTTCTCGGCATATGTTCCAACTGAAGTGTTCAGCAATGCTTCCGGGAGTTCAGCCAATGGTACCTTTTCCTCACCCACCTGGTAGAATTCATCTTCCATTGCATGGTCAAGCATGGCCCTGAAAATGGATACCAGCTTACCGAAATCCCCATCCCTGCAGAGGAACAGGATTGGCTTCCCCATGTAATCCCTCAGCTTCTTTGCTATCCTGTGGGCCACCATGAGGTCGGAGTCCTCCACCTCGCAGTATATTTCCTTCCCATTATGTTCAATGAGGATATCTGGAATCAGTCCGGAAATATTGGGTTCCACAGTCTGCTTCACGTTCCTGGATTCAAGGAAATCTGCAAAAAGGAAGATCATGCGGTTGTGAAGGGTTTTTGTCTCATGCGGTAAGATCCTATCAGGCTCGCTGTAGCCAATCCTGGTTATTATCGATGCTTTGATTTCCGCAACTTTTGCAACATCCAATAAAATGTCCACAGGCGGTGGCCTCAGGGTAACTGGGCCATATTTCCCCGATCTAATGTCAGTACCATCTCCAGAGGAAACATTGCTGCAGGTTACAGTTACATCATGCCTTGCCTGGTTGACAAGAGTATCTATTACGATCCTCTTCCTGGAAATTTCCGTCAAATTGTCCGCAATCTGCTCTGCATCATTTTCAGAGGTGTTGAAGCAGGCATAGTTGTGGAGGTTGGAAAAGAGCATATCCCTGAACTCATCTGATAACGTGCCCAGTGACTGGTATGCCAGTATAAGCACAACACCGTATTTCCTCCCCTGTGAGATGAGTATGCTGAGAATGGACTCCGGCACAAGGTGTGCCTCGTCAATTATGATGTATGTCCTGTCTGTTGAAGGCCCCCTGTTCAGCAGAACACTCCATATCCTCGCAAGGAGCAGGCAGGCAATGATGCTTGCCGAGGTTGCCCCAATTTCCCCAATGTTAAGTTCAGGGATAATCAGGTGGTTTCCGGTAAGGAGGCATTGATCCAGATCCACACTGTCTTCATCAGGGGCAGAGATAACTCTCCTTATGAGAGGATTGCCAACCAGAGGCAGGAGCTTGTTCACTGAACTCATGATGAAATCACCCCAGTTTCTCGTGATATTTGCGGAATTAAGTGCGTTCCTTATGGGTGCATGCTCCTGTACGGGGAAGTATGAAAAGAGCCGTTTCTGATCGGTAAGAATTTCTGTGAATTTTTCCAGTGTAAGGCCCTTCTCCCTCAGCATGAGGCTGACCATGACCTGGGAGAAGATCAGGTTGATCCTGGGGCCCCAGGTTCCATTCGATACTATTTCGTTGGATGAGAATGCCTGCACCAACCAATCCCCGACACGGAAGGCATTTTCTTCTCCTCCCGATGTCTGAAGGACATTTATTCCAGCGTATTTCCCTTCCGAACCGGGGTAATTATGGCCACTCAGGATAACATGTTCCTTGTTCGAATGAGAAAGGAAGGAATCTCCGGTAAGGCCGTGAGGATCAATCAGGACTATGTTACCTTTTCCCTGGTCCAACTGCCTCAAAATATGGAGGAGATAGTTGGATTTCCCGGATCCTGTCTTGCCGATTATGAGCCCGTGGGAGTTCAAATTCATAAGCCATGGTTTGTGAGGAAATGGAGGATCTGAAACATTCTCTCTAAGACCTATGTATTTCCGGTACATCTCTACTGCGATAGTGTGAACATTGTAAAACTTCCCTTTTTAGGGTAAATGGAAAATTGAGTGAGTTGAGGATAATTATTAAATGAAACATTTAATATTTAACATAAATTATTATGATCCAATTGTTCTTTTTGTTCTCATTGTGGTACCATTTCAAGTCCAATCTGCATAAAAAAAGGGGTGTCGCATTTGGATAAATTTCAGACTGTAGCTAATTTGAGAAAAAAATTAAAAGAGTTTATTGAATCAAGCAGTCTCTCAAATGAAATCGTTTCCAACGTATCTTCACACCTACCAGAAAAAACTAGGGTGGATTTTAATGAAAATTATCATGTAATTGGAACATGGTGTGAATTATTGGTCTACGAACTGGCACTTGAATTTGCAAGTATGTCAAGTGATGTAAGATTTGTAGTTGCTAAGGGAATTGATGTAACTAAACGGGTAAAAAACTTGTTTAATAATCATCATAGCGACGGGTTGTTGTATGATTCTGATGCAAGAATAACCATCCGAGGTGGTGATAGAAGCCTAGGTGAGTACGATCTCCTTCTCTTCAATAGGTTTGGGGATATGGTATATTGTGAAGTTAAGAAAAGTGCTGGTCATTTTTCCGATCGTGAAAGATACAAAATACTCTACAAAAAGCGCCTTCTTGAGGATTTGTTTGGCTGCGAGGTTAACTTGTTATTCATATGTGGTGAGAAAGAATACAATAACCACGAGGTAACGCTCTTACTCGATGAGACAGGCGGAGATTATGTATATTTGCCACTTCCCTCAGACAGTGAAATTATTAATTCACTTTCCTTTGAGCGAAATCGTACTCAATTGAATAGAAAAGATGCAGTGACTTCAAAACTTGCATATTGGGATCAATTTGAGACCTTGAAAAAATTAAATTATGCAGTAAATCATGACCAACTTAGAAAATTCATAATTTCAATGATTGAGAGTAAGAGTCCACATAATGTTATGACTTGGAGAATAAGATCTTCACTTGTTGAAAGAGTCTTTATAGGCAAAGTGGCAAAATCTGATTTGGATATTTTTCTTAAGAAAGTGAAAATTTGTGTTAACAGGAATTGTCTGAATCCCACTACATTTAGTGAGTCTTTTGAAGGGCTTATAATTGCATTAACAATCCCTCGACTAAATCCGATTATATATCTTAAGGAGACTGTACAGAATCACTATCTGAATACTGAACCAAATGAGGGAATCTTCATGTACAAAGGCAAATATGAATCCCCGGGAAGCGGGTTTTTCAAGACAATCACCAACACTCATAAGATAATTCCTCATGACCTAGCATTGAATATTTTGAACGCTGTGGTGAAACTGGACAATTACAAGGTAGGAGAGTGAAATGTGGCTATGTAATTGTGCGAAATAGAGCCGGACAACGTTTTCGTTATCACTGAATAAGCTTTTATATTATAAGTGAATAAATATGTATGGACGAACACATCGATGGATGTGTTCGGTCGGGAAATTTTTCTCGATTTTCCCTGGATGGCAGTCGTGTCATCGACGGAAGTTCAGAAGATTTCTTGGTCGAACAGAGAAAAAGAATTGTAGGAATAGTGGGGCTTGGCTCAGTTGGCAGTGCACTCCGAAAAGTGCTTGGAAATTTTTACACTGTAGCCGGTTATGATATCAAGGGTGAGTTTGAATGGGAACCAATAATCCATACAGAATTCGTGTTTATATGCGTGCAAACTCCGGGGTTAATCACGGGAAGACTTGACTGTAGTCATGTGGAGGATGTTATTGGCCGTCTTTCTTCGGATCACTACAGTGGTATTGTAATAATCAAGAGCACATTGAAGGTTGGATTCAGTCAATATCTTGCAGAAAAATACACCAACTTGCGGATAGTATATTCACCGGAATTTATGAGTGAAAGGAACGCTTTCTCATGGACAGCCAATCCTGACAGGCTTGTCATAGCTGGAAACCCAGGTGACGTTGAAGGTGTAAAGAAGTTATACTTTTGGGCAAATAATGCGGAGATTATACTAACAGACTTCAAGACTGCGGAAATTGGAAAACTTGCCCATAATTCATTCATTGCACTGAAAGTAACTTTCACAAATACCATGGAGAACGTTTCCGATGCGATCGGTGCAAATGTGGATGAAGTGATGCATATTGTATACTCTGACAGGAGGGTTAGAAACAGTGCCCATCTAACGCCTCACATGGGTCCATATGGGGGGAAATGCGTGCCAAAGGACACTTCAGAACTAATAAATGCTTTTCCCAATGAAACTAGGCTTCTCAAGGTCGCAGATGAGATCAATGATTCTATTATAGAAAATACGGGTGAACTGAAAACTGAAAAATCGATAAGAAAGGTGGAGTAATGGGCACAATACCAGATTGTCCGACTTCTATAGTCGTGCTCATGAGTGTGACTCGCCCTTCTTCTTTAGTCTCAACTTCTATCCCATCAGTTTTTGCTCAATCAAAGAAACCCGATGCAATCTACTTGGCGGTAGATGACATGTCAGTAATGCCGGATAAATACCCAGAAGACTGGATAAATAGTGGCATAAAAATCACGAAAGTTGTCAACAGGAGAACCAGGAACTTGAGTGGTGCGTTCAATACTGCCTTTGGACAAATCATCCAAGATGGTTTCAATCCCGAAAGAACATACGTTGCTATTCTCGACGATGATGATTGGTGGGAGGATGAATACCTACATGAGTGTTTCAACCAAGCAATACAAACAGGGAATGAATGGATCATTCCCGGGTTAATCAGACATGAGGCAGAGGGACAGTTGGGCATACCCCTTTCAATTCCAGAAATTCTAGATGAGGGGCTATTCCTGGCAGGTAATCCTCACATACAGGGTTCCAACCTATTTGTGAAACTCTCCTCCCTGCTCCTTGCAGGAGGTTTTGACGAATATCTCCCGAGTACAACCGATAGGGATCTGTGCATCCGGCTCTTGAGACTGGGCTCAATTAAATACTCACTCTTGAACAAGCATCTAGTTCATCATGCCGCGTATGGCCAAAACAGGCTATCAGAATTTGGCTCAAGACGGAAATCTACAGGACTCAATAGATTCTATCAGAAGTACAAGGATGTTATGACCGAGGAAGAAAGGCTTGCCCACATTAAGCGAAGCCATGATATCTTCGGATGCGAAATAGAGCCTGTGTCATATACAAACACAGAGAAAAATCACGCATATATTCCTAAGAGGAAAAGTGGATTTGAAGAAGGTCTCGACTTTGAAATTGTCATAGGCGCCATAGCATCAAGCCTTGAAAATGCGTTGAAGCTTATTAGGGAGGCCCGAGAATTTCAACAGCATACTCATAAAATATTTGCACTTGTCATAGAGGACAACTACGTGGACCGTGGAGAGCTTACTAAGGAGGCAAAAAAACTGGCCGAATCTGGCATCAGTTTGCGGACTATTTCAAGGGAAGAATGCGCACAGGCTGCAGATAAAGGTGATCTGGGGACATACTACGCTGCCCCAGCAAAGAGAAGTGGAATCCCATACGGAAGAACAGCACTGCACAGATATCTCTACCTTGAGTGTATAAAATATGCAAACCCTGTCGCATGGATTGTTGACGATGACGTTTCACTTGTCAACTTCTACTGGGGAACTAGGGATTGTCAATTGACTGAAAATCAATTCGTCAAGCAGATTGCCACGTGGAAAAATAACGGTGTTTCCATAGTTGTCGGCAAAGTAGGCGGCGATCCACCGGTGCCTGCTATGAGTACAGCGAGAACCAGCCTTCTGGACCTCCATTTTAATCTTCTAGCATTCGGGGCTGGAGAAATCAAAACAACAAAGGAGGAAAGGGCAATGGAATGGAGGCAATTCACTGAAAGATTCCCCGACTATCACTATGACTTCCCAAGCATTTCATTTGGGCATCTAGAGTTACCAGTGTGGTCACCGGATTCCTTGTCTATTGATAACCACAATTTGATTCTAGAAAAACTTGCGGATGCCATTCCCTGCATCGCATACAGGAGTGTATTTAGGTCATCTGAATATCCAATTGGCGCTATAGGGAATTCTGATCAGATTTATGAAAAGCATGGCGGAAATACCGGCCCAATACGTGGGGGCAATACAATTGTACTCGACATTGACTGCCTTAGAACATTTTTCAATGGTTCCCCCCACTCCTCTGGTGTGCCTTACCGCAGGGGTGATACACTCTGGGTAACCCTGAACCGCAGAATGGGATCAAGAAGGCCGACCCATGGAGGGAAGATGGTAATATCTTCCCCTTTTATGGTAATACAAAACAGGATCGGAAACGAATCTCCCGAAGAAATGAAAGTGAAACTGGTATCGGATACTCTTGGGTCGGCATTTACAAGAGTCTTTGACAGAGTACTGTATGAAAGGCTACAGGGCAATCATTTCAGGACTCCTGATTTCTACTCTGCATTGGAGTTTTCAGATGAGGATATAGATTCGTTTTATGCTAGGATGAAAGAAGAAGTTGAAAGACGAGCAGAACAAATCCTCCTCAACTCTTGGCGCATAAGGGGGCTGCTAATGTCTATTGAGTACCTCGTTAAGAATTCTGGAAAGTTATATCTGGTGAATCCAGAAACCAGGGAGAAAATAGTGGTATCCATTAATGTCATGTTATCTCAAATGCGTGAGATCTGGAGTGAGGGAAGTGTAAAGGTGCTAGTAAATGCCATTACTGAATTCAGCAAGGGAGATCTCTTCACTTTCCTTAAGTCACTCGCAACCTCAAATAGGCAGTTTTCCAATGCCCTCCCCATCAATTATAGTTCCGGGGAAATTGACTCCATATCAAAGGAGATTGGAAAAGCTTTCAACACTTCAAATCTAAATATTCTTGGCAAGGGAAAGGAAGGCATTGTATTTACAGATGGAACAAGCTGCTTCAAATATTTCCACTATGGTAAAAAGGATGTCGAGGACAGGCAGTTGAAGTTTCTTCGAGAAAATCTTGTTAACAGGAAGTTGACACATACTGCTGAATTACAGGGTTTTGCAGCCATTGGCGACTCATTAATCCTTAAAGAGGAATATGTGGAAGGTGAGCCCTATCATGGAGGACTGCTCGAGGATATGATCGGATTGCTTCATGAATGCAAGGAGTCAGGAATTGTGATCAGGAACTTAGCCCCAAAGAACCTCATTGTCAAGAACGGACACCTAAAATACGTGGATATTGGAAGAGACATAACAGAATACACAGAGGAATCTTATGAGAGGATGTGCAGGAGGACATACCTGACTTACAGGTGGCATTTCCGGAATGACTTGCATGAGATTCTGCACAGATCCCTTACTGATACGGAATTCCCCGAAATGTTTGGTTACAGGTGGTTTGCCCAGTCATTAGAAGTAAAATTCAATTATCAGATCATTGCACCTCACTTATCCAAAATATTTAACAGATTGAACCCAAATACAATTCTGGATTATGGCTGTGGAAACGGCATATACGCTGAATACTTGTCCGGGAAATACAAACTGGCAGTATATGATATCGATATGGAACGCTTTTGGAAAAGACAACATGACAGATTAGAATTTCAGGTGCTGGATAGGAAAGACCTAGATGGAATTAATTCCGGAGATGACAAATTTGACGCTGTCCTGTTAAACTTGGTTCTCTGCTCTGTGGATGACCTTGAAGTGGATAGAATCCTGAGGGACGTGAGGAACCTAGTTAAGGGAGGGGGTTCCGTTATTATTACAATCTGCAACCCCTTCAACATTGATGTGTTAGAAAGCCAGGCCTACAGTTCGTTTCCAAATGAAAGGGGATACGGTAACAGGTTTCCATATGAAAAGAAAGTAAAATTGACAAAAAGGACCAGGGTAGATTTCCACAGGCCATTACATTGGTATACATCGGAATTGAAGAAGCATGGTTTTCGTGCAGTAAATGTATCTGAGAGTTCAGGAGTTAGCATACAGGATCTATCTCCTGGATCTGACTTCTTATTCATTATCGCAGAGCCGATCCCAATAACAAGGCATCATGACGTAACACTTATGATAAAGGCCTCTTCAATGGAGTGGCGTTCGATAGACTTCCAGGTAAGGCATATTGTATCGCAGTTAGAGGGCCCTGAGATTTTCCCTGAAAAGATATTGGTTACAGACAATGAAGTATCAGGCTTTCCCAGAAGTTATAGCAATAGCGACATGGTTAGATATAAAGCCAAACTTCAGAAACTCCTAGCTGACGGGATTGTTGACAGAGTCTTATTTGCACCAGCAGAAAGGAATGCCTTATGTAATATCTCGGAAAGATGGTTTGGTGTCAGGTCCTCGGAAAGAAGAAGTGCTAACGGGCAGCCTATTCTCACAACTCTATTTGGTTTTGAAAATTCTAAGGGACAATATATTCTCCAACTGGATTCTGACTGTATCATTGGTCGGAAAACAAATGAAAATGGCTATCTTGACACAATGGTTAAGGCATTCGAGGAAAATAGTTATGCTGTAACTGCTTCTTTTCCAGTTTATAGTATGGGCTCCATTCCGTTCAGGAGAAAGGGAGGCAATAATAAGTGGCGTACTGAGGTCAGAAACTGCCTACTCAACAGGTCCCGCATGTTTGGTCTCTTGCCTCTCCCGAATTCTTTGGATACTTCCGGGAAATTGTTCCTGCCTTGGCACAGATCATTAGATGCAAAGCTTGATGATAGCACTTGGGAATCATACCGTGGTTCTGAAGGCAATGCTTATTTCATCCATGTACCAAACAAGTTCAAGGCAGGCATTAATGAGTGGTTCAACTTATTACGCGAAGTAGAAAATGGCAGAACAATGAAGGAACAAGCCGATCTAGTTGACTTAGTATATGAAGACCTCGGGGAAATACTACAGAATCGGAATGAGAAAGTCATAATTCTCGTAAAAGGAAAAGATGTTCCAATCCCAAGGTTAAGGAGGTGTTTCCAATCACTGCTTAGCCAAAATTATGGTGAATATGGTGTCATAGCTATTGATGCAGGCTCAAGCAACGGGATGTCGGAATATCTTGATGTGATTATAAGGAAACAGTTTCCAGGCAGGTTTACACTTTTCAGGAACTTCGAGCCCCTGACCTCGATGGAAAATATATACGTAGCTATAACAAAGCTCTGCACCAACCCGGATTCCATAATTGTTATGCTGGATGCAGATGACGCGTTAATTGGAAGTGATGCATTGACTAAAGTTCTGCAGAAGTACGAAGAAGGTGCGGATCTCACAGTGGGAACAATGCTTCGTGCAGACAAGTACAAATCATACCCGGTAGACTTTCATGCACCAAGGGAGAATCGAGGAGGGAACGTATGGCAGCACCTGCGCACTTTTAGGAAGTATCTCTTTGATTCAATCAACCCCGAAGATTTCAAGATCGATGGAGAGTGGATCGGAGAAGCCGATGACTGGGCATACATGTTGCCATTGGTCGAACTTGCCCAGCACCCTGCGCATGTACTAGATACCATATACTTTTATGAACCCTCAAAAGGAAAAACTGAAAGGGAAAAGGTGCACTATGAAGATACAATAGGAAAGATCGTTTCCAAGGAGTCGTACAAAAGAGAGGTTTCCAAATGAAGCGCATTATTTCCATAGTTGGTGACAGAGATGTCGAAAAGGGATCCAAGAAATGGAACCTTGCCTACAGTATTGCGAAGAAGATTGTCGACGAAGGGTACAGAATAATGACAGGAGGTGTGGGGACATTGGCCGAGGCTGTGTATATGGGGGCGATGGCTTCAAAGAATCATACAGACGGGACTGTAATTGCAGTTCTGCCAGGGTTTGATTCTCTGGTCGCGGAAAAAAGCGCAGATATTGCAATCACAACAGGTCTGGATGAATACAGGAACCTAATAGTAGCAAATTCTGACGCATTGGTTGCAATTGGTGGCGGTGCTGGCACTTTATCGGAGATTTCTTTTGCATGGTCTCTGAAAAGATTAGTGATTTGTTTGCAGACAGATGGTTGGAGTGGAGAATTGGCGGGAAAGAGAATAGACCATAGAACAAGATATCAAAACATAAAAGAGGATAGGTGTTTCCCTGCAGGTAATGCTGAAGAAGTTTTTCAAACTCTGTCAAAATATATCGATCGCTACGATAAGCGACATAAAGGGATTCCAAATCGTTAATTTCTAATTTAATTAGAACATATTTATACATCCATTTCTCTTCAATAACATTGACACACTATAATAGGAGATTAATCCACAAGTTCATTTTCATCTATCAGTCAATTTGTAGTTCCTGAGGTGTTTTTCGTAGTATTTAATTAAAATGTATTTGTAGCCATCAATGGTATTCATAAGCTTTAACCACACGCTAAAGTTCCTCAACTCGTTTAGATAAAAATAGATTAACGATCTATGGGGCATTACTTGTGGCAGAAGTTATTTTCCTAATCGTCCCTTTTGCCTCCATGAGTTAGCCACTCCGAAAATTATGCTATTTGAAAATAGCCCCGGGCAGATTCGAACTGCCGTCGTCGGATCCAAAGTCCGAAATGCTTGGCCACTACACCACGGGGCTTTCAGTGCCAAGAAATTTATCCTGTCTATTTAACTTGTTGCGATGCAGGGAAACGTTTCCTCAAATCAAACACAAAAAGTTGCTCATTGCCTTCGACTCATATGCGGCCGCTGTTTGAGGTACTTCCATACAGATCCAGTGTGTTTACTTGAAGAAGGAAGTCCATTATTAGAAGAATCAGGAACAGCCGGTATCCATCAAATCTCAAAAAAATAAGAATCAACCATCCAACATTGCAACGGCAACTCCAATGGGATAGAATCTCCAGTTGGCAAAGATGCAAACAGGGGGAAGAGTCAGTATTAAAGATAAGGCAGTATATTGCTGAATTCCTGATGAATCAGGCCCTTACTTTTCCAGTAACAGTCTTCCTTACCCTTTTCCAGAGGCCGTTTGTGTATCTTTCCCCACCCGAAACAAGGCCCCTTTCATGGTATCCGTAAGCCTCCCAGTATCCATCCTCATAATCCTCAATGAGATCAATTCCGGTGAGCCATTTTGCGCTCTTCCACGCATACAGCTCAGGCATGAATGGCCTGGCAGGATATCCCTGCTCCGTTCTCAGGAACTGCCCGTTCACCTTCACTGCAACAACCGCAGTGTCTGTCATGGCGTATTCAATGGGCACAGGCGTGGAATATCCATCTGCGCATTTGAACATGACCCATTTTGCCTCCTTCTTAGGCCCCGCCTTTTCAATAAGCTCCTTCATGCTTGGGCCCTCCCAGTGCACTTCCTTTATGCTCCATGCAGTGACGCAGTTGAAGTCACAGATATACTTGAGATGAGGCATCTCCATGACCTCCTTGAAACTGAATTTAATGGGCTTTTCCACAAGGCCGCCAATGGTAAGGGACCAGTCATCAGGCTTTATCACTGGCTCCCCAAGGGCTGAATAGATGATAAAATCCCTAATGTACCTCTGTCCGGGGTTCTCGATTTCAACCGTCCTGGGCT
>JAJZOK010000159.1 GCA_021811525.1 Thermoplasmata archaeon | reverse complement strand
TTACAAAGGAGGGAGTATTGGGCAGATACGCATCAACTTCATATGCAATAGGGCCAGAGGATGATAATTATGGCTCACTCTTACAAACCCTGGACGATGCGTTCAGGAAACACCAGGATAGAGGGCTGGTCAGGATTCATTATAAAACAAGAATTTTCATAGGTGCAGCGTGAACTACTTTTAACATATTTTACAGAAATCAGGCATTGCTGCGGTATGACCCCTTCCAATTTAATTTGAATTATTAACTTTGAATCCACGTTGTAAATATGGTTAATGGGAAATCGTAAAACAAAACTTCAAAAACGGTCAAACTAGAAAATGTAATTCTTTGGGTCCACATTGGCCAAAAGGGTCAAAACTCGGGGAAAATTTGTAAACGCTCGGTTTTCAATAGGTCCACAAATCAAAGTACCTGTTATCTAACTTATAGCTTGTACTTTTACCGGCACTGTGCTTTTGATTTCAATTTTTATTGCTTGAAAAATGCTCTTCCACATATTTCCCTGAAGGTATGAGCAGGGTGGATAAAACTGTCCCAACTGAAAGAATGAGTAGGACGTACCAAATAAGCTTGTAATCCAAAGTGAAAATATACGCAAATGGAATCCCTATTGCCATAAATGTAATGCCTACGCAGGTTCGCTGTATTGCAGCAAACATGCCACGGTTTTCCTTTCCAATGATCTTAAGCTCATATGTCATTCCACCTGCAACAAACACCGGACCCGGAGCTGAGAATGCAAGGGAGAGGTAGAAGAGAACGGGTTGGGAAAGGTAAAATGCCGCTGCGAGAAACCCGTACATCCCAAGATCGAGCAATGCTAGTAAGACAAGGTAGGCCTTGCCCATTGAGGGGTGGGAATCAACATATTTTTCACCGTAGAGTCCGAATGGCACGGACAGGGCAAAACCGATCCCAAGTGCAATTATGGCATATATTGGGAGTACTTTGATCAACTGTCCGCTTATGATGAAGTAATATGAGACCACATATACTCCAACGGCCATGAATATCTTAGTCAGGAGAATAGGAAATACAAAGCGTTTCTTTGATGACAGGACCCTGACGCTTTCCATGAAGTGTGGCCTTTTAGTCTTCCTTTCAGCTTCAAGCATCATCTTCCTGTTTTCAGGGAAGAGGATGAAGAAGGCCGCAAATGTAGCGGTTAGAAGGAATACACCAGAAACAAGGTAGATTATCCGGAATGTGGAAAAAGCAACTGCAGCAGCAACTGTGAACATAGCCACGGCACCGCCCAGCATTTCCATCAAAATGATCCTGGAGTAATGCTTGCCTACAATTGACAGCCTTACAGCTTTTCCAACAAAAGAAGAGAGGGAGCTCTTGAAAGTGTTTTGTGACACGAGAACAATACCGATTCCTGCAGCCATCAGGACACCTGAATAAAGCAAAATACCGAGCGAATCAACAAAAAGGAAAATTATCATCAGCCCGTAAATGGAAGCGCCAAGGATCATCAAAGAATATGCCCTTCCCTTGTCGATCATCCTACCCTGCGGGATCAGGATCAACAGAAGTATGACCTGTCCTATACTTGTGCCTAGCCCCCCGTACACGATTGAAATGTTGCTTCGTTCAAGGAGGTAAAAAATGGTGTATCCAAAAACATTCATAGTTAGTGCGAAAAGGAAATTGAGGGCCGACAGGGAAGAAATGAACGGACTTATCTTTTCTGAAGAATCCCCTTCTATAGTCAATATATAACTTTTACTGGAATTCGCTATAAAAGTCTTGGGATTCTTCAGGTTTATATCATATATACACCAAAAGATTTTCAGGGAAGCCTATTACGTCTGTGTATCTGTCCCTTTTCAGCTCCTGCCCGACGTTATAGCACTTCTGGAAATTGTAGGGGACTTCTCGTTCTGCAATAAGGTATCTCCCTCCATTGCTTAAGAAGAAACCAACGTTCGGGTTTCTGGAAGGGAGAATGATGTTTTCAGATACCTCAAGCATTTTCCTGATGGTGCTGGATGACTCTTCAGGGCTCAGGACAACACTGTATGCACCGGAAATAAGGGAATCCATAAGGTCCTCGACTCTGTTTGGAAAGTTTACCACAACAACCTCGAAGAATTTTGCAACTCTATCATAGATCTTAAAATTGAATTTCCCACGGAGAATAGCATCAAAGTCACAGACCATGATTTCCTCTCCCTCCATTTCCTCAAGATTCACTCCAGGAGAGAGCCCGGAGAGTTCGCCATGCTGGATGGCCAGGCAGCGTATTGACAATGTCATGGTCATATGCACTAACTAATTACATTTTTCACAAGGGCTTCCCTGAATAATCTGCAAAGTGAAATTCACATAGCACGTCCGATAAATTATTAAGATATTCTGGACATGCCAAGCCAGAGTGAAAAAGAGCAGGGTTTTCAGCATCTCGTACAATAAGGAAGACAAAGGAGTCGCGGAAGTTATTGGGGCGATTCTGCTGTTTGCAGTCCTCATTACTCTCTTCACCAGCTTCATGGTCTGGTATATCCCTGCCCAGACAACAGCCAATGAAACGCACTATGAGATTCAGAACAAGGCAGCCATAGGCTCTCTGGTATCGGACCTGCATTCTAACCCAATTGCTGCCGGCTCAACAATTAGTGCATCTGTACCGCTAGGGATATCCGGTGTCTCCATATTCTCCCAAGCTGTAGACACTCAGTTCGCCATTTTGCCGCAAGGCACATCATTCAGCGCATCCCTTTCACTGAGCCTATTTATGAATCTCACAGGAAGCAAGGGAAATACAACACATTACCTGAATTTGTCCTATGGTATTGCCGGAGCGATGGAATCATCTGCAAATACCCAGTATATAATAGCCATAGACTACCTGGTCGAGGACGGCTCCCTTATTCAGGTGTACAGCAACAGCCAGCCATCTGTCAATCTTGGCCCGTTGCCTTTGGGTCTAACTGGCACTTCCGGCGGGCATTCATTAAGCCTTTCTGCTGTTTCCCTGACAGGCTCATCCGAAATATTCTCTTCTACAAGTTCGCAGGTGGTTAATCTCCTTGTTAACACGAGCACAGCTTACAACCTACTCAATGGAAGTTCCATAACATATGCCGGGTCATCCTATACCATTGACAACATGTCACTGCGTTCCCTGAATTACACCTTCAACGGCACCATGGTTGATGCCTGGAACTATGCATTTTATTCGCAGTACAACAACAGCCGGACACCATATTCATCGGTAGTTTCACTTCCAACCTGGAATTTTGCGGGAGAACCATTAGTTGCAACCGCGAAAGGCTCTACCTTTTCAGTAACTTACAGTGGAAATATGCCTCTCGATTCTTACAGCAGCCAATACCTGGTATGCCAGGGAGATTAGCGATCTGGGCGAGATGACATGGCATATTTCCAAAACAAAAGGCTGCAGTTTTTACATTACGGAGTATTCATCCCGAAAACCATATAATTAAAAACGAGCATACTCATATGATCGTTATGAACGGGGACAAATTTCAGCTTACCATTGACAAAATTTTCAGTTCTTCCGTAAGAAATAACCCAAATCAGATAATTTCTTACATGGGCAAGGAGAATGTTACCTATGAGCAATTCATGAAGAGAGTTTATGAAATTGCAAGAGGGCTGGTGAAAATCGGTGTCAAGAAGGGTGACAAGGTCGCAGTTCTAGAATGGGATTCCCTAAGGTACCTTGAGGCATACTATGCAATTCCCCTTGCAGGGGGCGTACTCCACACAGTGAATATCAGATACCCGCCTGACCTCATTTTCTATACAATGCAGCACGCTGATGACCGGTTCGTAATTATCCGCGATGAATTTGTCCCGCTTATTGAGGGGAGCATTGGGCTCTTCGATTTCGTCAAAGCGTGGATCGTTTCATCAGATCATCCTGACGGTGAGCCAAAGCTGGAAAATTCCCACAACTACCACAGGCTCGGGGAGGGTGCGGAAATGCTCCAGCTTCCAGTTCTAAGCGAAGACGACCAGGCAACAATATTCTACACATCCGGGACAACCGGGCTTCCTAAGGGTGTGAGCTTCACACACAGGCAGCTTATCCTTCATACTCTGACCATGGGAACAGCACTTGGCGATGAGCCTATCAATCTTAAAAGCACAGATGTGGCCATGCCCCTTGTCCCAATGTTTCACGTCCATTCATGGGGAATGCCCTACCTCGCTATCCTGAAAGGAATGAAGTATGTGCTTCCGGGCAGGTATGACTTCAATGAGATACCCCTGATAATGGAAAAGGAAAAGGTAAATGTCAGTTTCATGGTCCCATCCATTCTTTACATGCTTATGCAGAGCGAGAACAGGGAAGCGCTCAAGCCCCTTAACCTCAGGGTAACAGTGGGTGGAGGAGCTTTGCCAAAGGGGCTTGCTGACAAGGCTAAGGCAATGAACATTATGGTGAACGCAGGATATGGAATGTCTGAGACTGCCCCTATCCTCACGCTGGCCACTTACAACAAGTACGTGCATGACCTTCCAGAGAAAGATAGGGGGGAGTTTGAGATAAAGACGGGAATTCCCATCCCGCTGGTTGAAATGAAAGTGTTGGACTCTTCAAGGAAGGAAGTCCCATGGGATTCTAAGACCATAGGGGAGATCGTTGTGAGGGCCCCATGGCTGACCTCCAGCTACGTGAAAGACGAGAGCAACACCAGGAAACTTTGGATTGACGGCTGGATGCATACGGGCGACCTTGCGGTTGTGGATAGCCATGGGTACATATCCATAGTTGACAGGGAGAAGGACGCGGTCAAGTCCGGAGGAGAATTCATTCCAACAGTAATCCTGGAGGATCTTATCAGCACATTCCCCGGCATAGGGGAAGTAGCAGTAGTTGGCAAAGCCCATGAGAAATGGGGGGAGCGGCCTGTTGCATTTATCTCCGGATCAGGCAAGCTTGACCACAAGAAGCTGACTGAGCATCTGGAAAATTTTGTAAACGCAGGCAGGATTGCAAAATTCTGGCTTCCCGATGAGTACATACTAATAGGCAGCTTCGAAAAGACAAGCACCGGAAAGATTGACAAAAAGGTTCTGAGGGAGAAATTAAAGCGGGAGTGATCTCTCCTTCTTCAATTCCTCAACCACTTCCCTGACCCCATCCCCGATGGAAATGGTTTCCTTAAGCAGAGGTTTTTTCGCATAAAGTGCTTCGGCCTCGGGAAGCACGTATTCCTTGTGGATAACTTTCAATTGAACTCCAGTGATATGTTCAACTATTGCGATGAGTTCATTGACAGAAGTCCCTTTCCCAGTGCCGATTTCATGATGCCCCTCCTCGACCTTGCCTTCCAGGATAAGGTCGATGCATCGTGACACATCGTTTACATGAATGAAGTCCCTGACATGAGACCCGTCTCCATATACAGTAACTGGCTCATTTTTGAGTGCCGCATTGGAAAAAAGATAAACGGCGCCCTTTCGGCTTGTCGGGCCATAAATATTGTAGAATTTCAGCACATGTCTTCGCAAATGGTAGAGATTGCGGTAAAGTTCTATCCACTCTACAACCTGCTTTTTGGCTAGTGAATAAGGATTAGTGGCCTCGCTCTCTGATCCAGAGGTGGGATAAACTACAATGGAATCGTGTTTCCTCGCAAGTTCAAGTATCCTCATGGAAAGGTCAAGGTTGTCCTGGAAGTATTCATATGGCTTATCCTTGGAGAGGCGAATTAAGGTTCTGGCTCCAAGGTGTATTATATAATCATATTTCCTGTCAGGAATTGAATCCCCAGCGTCGATTCCATCCACATCAGTATATTTCCTCTTTAGATTTGAGTAAATTATGGACCCGATGAATCCTTTATGC
Source organism: Thermoplasmata archaeon (assembly GCA_021811525.1). The sequence continues at coordinate 7,706 of JAJZOK010000159.1, read as the reverse complement.
CCGGTTACGAGTATCTTCATTGCATGACAATTGTTCGGTTCTTTTTTTAAATGTCGATATTCATTTCGTTTGAGACGTAAGTATTGAACCAATAATGTTTAATATATATGTAAAATAAAACGCCACATTGCTACTAAGGGACGTTTACTTTGCCATAGGTTTATTGACCCTTGCTACTGTGTTCTACTACCTCATCAATTCATACAGTTCCATGAAGTACATCTCCCGCACAGACAAGTCACTCGTTGACCTGGATAACGTAACAATAGTAATGCCGGTGTACAATGAGAAACCAGAGATATTCTCAGAAGCAATTGAATCTGTCACCCTGCAGGGCTGCAGTTTCGTCGTTGTGGGAGATTCCAGTTATGAGCCTTACAAATCCATAGTTGAATCCAAAGGTGGAATCTTTGTCCACCAGACTGTGAGGCAGGGTAAGAAAAGAGCCCTTGTCAGAGCAATGGAGTACGTTAATACAGGTTACGTTGTTTTCATGGATAGTGATACAATTCTCCCAGAAAACGCAGTTTCCAGCATGATGTCGCACTTCGTTGGGAACGTTGGCGGAGTTGGGGCAAACCTCACAATAAAGAAAACCGGCGAACCTCTATCATATGCATCAGAATTTGTGGAGAGAACCAGGGAGGTTATCTTCAGGGCGATGTCTGCCCATGGCAATGTCATGAACCTGGATGGTGCCTGCGTTATGTACAAGACTGGAATAATCGCCCCCTTCATTCTCTCAGATGAATTTTCCGGGATGTCTGTTCTTGGTAATGCATCTCCTCTCGGAGACGACTGGCAAATGACAGGCTATATCATTAAGAACGGCTACAGGGCAGTTAAAGATTATAACACGAAGGTACAGTGCTATCCGCAGGAAAACATGAAGAAATTCTTCAGGCAGAACCTGAGGTGGTCAAGATCCAACTGGATCAGGTTTGGAAGGGAACTGAGAGACGGGACCATAATCAAGGCAGGGCGTTTCTATACTCTGGAGATGGTGTATACATTCGCTCTGCCATTCATAGCGCTTGGAATTGGCGCCTTCAAGCTATACACATTCCTCTTCTTCAATCAGGGCGCTTTCCACGTTGAAGATATCCTGGAGTACGCAATGTTTGGAAACCTGAGCACTATTGGTCACCACTTATTCCTGAGAGTCGCAGTTACACTTGCAAATTTCGGCGGATCAGCAATATTCCTTGGGGCTGTTGTACAGAGGATGAATGGTGAAAGGCTCAAAACCATAGGATATGGGGCAGTTGCACTTGGAATCCTGTTCATAACAAGCATATACGGGCTGCTGACCTTCTGGAAGGGAAACAGCTGGGGAACGAGGTAGACCGTAAAGAGACTTTCAGTAAAGTTATTTCCTTCAGTCCCCGACAAAAGTTAATACATCTTTTACACTATCTTCTTGGAAAATGAGTTCCCCCAATTATCCTGGCTATGAAGATAGGGACGACGACTTCAGCACTTCCGATGAAGAGCTCCAGAATTACCTCGAACAACTCAGGGTGAAGATAATGATTTTTGGGGCTGGGGGCGCTGGCTCAAACACAATTAACCGCCTTATGAAAGAAGGGATAAACGGCGCCACAATGATTGCATGCAATACAGATGCACCACACCTTCTGAAGACAAAGGCTAACCACAAAATCCTCATGGGAAAGACCCTGACCAGGGGGCTAGGTTCCGGCGCTGACCCTAGAATCGGGGAACAGGCTGCGAAGGAATCAGACCAGGAGATAATGCGGTATATAAACGGAACTGACATTTCATTCATTACTGCCGGCCTCGGTGGAGGAACCGGAACAGGCTCCGCACCCTATATTGCATCCAGATCTAAGGACAGCGGGGCACTCACAATATCAGTTGTAACGCTTCCATTCAAGTCAGAGGGAAAGGTCAGGATGGAGAATGCTGTCCAGGGGCTTTCAAGATTATCCAATTATTCCGATACTGTTATCATAATCCCAAACGACAAACTACTGGAACTTGTTCCCGATCTCCCCCTGGAAAAGGCTTTCCGGTTTGCGGATGAAATCATTGTAAAGGCCATTACTGGAATTTCCGACCTAGTGACCAAGCCCGGGCTCATCAACCTTGATTTCAATGATCTGAGAACAATCATGAAGGATTCTGGGCTCGCTATGATTGGGATAGGGATGTCCACCAGTGAACCAGGTGCAAGGGTCGAAGAGGCGGTCCAGAAGGCGCTCAATTCTCCTTTCCTTAAGCTGGATATGAGCAATTCCTCTGGTGTAATTATAAATGTGACCGGTGGAACAGATCTTCAGTTAGAGGAATCAAGCAGCGCGGCTGAAATTATAAGGAAGCTGGTAGGAAAAGGCACCCAGATCATCTGGGGAGCTACAGTTGATCCAAAGTACACAGGCAGCGTGGAAGTGCTTGTAGTGGCCACAGGGTTGTCTTATTCAGAGATACAGAATATGGAACCAAAACATGACAAGGAGAGCGGAATAGACACTATCTGATGATAAACAACACATTGTTGCAGATATACCTAAAAAACCTTTTTAATAGTATAAAAAATACTGCTAGGCTTAAAATGCCTTCAAAATCTGTAAAAGATGCCTTGAAGGAAAAATTTTGGAGAAAGTTTGATGGAGCAATATAAAGAGGCAGACCTGAAGAACATAGCAACAAGCATCCGCAGGAAAATAATAGAGATGGTATACTCTGCCAAGAGTGGCCACCCAGGCGGATCCCTGAGTATTGCAGATATACTCGCGGTACTGTATTTCAAAGAACTCAATATTGATCCGCTAGATCCATCAAATCCCGATAGGGACAGGCTGGTATTGAGCAAGGGGCACGCTTCCCCGGGCTTATACGCAGCACTATCACTGAGGGGCTTTTTCCCTGAATCTCTTCTCACGGGATTCAGGAAATTAAATTCAAAACTGGAGGGGCATGTGCACCGGGGCGTACCTGGTGTGGAGGCTTCTACAGGTTCTCTTGGGCAGGGCCTTGGAATAGGGGTAGGAATGGCCCTTGCCGGAAAACTCGATGCAAAGAACTATCACGTTTTTGTCATCGTCGGTGATGGCGAGATAGAGGAAGGAAGCATTTGGGAAGCATTGATGGCGGGAGCCAAGTACAAGCTCAACAATCTTATTGTAATTCTCGACAAGAACGGCGTTCAGCTTGACGGATACACCAAGGATATAATGCCCATTGGAAGTGTCAAGGATATGGTCTCCAGCTTCGGCTGGGATGCCATTGAGATTGACGGCCACAATTTCGAGGAAATTATATCTTCAGTCGAGAAGGCAAAGAAGAGTCAGCAGAAGCCCACATTCATCATTGCAAACACTATCAAAGGCAAGGGGGTAAGCTACATGGAGAATAACCCAAAGTACCACGGAGCACCACCTGCTTCCCAGGAAGAATATGAACAGGCACTCCGGGAAATCGGAGGCGAAGATTAAATGCTCAAAGCACCGGCTGAAAGCCTAAGAGATGCGTATGGCGAGGAACTTAAGGTTCTTGGCGCCAAATATAAGGATCTTGTTGTTCTGGACGCTGACCTTTCTTCTTCAACGAAGACTTCCATCTTCGGCAAAGCCTTCCCGGACAGATTCTTCAACATGGGCATAGCTGAACAGTCCATGGTAGCCACGGCTGCTGGCCTCTCTCTCAGTGGAAAGAAAGTATTCACCTCTACCTTTGCTGTATTTCTCATGAGGACCTACGAGCAGATGAGGCAGTCAGTTTGCTACAATAACCTCGACGTTAATTTTGTCGTAACACACTCAGGCATTACTGTAGGCGAAGATGGGGCTACACATCAAATAGTCGAGGATGTAGGGATTATGTCCGGCCTCCCCAACATGAAAGTAACTGTCCCAGTAGACTCAATTGAGACCAGGAGCGTCATCGACTTCCTTGCGGAAAAGGGCAGAGGCCCAAATTTCGTGAGGCTTTCCAGGGAGAAATTCCCGGTCCTCAATGACAAGAGTTACGAATTCAAGCAGGGGAAATCACACACATTCAAAGATGGAGATGATGTTACTATTATCGGCATGGGAGTAATGGTTTCATTTGCCCTGGAAGCTGCAGAGCAGCTCAAGAGCAAAGGCATTGACGCCCGTGTCATCAACATGAGTTCAATAAAGCCAATTGACAGGGAAGCCATTGTGAAAGCTGCCAAAGAAACCGGACACATCGTAACGGTTGAGGAACACTCTATTTACAATGGCCTTGGCAGCAGAGTCGCTGAAGTGGCATCCGATGAATACCCAGTTCCGGTCTGGAGGCTTGGAATGAAAGATACATTCGGGAAATCCGGCAAAGGGTGGGAACTTTTTGATTACTTCCATATGGGAGTAGAAGATATAGTGAAACTTACAGAAGGCTGTTTTAGGGAGGAACAAAGATATGAAAATTTTCCTTGATACTTCAAACGTGGATGAAATAAAAGAAGGCGTGGAACTGGGGCTGGTTGACGGAGTTACAACTAACCCGACCTTGGCTGCAAAAGAAGCCGGGAAGGGCAAAAGCTTCGCAGAGGTAATAAAAGAGATACTTGCCATTACCCCTGGCCCAGTGAGTGTAGAAGTTGTTGCAACCGATTACGAGAACATGATGAAGCAGGCTCTAAAAGTCAGCCAACTTGGGGCAAATGCAGTCGTAAAGATACCCATGACCCTGGACGGGCTCAAGGCCATCAAGAGCCTGAAGGAAAAGAGGATACCCGTTAATTGCACTCTTATCTTCAACCCGCTGCAGGCATTGCTTGCTGCAAAGAGCGGCGCAGAATATGTTTCCCCATTTGTGGGGCGCCTCGATGACATCGGAGAGGACGGGATGCAGATTATCGACCAGATCAAAACCATGTTCGTGAATTACGGCATAACCACCAAGATCCTTGTTGCTTCAATAAGGAGTCCTGTACATGTTCTGAGGGCCGCGATCATGGGCGCAGACGTTGTCACACTCCCATTTGATGTCCTCAAGAAGCTTCCATTGCACCCGAAAACTGATGAGGGCCTCAAGAGATTTCTAGATGACTGGAAGAAAGTGTCCCCATCTGGGGAATTTCCGCTATAAATCCTTTTTAATCCCTTTTTCCATATTTTGAGGTGCGAGCTGTGATCAGCAAGGAAATCCTTTCAACTGCTACGGCATTTGTGCAAAAAGAGCTTGGAGAGGATTACTCGGGCCATGATTTCTGGCATGCGAAAAGAGTTGCAGATACTGCTAGAAGGATTGCTTTAGCTGAATCCGCTGATCCGGATATTTGCGAACTCGCTGCAATTTTGCACGATATTCCGGACGACAAGCGTGGTTTAACAGAAGAGGAAGGCATGAGTAAGCTCAGGGCCTGGTTTCTGCAGACAGGCATAGAAAACAGCCTTATAGAGATTATTCTGGGCATTATCGGCATAATGTCATTCCGAGGAGGAAACAATCCTCCCATGTCCACACTTGAAGGCAAAGTAGTTCAGGATGCGGACAGGCTCGATGCCATAGGTGCAATTGGAATAGCCAGGGTTTTTGCATATTCTGGGCACATTGGCCAGAAAATTTATGATCCAGGGTTAAAGGTCAGGCCCTACATCTCTAAGCTGGAGTACCGTACTGGTCAAAGCACTGCAGTAAACCATTTCTACGAGAAACTCTTCAAGCTCGAATCACTCATGAACACCGAAACTGCAAAGAAAATAGCGCGTAAAAGGCAGAAGTTTATGGAAGGCTACCTTCAGCAGTTCATGAAGGAATGGGATTTGGAGGATTAATCCTCCGTTTCAATACAGCCTTATTGTTTCAAGGTTTCTGAGTGCAACAGACTCTATACCAAACTTTGATCTGATCAGCCTGGCGAATTCTGCTGCCTTCTCACCGTCGCCATGGTTAACCAGGATCTTCTGAGGTTTTGGCTGCATTGTTGCGATATATGCAAGGAGTTGCCTCTTATCGGAATGTCCTGAGAACCCTTCTGATGTTTCTACAGCCATTTTGATTTCGTATTTTGTGGCTTTGCCTCCATCGGAAAGCGTGATTTCCGGTGATCCTCTCTGTATTCTCCTTCCAAGGGTGCCATCCGCTTGGTAACCTACAAAGACAAGGGAATTCTCTGGAGACGGTGCCCAGGTCTTGAAGTACTCCATGACTGGACCCCCGTTCATCATTCCTGAAGTTGCCAGTACAATTTTTTTCTCGTTTGAATCACAGATTTCCTGCCTCTGCTGCCTCGATTCCACTTTCTTGAAAATCTTGCTCAGGAACGGATTTTCCCTCTTTATCATAATGGATTCCCTGAGATTCTTGTTAAGATATTCCGGATAAGCTGCATGAATAGCAGTTGCCTCCATTATCATTCCGTCCAGGTACACGGAACATTCAGGTATTTTGCCTGTCCTTATGGCTTCCTCAACCACAAGCATGACTTCCTGGCTTCTTCCCACTGCGAAAACAGGGACAAGCACTGAACCTCCCCTATCAAAGGTTCTGTTCACAATGTCGGCAAAGTTGTTGGATGCCTCTGCACGAGGGTGATGGTAATCATCCCTTCCGGCATAGGTTGATTCTGTCATGAACGTTTCCGCCCTCGGGAACTTGTTGTTTGCCTGGTTGAATAACCACGTCTTTTCAAATTTCACGTCGCCACTGAGTACAATGTTGTATAGCCCTTCACCAATATGGAGATGCACGGAGGATGACCCAAGAATGTGGCCCGCATTATAGAATGTCAACCTCATGTCCCTGGTGATATCGGTCGTCTCGTTGTATCTAAGTACTATGGACCGCTTCAGGGCTTCCCTGACATGTTTGGACTCATATGGCCCCTTATGGCCCTCAACGTGGGCAACCTTGATGTAATCGTTCTGCAAAAGCGCTGAAAGGTCTCTTGTCGGGGGTGTCATGTATACGGGGCCTTCATATCCGTACTTGTAGAGTATGGGAAGCAGGCCGGAGTGATCAAGATGTGCATGTGTAAGTATTACTGCGTCCAGGGAAGTGAAAGGTTGAATTTCCGGGACATATAGGTAAGGGGCACTTGCCCATGGCTGATTATCATCTTCATTAGTATTCAGCATTCCGCAGTCCACAAGGACCTTGGAGTTGTTGGTAGAAATCAGTGTGGCGCTTCTACCAACCTCCCTGTGGCCACCGAGGGCCGTTACCCTTACCCAGGTCTCGCCCGGCATGGGTGGGACATTGAGTTTCTCGCCCAGATTGTGCAGGAATACTTTCCTTTCCTGTTTCACCTCTCGGAGAAACTCCCGCATTTCCTTGACTGTTCTTGAATGCATTGGCGGAGCCCTGACAACTCTTGGAGACCATTTGGTCTGTTCCTTGATGGACACAATGTACTCAGAATCCCGGGATGTAATTATGGACGGCTCCTCAGCTTCAATAACGACCTCTCCCGTGTCAGATTCAAAATACATGTCCTTGAATCCTGCAGATTCAGGAATGATCTCCTTTATGATTTTCTCTGCTTCCTCTTCGGGGAGCATTATGGATGGATCAGGCCTAATCGCAATTCTTCTTCTCATTTCCTGTGCTATCTGCTTGGCTAGATCCTCCCGTCTGGAAAAAAGTTCAAGATTCTTTGTGTAGACAACTATGGTTGGCCCTTCGTAATCTACTTCTGTTATCTCGTGCTCTGGATATAGCTTATCGAAAATAGCTCTTGCTTCTGTAAGGTAATCTCTAAAAGACATTGTTGG
>JAJZOK010000091.1 GCA_021811525.1 Thermoplasmata archaeon | reverse complement strand
ATTTTGTTGCACCAAGCTTGCCATACCTGTCTGAAATGCCAGTCTGGATGGCTCCTATGGAACCCATTCCCCTGTATGCCTTGTATTTCCGCCCATTGAGGATAATTTCTCCTCCCGGGCTTTCCTCTGTGCCGGCGAAAAGTGATCCAAGCATTACTGAATTTGCCCCTGAGGCAAATGCCTTTACAATATCACCTGAAAACCTGATGCCACCATCCGCTATGACAGGAACATTCTGGCCGTTTGCCGCCTCTGCGACATCCGAAATGGCTGTCAGCTGTGGGACACCAATTCCGGCTATGATCCTGGTGGTGCATATTGAACCGGGGCCAATTCCGACCCTCAAACCGTCCACGCCTATGGAGATGAGGTCCTCAGCAGCCTCCTTTGTTGCTATATTTCCTGCAACGAGGTCTACAGAAATCTCCTTTCTCATCTTTTTAAGCGAGGAAAGTACGTTCTCATTGTGCGCATGGGCAGTGTCCACAACCAGTACATCAACACCCTCCTTCTCCAGGGTGGTAGCCCTGTCTATGTCGAATGGCCCAACTGCGGCCCCGACAATTAGCTTTCCAGCCTTGTCCCTGCTTGCCTGAGGGAATTTCTCCCTTGTAGTGATGTCCTTTGCGGTGATCAGGCCCACGACCCTCATGGACTTGTCAACAAGCGGTAGTTTTTCTATCCTGTTCTTGTAAAGAATCTCAAGGGCATCTTTGATGTCAATGTTGTCATGGGCGTATATGACGTCCCTGACCATGATATCCTGAACTGTTTTCTTGTCCTTTCCTGCAAACTCAAGGTCACGCTTGGTCACGATGCCAACGAGTTTTTCACCTGCAACCACAGGGAGTCCGCCGATGTTCTTGGTCTTCATTATGTTTCTCAGCTCTATGATTGGAGTCTCAGGGGCAACTGTGTGAACATTCCTGATAATTATTGATTCCTCTCTCTTGACCTTGGTCACGAAGCTTGCCTGCTGGTTTACAGAAAGATTCCGGTGGAGAATTCCAATGGCACCCTGTCTCGCCATGGCAATCGCCATTTCTGTTTCTGTGACCGTATCCATGGGGGAACTTGCTATGGGTATTTTTATGTCAATATGCCTTGAAAATTTAGATGCAACGTTGGCATCGCGGGGTTCAACTGGACTTTTGGAAGGGATCAGGAGAACGTCGTCAAAGGTGTATCCCTCTCTAATGCTCTCAAACTTATCCTTAAACATGTACACATAAGGACGATCCAATAAATAAATCTGTTCAGGTTATTGTTCCTTTGTATCATCCAGTGAGCGGCTGATAGACTCCATGAAATCCACTGTCCTTCTGACTTCACTGTTGAAATCGTGCTTTATGGTTCTGAAATACTGCCTTAGAATTGAAGGGTCTAGACCTAGTTTTCCACCATCCTCGGCTGCACAGTTATCCGCGAATCCCCTATATGTTTGAATAGCCTTATCGAGCTGCTTAATTTCCTCAGTGCAGTCCACACCCTTTCTCTTTACAGTAACACTGAAAACGGGCATCATTGAATATATGGAACTGAACTGTGAGCCAACATCCCATATAATGCTATAATGTGAACTGAATACCTTCAGCGCCTCATCTCCAATAACAAGGGCATAATCTGCTTCATCCAGGAGTGAGTCGGCGTCCCGCTTCTGGCTCCATATTAGCCCATAGTCTATGCGTAACTTCTTCAGGACCATTTCAAGGTAGAAAGCTGTTGTCTTAGTGTGCTCTGTAACCGCGATAATCATAGGTTCCCTGATTCCTGGTCCCCTTGAGACCAGAAGGGTTGACATTGTAGCATTTTTAGAATGGATAGTTGCGCTTTCCACAATTTCAAGGGAATCCATGTGACTGTAATATTCGAGAAGCGATATCATGGCACACTCAATCTTTTTACCAAGAAGCATTTCAAGAAGTTTCTTTGGGGTATCCCTGACCACAAGGGACTTGTCTTCAATTGCTTGATAAAGAGGATCGCTGTGGGTGAAGTTTATGATTCCTAACATGAAGCAAATGGTAATGGGGTGGAATCATAAAAAAGGCTCTTCTTGACCCACACTGTGGGTTATGCGTAGCGCTTTATCCTATAGAATGTGTCCCTTTGTGCTGGTATCCTTCCTATCTGCCTTACAAGGTCGTTGAGTTCCTCGATGGAGGCCCCCTCAGTCCTGTCTGTTGCGCCAAAGATCTTTTCACTGAATGCGGTACCCACAAGGTCGCTGCCTCCACCGTTGAGGGCGATCTGAGCCATTTCCTTGCCAATGGCTACCCAGTAAACACTGATATTCTTGAGGTCCTGGCCACCGATTATCCTTGCAAGTGCTATGACCTTTAGATCAAGTTCCCCTGATGCAGGGAGCTTCACTCTTCCGCTTTTCTGCAATGGAGTATTGTCAGGGCTGAATTTTAGAGGTATGAATGACAGGAAACCTGGCACTTCCCTCTGGTTGTCCCTGAGCTTGATAATATGGTCAACAATATGTTCCATTTTTTCAAGATGGCCATAAGTCATGGTTGAGTTTCCCGGTATTCCCATCCCATGAATGATCTTGGCATCCTCAAGCCATTGTTTACCGGATATTTTCTGTGGAGTGGTCATGAGTTTTCTCACCGAAGGATCGAAAATTTCTGCCCCGCCTCCAGTATGCGCGTCCATGCCAGCTTGATGGAACCGTTCAACAACCTCCCTTAGTGAGTTTCCAGTGGTTCTCGCAATAAAATCTATTTCTGGAATGGTAAGTGCCTTTAGCGTCACCTCTGGAAGATATTCCTTTACTGTGGAGAAAACTTGTTCATAGTACTCTAGGGGAAGGTCTGCATTGAAACCTCCCACAATGTGTATTTCGGTTGCCTCATTCTCTTTAGCTTTTGCAAGTTCTGCCTTTACCTGCTCAATGGATAATTCATAGCCGCGGTCTGTTTTCCCTTTCATTGCCATTGGAACATAGAAAGCACAGATTGGGCAGCTGGCAGTACAGTAATTGGAATAATTGATATTGTATGAAACTGCATAGGAGACAGTGTCGCCAACCTGCCTGGATCTCAGGTGGTTAGCAAGCTTCATTAGTCCCGGAAGTTCCAGTTCTCCTGCAAGGTTCATGGCTTCCTTGAAGTTCAGGGGATAATTTTCGTTGATGTATTCCTTCCAGTAGTCGACAGGATATTCCATGGACCTCTCCATGGCCCTGCATTTTGACATGATAATTAATCATTTTGGAATATTATGCGTAGCCTTGATGCCCTGCACATTTGGGGACGTGGCCTTTCCCTGAGTATATGCGATAATTTTCTTCACCCTTTCCCTGGTGGGAGGATGGTCCAATGACCAGTGCCTTGAAATCTCCGATGGGGTGAAGTTCAGCCTGGTTATCTTCTGGAGGGCATTAACCAGGTCCATCCCATTGACGACACTTGCCGCTATCAGATCTGCCTGCGACTCAAACCTTCTCTGGATGGTTGGAATAATCAGCAGCATAGCAAGCATGAGGAAGAAGAATCCTATTGCAGGAAGCACAAGTGCAAGCACCGGGTATGTTCCCACATCCACAGGGAATACCATGAGATTTCCAGCCACAGTTGTGATAGCCCAAGCTATGAATGCGGTCTTAAGGACATGCCTTTGCCTGGCATGGGCAAATTCATGCGCTATCACTGCAACATTCTCCTCCGGGCTGAGGTTGTCCAGGAGATAGTCCGTTATGAAGACAGAGTATTTCATCGCCCCAACCTGGCCGGCATTTGCAATCCTGAACCGGCCAAGATTCAAGACGTAAATGCCCAGCTTTCCTGTGCCAAGCTTGTTTGAGAGTTCATCTGCCTTGCTGACAAGGTAAGCATCCTCCAGCGGGCGGGAAATTCTTTTCATTCTTGAGGCGGGGAGGTTCGAAACAACGAATAGCAGGCTCATGACAAATAGCAGGTTGATGGTAATTACCCTCTGGATACTTGTGAGCGAGTAAAACAGGATAAACAGGAAGAGCAGTATTGGGAGTGAAATACTGAAAATAGCATAGCTCATGGTATTATCCAGGACATACTTCACTGGAGAAACTTCAATTTTCCTGACTCTTCTATCAACATGATATTTGTAATACGAAATTCCCGCAATTACCAGAATCTGAGACGGCACGAGAATGAAGAAGTACATGAACGGTATGCCCGCATAAATAGCAAAAATTGTTGGCAGAAATGCCACGAGGGAGCACACGGAATTTATGCTGCTGACTTGCCTGGTGTAATCTCTCATCTTCCTCTCTGTTTCAGAGGTTGCCTTTAACATCGGTCATTACCTTCCATATCCCGGGGACGTCTTCTGCCCCTCAGCATTAAATCCAGAGACGGGCATTGTGAAGGGGCTTACTATTTTCGGCTCTTACTTTTACATATTTTCAGGAGCATACTTAACCATGATTGCTAATGGGTTATTCACGGGACTTGTACATATTATATGATAATTGATTTCAATTTATACCATAAACTATTTGAGGTTCCAGAACCTAGTTGCGTGAATTGACAAGCAATACCTTTAAAGTTGCTCTGGCAACTAAGAATGGAGCTTATTTCCTTACTCCAGACGAGGGAAGGAAAAACTGGAACCTGAGCAAGCCTTTCCTTACTGAGGAGAATGTGAACAAGGTGGTGGGCGATGGTAATGGAAATTATTTTGCAGCTTCTTTATCAGAAGGAGTTTTCAGGTCAACTGACGGTGGAAAAACATGGAAACCTTCAAGCAAGGGCCTCCACGTGAGAAAGGTCTGGGAAATAGCGGCTGATCCACACCATAAAGGTACGATTTACGCCGGAACTCAGTATGGACACCTTTTCAAGTCCACCAATTACGGGGAATCCTGGGATGAGGTTACAAGCCTTCATGAGGCTCCAAACCGCCAGAATTGGGGCGTAGACTGGGGATTCAGGACTACCGGGTTGGCACTCCATACCATAAAGTTTGATATGAATGACCCAAAGAAGATCTTTTTAGTTGCATCCGGGAATGGGACTTACAGGAGCGATGACGGTGGTGAAACATGGAAATCACTGAAGAATGGAGTGGATAATGCTTGCCCAATGGGAGAAAAGGGTGTTTCCTCTGCAAAGGCGGATGCGCCGACTGATGAGAGAATAAAAGCGCATTTGGGAGTTCATTCATGTACACACAAAATAGTGGTTTCACCCAAAGATAGCCGAGTTTATCAGCAGAACCATTGTGGCGTATATTTCTCTGACAACCATGGCGACCTGTGGAAAGATGTCAGCATAAACCTTGACAACAGATTTGGTTTTTCAGTTGATGTGGTGGAAAACTCTTCCCCTCACGTCTTTGTAATACCTGTACCTGAACCAATGGAAGATTGCAAGGACCACAATGTATGCATACAGGGCCAACTTTCAGTCTACAGTACAGCCGACTGGGGTAAGAGTTGGACCCGGCATACCAATGGCCTTCCTGAAAAAGTCCATACCAATGTGCTCAGGGACTCTTTCACCCACGACAACACAGAACACCCTGGCCTTTATTTTGGAACTACCACTGGAGATATGTACTTCTCCGGGGACTTGGGCAACTCCTGGAAAAATATAGGAACAGGACTTGGAAGGATCCAGGGTGTAAACGTGGTATGAGCCGGAAATGGCCATACCTCAAACTTTATTTTGAAGACACCGGGACAATCCAAAGGGTTATTATTATTAATTAAATGAGCAGCTATGCTTCAGCAGGCAGACGCGCTTGAAGATATCTATCTGAAAGTCCTTTCCGGTGAGACTCCGGACAGGGACGATATTGTTTTCATGTATGAGGAGGCAGACCTCAACTCACTTGGAGAAGTTGCGAGAAGCCTTGCTGGAAAGATCTCAGGCAGGTATGTTTCATTTGTTTCCAACATGATCCTGAATTATACCAACATATGCAATGTCAGGTGCAATTTCTGTGCTTTTTACAGAACCGGCTCAGAGCCTGATTCTTACACGCTCACCAAGGAACAGGTTGTTGACAGGATCAGCCAGTACTACAATGACTTTGGAATTAGGCAACTCCTGATTCAGGGTGGTGTTAACCCATCAATCCCGTTGAGCTATTACACGGACCTTTTTTCTTTAATTCACGAAAAATTTCCCGACCTTGGGATACATGGGCTATCCACATCTGAGATATCATTCATATCCAGGAAGGAGCACATTTCCATCTCCGAGACCATCTCAAGGCTGGCTGAAAGCGGACTTGAATCCATACCAGGGGCTGGCGCAGAGATATTTTCCGCAGATGTGAGAAAGATTCTTGGCAGACCCCTCAACAGCGGGGAGGACTGGCTCAGGGTTATGGAAGAAGCACATAAACTGGGCGTCAGAAGTTCAGCGACCATGATGTTCGGCCATGTCGAGGAAGCCTATCACAAGGCGGACCACCTGCTATCACTTGTCGGGCTCCAGAAGAAATACAATGGTTTCTTGAGCTTCACACCCTGGAATTTCGAGCCGGGGAATACCGAACTTCAGAAGAAAGGACTGGTACAGTACAGGGCTGGCGGAGCCGAAGTCCTAAGAAACATTGCCATTTCAAGAATAGTCCTTAACAACACAATTCCAGTGATTCAAAGTTCATGGCTCACCAATGGAATGCAGATGGGTCAGATGGCTGTCCTATTTGGGGCTAACGACTGGGGCGGCACCATATATGATGAAAAGGTTATACCTGCAACCGGAAAGCAAGTTGGCAACCTGAGGAAGGAGCTTATTGTCAACAGCCTCTCCCAGATTGGCATGTACCCGGTCGAAAGAGACAATCTCTACAGAGTGGTAAAGTATTACAGCCAGTGAAACCAATAGGGAAGCAATTGCAGGAATCACAGGGTACTTAACTGACACTCCCGGAATAAGAGGCACCCTTAAGTCCAGAATTGAAGATTTTATAGTGGAAGAAATCCCGGATAGTATCCCAAGGAACTCGGCCGGGAAGTACACTATCATTAAAGTCAAGCTCACAAACTGGGATACAAACCACTTCCTGATGTATCTTGCCCGCTATTTGAGGATAAGCAGGAAAAGGATCACCTATTGCGGTACAAAGGACAAACGGGGCATAACAACCCAGTATTTTTGTGTGAACAGCGATCTCCAGCCAGAAAGGATAAGCATAAAGGACGCTGAAATTATGGAAGCCTTCCGGTCTGACAGGATGCTGAATCTTGGAGACCTGATGGGAAATAGGTTTACTATCGACCTGAGGATGGATGAACCCTCAATACCAAAAGCACAAGAAACCGTTGACCAGCTGAACAACCGTGGGGGGTTCCCAAATTTTTTCGGCTTACAGAGATTTGGGAGCATTCGCACTAACACGCACAAAATAGGGAAGCTTATTGTGGCTGGACAATATGAAAAAGCTGCTATGCTTTACCTTTATGATCCTCAGTACGATTCTGAATCTTACAGGATTAATTTTGCAGAGCACAACGATCCTGCCATTGCCCTGAAAGAGTTCCCCGAAAGATTGGATTTTGAACGGTCCCTATTGGGATACTTACTAGAGCACGGAAATCTTCAGGACGCCTTCACTGCCCTGCCAAAAACTCTCTCCATGATGTTTGTCCACGCATACCAGTCATATCTTTTCAACAGGATCCTTTCATTGAGGATGAAGAAATATGGAAACCTGCTGGAACCAATTCCTGGTGAAACCGTTTTAAAAGTTGATGGTTTGTTCAATGCAAACAAAACTGAAGAAATTCAGGTAAACAGGCTCAACGTGCAGAAAATCGCTGCTATGTGCAGGGATGATTCCATGAGGATTTCAATACCACTATTTGGCTATGAATCACGAATTTCCTCAGGGGAGCAGGGTGAATTGGAGACTAAAGTTCTGGAGGATGAGAATGTTACTCTGGATATGTTCAGAATACAGGGTTATAGTGAACTATCTTCTAAGGGAGAGAGGAGAATAGTATCATGCAAGCCAGTAGATTTTCAGCTTGGAGACCAAGGTATCTTGAAATTCAGCCTGGGAAGAGGTGTTTACGCGACCTCACTTATCAGGGAAATATTGAAAGATTCTGAAATTGCTTGAGTCCATAGCTTTTGGATGTTCTTACAAATTGAAATTCCTTTACAGGAAAGAAAAAAAGAAAAAATAGTAATGGATTAAATAAGCCCTACTTTTTGTAGTTCCTTCTTTACCTTGATAACTGCCTGCTCAATTTCGCTCTCTTCCTTAGCGCCAGTGCAGACAACCTTTCCGGATCCAAAGAGAAGAAGCACTACCTTCGGCTCTTCCACCCTGTAAACGAGGCCGGGGAACTGTTCTGGTTCGTATTCGACATTTTCAAGGCCCAGTGACATTGCAATGTCTGTCAGGTTAAGGGCTGCTTCCAGATCGTATACAGCAACAATGTTCTGGACAACGATTTCAGGATTGTCATAAACCTCTATTCCGGCCTTCTTGAGCTTCTGGATGATAGTCTCGATGGTCAGCCTAACGTTTGCGAGATTCTTGGCGCCAGTGCAGTTTACCTTTCCGCTTCTGAAAATCAGTACGGCAGTCTTGGGTTCATGGAGTCTATATATGAGACCGGGGAACTGTTCTGGTTCGTATTCAGATCCGTCAAGAGCTAATGCGATCCTGCTAAGGTCGAGATGTTCAGCAAGTGAAGTTGAAGCAACAATATTTTCGATGGCAATCTTTTCTCTCTCACTCATAAATAACCCTTTCTTTCTTTATTTATAAACTATATTTAAACATGCTTTTAATACTAAGGCAAAGGCGACTTCCCAAATTTCTCCCACTTTAACTAATTTTGCAAGAAGTTTCCTCAAAATATGGGCCGGCTGATTAATGGGGTTATTTTCACATCTGCCCAAATGCCTTCGGTGAAATAAGGGAATGAAAGGAAAACGGCTTTTATGTTTGAAGTAAAAGAAATTTAAGTGAAAATGTGGAAATATATCTTTATCCCATGTTTAGGGCTTCCTTGGCTTCATCTGTCATCATGCTTGGGTTCCATGGCGGGTCCCAGACAAGTTCCACGTCAGCAGCTTCTACATTTTCTAAATTCTCCACCACCCTCTGTGCCTCTGATAAGATCCATGGGGTAACTGGGCAGGTTGGAGCCGTCATGGTCATTTTAATGTAAACTCTGTCTTCATTGATGTCGATATCGTAAACCAATCCGAGGTTTACAATATCCATGCCAATTTCTGGATCAGATACTTCCTTCAACTGTTCCAGAATTTCTTCCTTGGTAACCATTCTAATCTGGTTATCAATTAATGACTAATACTTAACAATTTTGTGCTTTGGAACTTGTCTAAAGCTAATTTCTATGTAATATTTGCGCTTCTTCCAGCATTCTCCTGCAAATATGAACACTTAGGCATAAATTTACTGTGCCAAAACAAGAATGCATTCCTATTGGTATCAGAGTTTCTGATCTAGCCCAAAATAGCCAGCGCCGATTCTTGGAACAAAGGCATTTCTCAACGATTCCAGAATTAGTTCCTTTCTCTTGAGCTGCCCATTTGTGAAGGCGCCTATAACCCCATTGTGCTTGCCTATTGCCTCTGTCCCATAGAGCATTTCAAAAGCTCTAGACTCCTCGAGCCCATCCTTGAGCAAATTGACTATCTCATCTGGAATTTCAAATCCGCTGCTTGTACCAAGAGTTATCCTTGAGTAACGGTCAATAACCGCACATACGTGAATATCCAAACATTTATTGGAAATGGATTCCCTGAAAATACCTGACTCTATTCCAATTCCGTAATCCCTGTCGTTCATGGCTGAAATGGCCCTCTTAACAGCCATCTTGTAAGTTTCGTCTCCGAAGGGCTGGTTTGTGTCCAACTCATACTCTGTATTGATTTCGACCTCAAAATTTCGCATTATCGTGGTTAAATAAGTACCTACCGCGGAAGCTTTGAGTTCATTGGCTGTGGATATGCCGACCCTTACCCGCCTCAACCTTTTTCCTGAGGTGTTTATCTCCCCGGCAATAATCCTTGTTGAACTTATGGGAAAAAGGTCTTCAGCAAGAATTACAGGAACTGTTATAATTTCGAGCGGCTTCAAACCGTTTGAAATCCTCTTCCTGTTTATTGTCTCAGCAGTCTCGATTGTTTCCCTGGAGACAACAATTGCTGCATAATCTGTGTTGGTTTCTGTATTTCCGGACCTGGTTTCCAGTGGAAGCACCTCAAAATCATTGCCCAGTTTTGACATGAATCTCTCCAGGTTCCTTTTCCTTAAGGAGTAGCTGAAACCCCTGTAGGTCTTGTTATGCTTGAGGTAGTCATC
Organism: Thermoplasmata archaeon; assembly: GCA_021811525.1. The sequence continues at coordinate 3,262 of JAJZOK010000091.1, read as the reverse complement.
TGTTGTGAGGCCTACTACCACCCTGTTGCCTGTATTGAAAGCATATTTCAGCATGAGCTTGTGCCCCTTGTGCAACTTTGAAAATGTGCCCCCAAGTACTGTGATCATAACAAAATTGGTATGGGTAAAAAGATAAAGATTTAATGTTGAGAGAAAAATAATAGAGTTAGTTGGACTGGAGTGGCCCAACCTTCTTCTGCACAAGGTTCCCCAGTTTCTCTATACCGGCATAAATCTGGTTTTCCTCCGAGAAAGTGAAATTGAGCCTCATGCTGTTTGCCTGGTTTCTAGCTGGAGAGAAGGCATTCCCACTTACGTAGGCAACACCTTCCTGGATCGCATCCTTAAGCATGTCTGTTGTGTTTATCTTGCTGTCAACTGTGGCCCAAAGGAACATTCCGCCGTCTGGTTTTGACCATGATGAATTCTCTGGGAAATACTCATCCAGTGCTTTCAGCATTGCATCTCTTTTCTTTCTGTACAGGTCTATTGACTTGGGAATCTGCTTCTTGATTATACCTCTCTTAAGATACTGCCATGCAACGTACTGTGAAAATGTGCTGGAAGAAAGATCAAGTGCCTGTTTAAGAAGATTGAATTTGTTGACAAACTCCTCGGGGCCGATTGTGTAACCCATCCTGAGGCCAGGGCACATTACCTTTGAAAATGTTCCAAGATAGACGACATTTGCGTCCTTGTCCAGTGCGCTGAGCATTGGAATCCTGCTGCCAGAATACCTCAACTCACCATACGGGTTGTCTTCCACAAGCGGAATATCGAACTCTTTTGAAATTTCAATGAGATGTTTCCTCCTCTCGAGGCTCATGGTAATGCCTGTAGGATTCTGGAAAGTTGGGATGGTGTAGATGAACTTTGGCCTCCTTCCCTCTGAAATCAGCTTTTTGATTTCAGTTTCCGCAAGGTCGGTCCTCATGCCTTCGTTGTCGATAGGGATGGAGTGCATATCTGCCTTGTTAGCGTCAAATGCCGATATTGCCCCGACATAAGTGGGTTCTTCAGTAATTACAGTGTCGCCGGGGTTCACAAGAACCTTTGCTAGTTCGTACAGACCCTGCTGAGAACCTGATGTGACTATGATGTTCTGTTCTGATGTTTTTATCTTCTCAGTCTCAAGGACAAGATTCTTGATTTCTGTCCTGAGCTCATTTAAACCGCCTGTATTTCCATACTGGAGTGCAAGAGAACCGTACTGGGACAACACGTCGTCCATGATTTCCCTGATGTCATCCATTGGAAATGTCAGTGGATTTGGCATTCCTCCGCCGAAAGAGATGAAGTCCTTTGCTGATGCATACTTCAAAAGCTCTCTTATCTCTGACGGCCTAATGTTTTTCAGTGAGTCAGAAAATCTAAACTGCATAGGGACCAGTATGTTATCGTAAAAAAGCTTATAAACCTGATGAGCCACGCATTAACACGGATTACATCTCAGGCGCTTTTTCTAGCATATTAAATCTTGTTCCTTACTAATTACCATGGAGATTTATAGATACGGTACCTATCTATTTTGCAGGTGAAATAAATGGTATTCGTAGATGACCTTGCAATAGAACTGTTCGCAATGTCTCTTGTTGGTGTTGTGTCCATATATATGACCGGCGCCGCATTTTTAAACTACAGGAGGAACGGCACAAAGGATATTGAGGAGGTCCTGAAACCAGGAGTCTTTCCACTAGGCATATTAGGGGCATTCCTACTTATAATGGGATTTTATGGTGAGATGGTATGGCCTCTCCCAGGCAGTTATAACATCCTCTTTGGGGATCCATTGATGCTGCTTGGAATTGTCATCGTTTCAATTGCGATTGCACTCGGGCTCAAGCAGAAGTTGCAGTACGTTGGTGTGCTGGCATTCTTCTCCGGACTTGTTGCCATATACTATGGTGCAAATGCATATCTGCAGGGAATGACAAGCGAACCACTGGCAATGTTCGGGATGTACATTGCATTTGGTCTCACAGGCGTGTTCACGCTCCCGGCCACCATGATATATGATCTCTTCCCTTCCAGGAAGGGAGAACCATCAGCTGTTTGGACTGTTCTGCTTGTTATCTTCTGGATTGGATTGATTGTCTCTTCTTTCCTGGCGGCATTCATAGCAACTTCAGCAGTACCGCAGCACCTTATAAGCCCACCATAAGTCTTGATATATTTTTTAAAACCACCATTTTTCTCTTTTTATTTCCGAAATTAGTAGGAAACCTATCAAATTATTGAAAAAGTGATAAACCTGCACATTTAATGAAGCAAAAAATATAACTAAAAGCTCCTAATCAAATGCCAGATATGCATGGATCGCGTCACGTGGAAAATCAGTGTTGCCGGTATGGATGATACTGGAAAAACATCATTGATCTCAAGAATTGTTTACGGTAGTGATGGATCCAGCGGACCAGTCAAAGTTCTTCTCAGAAAGAAGGTGACCCTCACTTATAAGAACAACAAGTTAGTGGCAGATCTTCTCTTCCAGGAAATAAACAATGATACAGACGCCGAGAGGATGCTTCCTAGCTCCAATCTGATTATAGTAGTTGCAGACATAATGTCAAGGGCCGGCCTCGAATATGCCTCAGATATTATACCATACACGAAGAACTTTGAGAAGAAACCCCCAGTGGTTTTAGTGGGAACAAAGACGGACCTTAGATATGAGGCGGAACTCTGGACTGAGGACTTTGAAAAAGTCTCCAGGAAGCTTGATGTGCCGTTTTTCCTGGTATCTTCAAGGACTGGAGACAAAGTGGCAGAAATGATGGACCATATTCTGGAGCTCATGTTAGAGAGATTCTATGCTAAAAAACAAGTCTCCCAGTAAAGCAATCTGCCAGGACATTATCTTCCATATCCAACAGGATAAGAGCCCGAGTTTTTTGCTGAACAAGTACAAACTGGGCAGGATACAGGCTGGGGTTATAATACTGAACCCGTTTGAATGCATGTACCTCTTTCTGAGGAAAAAAATTGCACCTGAAAACCCATCGTTGAACCATGCTGACAGAATCCTTCTTAGACTTGAGATGACAGGCACATTCCTCGACATATTCATTGTGTATGATCTGCTAAAGAGCCGTGGTTTTTACGTTAAGGTAGAGAACCAGATGCTTTATTACCGCAGAACTCCAAGGTCTGAATTCAAGGGGCCAGTGAAGGTTATCCGTGAATCAGGTGGAATAAAATTCATGGAGCTTTTCGAAAATGGGAACTGCATTTATGCGGCACTTGATGATGACAATGATCTTAC
>JAJZOK010000156.1 GCA_021811525.1 Thermoplasmata archaeon | reverse complement strand
ATTGACTAGATCATTAAATCGGCATTTCACGACAGATAGTCTCGACATATTTTTAAACAAGGAAAAATTCCTGCATTGTGGATATACAGGAAAAGATTGCGGGAGAAATCACCATTGCAGAGAACCCTGGTGAAACCATCCGTAAATGGCGGGAAGAGTTTCAGGTATCGCAGTTGGATCTTGCAAAGTACCTGGAAATTTCACCTTCAGTAATCAGCGATTATGAGTCCGGCAGGAGAAAGTCCCCGGGCGTGTCTTCAATCAAGAAAATTGTCAATGCGCTTGTGGAGCTTGACCTCAAGAGAGGCGGGCAGGTACTCAGGCGATACAATAGTGGAATGCCTTCTGATGCAGTGATAGACATAAGCGACTATAACCACGACATTTCACTGGAACGTGTGATCAGAATGATCAGCGGCACCAACTACTCTTCCATAGGGCTTAACAGGTACATTCGCGGATACACAATCGTAGACGGGATCAAGGCAATCCTTTCATTCTCTTATTCAGAGTACAGTAAGCTTTATGGCTGGTCCAGCCAGAGAATAATCTTCTTCACAGAGGTAAAGCTGGGAAGGAGCCCCATGATAGCCATCAGGGTCCATCCATTGAAACCGGCTGCTGTGGTCTACATCAAGCCAGACAGGATTGACGACCTGGCAATAAAACTTGCAGACGTGGAGAACATTCCGCTCATAGTGACTGAACTTGATGTGCAGGAACTCTCTAAGATCATGTCTTCGTTGAAGTGAGGCATGATGCGGCATGGATAACTTAGCTGGATAAAGCCTACACAATAATAATAGGGTATAACCATATCCCCATCTGACATGAAGGTCATATCAGCACCAGTAATTGCCGTCATTGTCATAATCGTGGCCATAGCAGGTGTTACAGTCTATTCAGGGATGTTTCCCCCTGCTTCAGTGGTTGAATCAGAAAGCATGCAGCACTCTAACAGCTGGCAGTTTGGCGTGATAAATACCGGTGACATTGTTATTGTTAAAAAGGTCAGCGACCCCCAGAAAAACGTCGTAACATATGTACAGGGCAGGGAGACTGGTTTCTCCACATATGGAGACTATGGGAATGTAATACTGTATAACGCTCCGCTGAACCTTGTTGTAATACACAGGGCCATGTTCTATCTTTCGTGGTCAAACGGAAGCCCCGTGGTTGAAGGAGCCAACAACCAGAGCTGGATCACAGTAACACCGACTTATGTCCTCATAAAAGATGTAGGGTATGCCCACAGGAATCTTCTTGTAAATATAGCGGGCTTCAAGAATGAAAGTGGCTTCATCACCATGGGGGACCATAACCTTGCAACTGCATCCCAGTTCTTCTACAATTCTTCAATGAAAGCATATATGGCTGCGGATGAGAATGTCGGCATAATAGGCCATCCTGTCACTGCCTCAAATATTGTCGGAGAGGCACAGGGGCAGATACCATGGTTCGGGCTGATAAAGCTTAACATTATGAGGCTGCAGGGAACCTGGCAGTACCCCAACGATGTACCCAACTTCAGCTATTACTACCTCGGAGCATCCATATTTGCCATAATTGTCCTCATATTCTTCCCCTATTCGGAATTCCTGAAGAAGGGTGAGAGGAAAAACCATAAGAAATAGGTCATTATGGTTGGACATGGATCCGGTATCTATTGTGGCACTCGTATTGTCCATAATAGCCATTCTCCTATGGCTTTATACTTTCTTTTTCCAGGCTAAACTCCCTGCGAATAAACCCAGGCAGGAACATCCGAGCACACCTTTGGAAGCAGAGCCTCCAAAACAGGACGTTCAGACAATGCCAGACGTGATGAAGCAGGAAAGCCAGCTCAAAATACTTGAACAACAGGTACAGTGGGAATCCCGTTTCATGGCTGAGACCCAGAAATTCTCCCAGATGGTAAGGAAGAACCTGGAGATGCTCAATACCAGGGTCGGGATAAAATTTGATGTAAAGCCCATTTCAGACGACTTCAAGAAAAAACCAAAAGGCCCTGAATTTGTTGATTCAATGGACATTTCCGATGCCAACAGAAACGAATTTGATGCAGATACGCCTGAGTAAGGCTCAGGGCATTATCCTTTCTAGGTACCAGTTGTAGTCAAAAGGCTGGAGGTCTTCCATCTCCTGGCCAATCCCAACAAAAAGTATTGGTTTCTTGAGCTGGTCCGATATAGTGAGGATTGCCCCTCCACGGGCGTCTGTGTCCAGTTTGGTTAGAATGACTGCGTCAAATGGGGTCTCCTTGTTGAATGTTTCAGCCTGATGCACAGCGTCCTGGCCAATCATGGCATCCAGTACCAGAACAGCCAAGTCAGGTTTTGCAACCCTTTTCATCTTCTTCATTTCTTCGAGGAGGTTCTTGTTTGTCTGCATTCTACCCGCAGAGTCAATGAGAACAAAATCGAGGTTCCTTGCATTTGCATGCTCCACTGCATCGAATGCCACTGATGCCGGATCACTTCCTGCTTCGTGTTTTATGAGGTGGACACCTATCCTGTCGCACAGTATGCTGAGTTGCTCTATTGCACCTGCCCTGAACGTGTCAGAAGCTGCAACAACAACCCTCTTGTTGTTGGCCTTAAGGTAATTGGCAAGCTTGGCCACTGTCGTGGTCTTACCTGTGCCATTTATTCCGAGGAACAGTATGACCATAGGTTTCTTTGGAGGATTTAGCAGATCGATGTCCGTCTCATTTTCCCTGAGGATCTCCTCCACAGATGCCCTGATCTTACTCTTGACCTCTTTCATGCTTACGTGTTTCTTGCTGCTTGAAATAAAATTCTCCAGGTCGCCTATAATGCGTTCAGCTGTTTCAAAAGACACATCAGACTCGAGAAGAGTTGTCCTGATGCTGTCCTCTATTTCTGTTTTCCGTATTTCCTGGCCGTTTTCTTCATTCAGTGCCTTTCCAAATTTCTTCTTGAATGATTCAAACATATCAATTCTTGGACCTCTGCTGTTCCTGTGCCTGCTGTAGCACTGAAACAAGTGAATTGTACCTGCTGGAAATCTCTGATCTCCTGCCCTGAACATTCTGGATGGAAGCATCAAGTTCCTTCAGGTTCTGATCAAGCCTGGAAATGCTCTTGTGTGATTCTTCCTCAACGTAAAGGTCTGAGCCGATTGGAACGAAGAGCTTGTCACTGGAGTCAATTTTCGCTTTTGCAAAAATGCCTGCACCGATGGAAACCCGAACATCCTTTGATGCAGTGAGGCCCTCTTCCTTCAATACTGAATAGGCCTTGCGTATCTCGTCCATTCCCCTTACCAAGACTGATAGTTGGGAATCAAGAGATTCCATTAGTGACCTGAGGTAATTCAGTTCCTCTGAAATGTTAATTTTTCCTTCGTTTTCCATAACCTTGTCCCTGAAAGATGTTCAGGCTCTCTTCAAGAGCTTGCAATACTGGCATTCGTTCACCTGATAAATAGCTTATCAGTGCGCCGCCGCCAGTCGAAGCATGTGATATTCTGTCCATAAGCCTCAATTTTTCAAGCGCATTCAACGTGTGTCCTCCTCCTGCAATGGTCAGTCCGTGGGATGCGGCCACTGCTTCAAGGATTTCCCTGGTGCCAACCGAGAACTCTTCGATTTCATACATCCCCATAGGGCCATTGAGGAATATTGCCTTGGATTTCCTGATTTCCTCCACAAAACGTGAAATGCTGTTGAGCCCAATATCAGCGAGAATCTGGTCATCCGGAACTTTGTCCTTCACAGAAAGGTTCTTTCCTGCGGGGTTGAGTACAAAATCATCCGGGAGCATCAGCTTGCCAGGATACTTTTCCAGTATTTTCCTGCATTGTTCAATGATCTCCGAATGATTCTTGTTGTTCTTCATGATAAATTCCCTGTTCTTCTTCCCGATATCCATGCCTTTTGCCCACAGGAAGGCATTTGCAACTACACCGCCGGCAATTATGCTGTCCACTGTGCCATTCTTGAGGAAACTGCTTGAAACGTTAATGCTGTCATCTATCTTTGCGCCGGCAAGGATTGCAAGCTTGGGGTGGTCATTGCCAAAAGTGAACCTGTCTATCATGGAGACTTCCTTTTCTATCAGCCTTCCAGCTATATTGGGCCTTATCCTTCTGAATCCAACTAAAGATGTCTGGGCACGGTGGATGGTTGGGAATGCATCTATGACATAGTAATCGAACAGCTCACTGAGGTTCTTGACGAAATGTGTGGATTCCGCGAGATCTGCGTCCATGGGATCAATATCTGTTTCCTCAGTGTAGAACCTGGTGTTTTCGAGCATGATGATCTCCCCGTTTTCCATATGCCTGATCCTGTTCCTGGCATCAGACCCGAACAGGGAATCAATGAACTCTATGGGCCTTCCCGTGATCTTCTCCAACTGTTCTGCGTGAGTCTTTAGTGAAGTGAAGTCGTCTTTACCAGGCCTGCTTTGGTGGCCCACAATGACTAATTTTGAATTATGAAGTTCCCTTATTGTGTCCAGGTGGGACATGAACCTGGTGAGCCCCATCACCTCCCCCGAAATAGGGTTGATAGGCGAGTTGATGTCTACCCTAAGATATACTCTCTTTCCCTCAAGTTCAAAGCTGTCGAGGGTGAAAAACTTAGCCGGAGATGAAGCCATTTCTAGGTTATCGTATATAGAACATATATTCGTTTCGAATGATGCCGTTTCAGAAGGAAAATAAGATAATAGCCCTGATAATTTCTACCCAATGAAGGGCTTGATCACTGCGGCGGGACTTGGCACCAGATCCGGGCTGGATGGGAAATTGAGGAAAGAAATGCTTCCCGTGTATGATGTCAGGGATGGCCGCATCGTATTGAGGCCCATCCTTGATGTTATCCTCACAGAATTTTCCAGGAATGGGATAAAAGACGTCGCTGTTGTCATGGATCCAGGTGACAAATGCACAAGGGATTATTTAGAGGCAAATTTCCCTGAGGTTACCCTGCTCTTCCAGGAAGAGAAGCGCGGTTATGGGCATGCCGTCCTGATGGCAAGGGATTTCATGGGAGCCGATGATTTTATCCTAAATGCTGGAGACGGCCTTGTCCTCAAAGAGTCCGTCCTGAAGGACATGGTCTCTGTGAAGGAATCTAGTATATATCTTGCACTAATCCCGGTGCCTAATCCTGAGAATTACGGTTGCCCGGAAATTTCAACAGTAAATGGAAAGACTGTAATAAGGGGAGTCATCGAGAAACCGAGGAACCCTCCATCTAATTTTGCACTCTGCGCACTTTACCGCCTGACACCACAAATTTTCGAAGAGATAGATCAATCCGGAAGGAACGTGGAACTTACCCCTGCCATTGACAAGGTGATCAGGAAAGGAATCTCCACCAATGCAGACTTCCTGGAAAGGAAAGACTGGATTAGCGTGGGTAAAGCCGAGAGTTATTTGGATGTGCTCAGGGCTACCCTTGAAAAGGCCAGGTCCAAGATCACTTCGTAGGGCTGTCTTTCCAGATGGTCCTGGGGTTAATGACTGCCTGGAGTTTCTGGATCCTTTTCCTGTAAGTCCTCAGGTCCTTGAGGATTACCTTCACTTCGTCCCTGAGTTCCTTGGAACGTTTATAACCAAGTTTCGCAAGTTTTTCATGAGCGGGATTGTAGTAGTGTTCCTCAGCTTCAAGCCTTGGATTGGGCACACTCCTGATTTCCGGGACCTTACTGTATGATTCGGAATATACCTGCTGCACCATGTTTGCAAGGTCTCTCACGGAATAATGTTCGTCAAACTGGTTGAAGACCCTGTATTCTCCTTCCTTAGGTGGATTGTTGAGTGCAATGTCGAGACAGGTTATGCTGTCCTCCAGGGAGAGGAAACCTCGGGTCTGCCCGCCCTTTCCGTACGGCGTGATTGGAAGGCCTACAGTTGCTTGTGCACAGAACCGGTTGAGCGCTGTTCCCCAGACCTCATCGATATCAAATCTTGAAAATAACCCAGTCTGGTCTATTTCCTTTGTTCTTGTGCCATACACGACTCCCTGCATGACATCAGTTATCCTAAGTTTCCATAGCCTGTTTGCAAACATGAGGTTGTTTGAATCGTGGACCTTGGTCCAGTGGTACCAGGAGCCTGCCTGCTTTGGGAATGGCAGGTAATCCTTCCTTCCATTGTATTCTATGTCAAAGAAACCTTCAGGTATGTCTATGTTCGGGGTCCCGTATTCACCCATGGTTCCCAGTTTCAGGATGTGTGCATTGGGCACAATGTCCTTCACTGCATAGATCAGGTTGAGGGTGCTCACTATGTTCTTGACCATTGTGTCAGTGGCCTGCTTGAGGCCCCTCATTGAATAAGGCGCGGATCTCTGCTCAGCAAGGTGCACTATTGCATCCGGCTTTTCTTTCCTCATGACGTCAAGGAAGAATTTCGGGTCTGCCACATCTCCCCTGTAGAAGGTCATGCTCTTGCCAGTCTTTTCCTTAAGTTTCTTCAGTCTCAACTGGAAGGATGGAATGGGAGTCACAGACTGTGAATTCACCTCTTTTACTCTCTTTCGGGTGAAGAAGTTATCCACCCCCACCACTTCATTTCCCTTCATTAGTTCCCTTAACGCAAGAGGCCACCCAATGTAGCCGTCCACACCGAGAATCATTACCTTCATTTTATCCGGATTTCCCATAAGGCTAAAAAGATTGCCGGAATGCCTGAAATGGAATGCCATGGAAAATTAATCCATGATGCTGGATCAATTCTCTTTCTTCTCATTTCCCTATGACGCTAACAAGCCGGTATGTTTCTCCTTCTGATGTTAAAAAATCTTTCACAGTAGAGATTATGTCATTGAAACCAGCTTTCCTGTAAAGGTCAACAAGCTCCTTTTCAGTATAGAAAGTGGCATATTTGTAGAATCCAAGCCTCTCCTTCATTATATTCTGGATATATTCGCAATCCCTGTCCAGAATTACATTCATTACAAGATCTGCCACTCGCCTGGATTCCACCAGTACAGGCACTGGATCATCAAGGAAGCACATTGTAACTATGCTGAATGTGAAATCGAAAAATTTGTCTGGAAAGGGAAGATGTGTTGCATCTGCAAGAATTGCTTTCACCCCTCTTTTCAACGAACTGTCCACCATTTCCTGCACGTAGTCCACCCCATATTCTATGTTGAGCGCAGAGGCAAAACGGCCAGTGCCGACGCCAATCTCAATCCCCTTCCCCTTAGGAATCAGGGTCCGGATGAACTCTACCTGTTCCCCGTACTCCTTCTGGTGCCTCTCATACCACTTGTCATACCTTTTTGTGTTATCTGAAAAAAATTCCATTTTGCCTCTGCTCTTCATGCATGAACAACTTTCAGGAAAATATGAACACATTTCCTAATGAATACCGTATAATCTAGGAGGAAGGGCGATATCCTGAAAATTAAGGGACTGAGCCTTACTACTTCTTCTGAATCTGCCCTGGAAGGCACGAGCGTGACCAGACTATCTTTCGGACCAGTTCCGTCACGGAGATTGGGCAGAAGCTTGGGGATAAATAACATACCACCTAAAAGCTGCAGCTACTCCTGTGTATACTGCCAATTGGGAAAAACCATTGATTTGCAGGTGAAAAGAAGAATTTTTCATGAACCGTCAGAATTGGTAAATGATGTTTTTAAAAGAATCAGGGAGGCCGAACTTCAGGGAGAAGTGATAGATTATCTTACCTTTGTTCCGGATGGGGAACCTACTCTGGATGCAAACCTTGGGAAAGAAATAGTCATGCTCCGGGCAAGTGGAATCAAGGTTGCTGTTATAACTAATGCCTCGCTGATGTGGATGGGCGACGTGCAGGCAGATCTTATGGAGGCAAACTGGGTTTCACTCAAAGTAGATACAATTACTGAAAATATTTGGAGGCATATCAACAGGCCCTTTGCCTCCCTGAACCTCAGCCGGATAATTCGTGGCTCTTCCCAGTTCAGAAATATGTTTCGTGGTACCTTGGCCACGGAGACCATGCTTGTGTCAGGACTAAATGATTCACTGGAAGAAATAGAAAAAACTGCAATCTACCTGAGGGAGATCAGCCCAACTTTTTCATACATATCAATTCCAACCCGGCCTCCCAGCGAAAGTTGGGTAAGATTGCCGGACGAATCCACTGTGGCAGCTGCATATGCCATATTCGAGAAACATTTGGACAAGGTCGAACTGCTTACTCAGTTTGAGGGAACTAATATTTCGATAACCGGTGATCCTGTAGAGGATTTGCTTGCAATTTCCTCTGTGCATCCATTGAGAGAAGATGCTCTAGAGGACATGTTGAGAAAGACAGGTTTAAACTGGAATACTGTAGAATCTCTCGTAATGGAAAAAGAACTTATGGCAGTGGACTACAATGGTTTCACGTATTATGTAAGAAAATTCAGGTAAACTAATTGTTGATAGTGAGTTTATCTTTTGACAAGGTACGGTTGCATCTACTTGCAGAGAACCAGCGTGCAGGAAGGGCAAAAAAGCAAATGGATATGGAATAACCTAACTGATATGTGAAATGCTTAATAATTCATCCTTGGAATCATCTAATCGCAGAGACGGTTTCTTATGAGAAGGAATATTGTTGTAGAAAGGGCAAGGGGAATTGGAACAGAAAACCAGAGAGTGGAAGTAGTTGAACGCAAAGGTCTTGGACACCCCGATTACATTGCAGATTCCATCGCTGAAGCTTTCTCTAGAAACCTGTCCCTTTACTACATTGACAACTTTGGGAAAATATTGCACCATAACGTGGATAAACTGGAGATCATAGGCGGAATGGCATCCCCCGAGTTTGGAGGTGGCCAGGTTATCCTCCCAATGTCAGTCCTGTTTTCAGGAAGAGCCACCGATTTTATCGAGAACCAGCGGATTCCCGTCAGGGAGATTGCCACAGAATCTGCATTGGAGTGGATCAAGAAAAATATTCGTTTCATTGACGGGAACAGCATAAGGTTCCTCTTTGAGACCAAATCTGGCTCTGCAAGCCTTACAAGCATATACGAAAGGCTTGGAGTTTTCTCCAACGACACCTCCTTCGGGACAGGATTTGCACCACTCACGCCAACTGAAAACCTTGTTCTGGAACTGGAAAAAGGAATGAATTCTGCCGATTTCAAGGCCTTGTTTCCCTTTTCAGGTGAGGACGTCAAGATTCTGGCAGTGAGAAACAGGAAAAATATTGACATTACAGTTGCCAATGCATTTGTTGACAGGTATGTTCCTTCCATTGATGCTTATTTTGATGAAAAAGCCAGACTGCTTGACGAACTTGCGGACCGCATAAGATACCTGCTCCCGCCTGATCTCATCTTCCAGGTTTCTTTGAATGCGCTTGACCGCAGGGAACAGGGGAAAGACGGATGTTATCTTACTGTTACTGGAACAAGCGCTGAACAAGGTGATGATGGGGCAGTCGGTAGGGGAAACCGGGTAAATGGCCTGATCACTCCCAACAGGCTCATGAGTTTTGAAGCTATAGCAGGAAAGAACCCGGTCAATCACATAGGAAAAATATACAACATACTTTCTGGAAGAATTGCGCAGGCGGTGTATGACTCAACAGGACTGCACAATGAAGTGAAGATTGCTGGAAAAATAGGGGATCCTATTGATCAGCCTCAAGTTGCAGTTGTCTCAACAACCGAAAAAATTTCTAAGGATGACCGGCATCTTGTCAAGTTGATTGTTGATGATGGGCTTTCTGGCATTGAAAAGATCACAAGTGATCTTGTTCAGGGGAAAATTTCAGTCTGCTGATCTATTTGAACAGAAATTTATTGGCAAAAATGTTGAAACAAAAAAATAAGGTGAGAGATGAAAACGGCACAGAGACCATACCTGGTATGTGAAACCCATAATGATGAGATATCCATGAATGAGCCTTAGTGTGTTACGAAACTAAGATTGGAGTTGAAATAATATCCACAATAATCTCCACTGCAAACCATAGCTGACTTTTGAAAATCACACTGAGGCAGGCTGTCCGGAGATGGGCCTATTGTGCGTATTATGTTGTTAAAATTAAATGTATTAATGTGTTGCCAACCTGCTAATTCTTCTGAAATGTTGATTTTTATTCATGCAGCGCTGTAAGCTTATTGGTGGGATTCCTCCGCATTGCAATTTTTCGAAATGCGAGGAATATTATTGACCCATAACATGGGGTAAGAAGAACCATGGCGTCTCCTCTGCTGGAGTTTCTTAATATATTCATCAGGCTCTTCGTAGTCATTGATCCCTTCGGATCACTGGTGCTCTTCATTGCCATGACCGCCAGCACTGACGTAAGGACGAGGAAAACCATAACGGTTGACGCGACCCTCTACGGTGGCCTTATTCTAGTTTTCTTTGCAATCCTTGGCTCTTATATCCTATATTTCTTCGGAATATCCATTGAGGCACTGGAGATAGCCGGAGGCATCATTCTCCTCATCATGGGTATTGAGATGGTAAGGGAAGGCGACAGGCCAAAGTCCATGGGCGGGGGGCAGACAGACCCAGACCTGGGAATCGTTCCGTTTGCAACTCCATTCATTGCGGGCCCGGGTGCAATATCACTCGTCATTATTCTTATAAAGGGAAGTTTCCTGACCAATTATCTCAATGATATCTTCACTCTTGTTTCCATTATTATCGTTATGGTGATCATCTATGTTTTCTTCATCTTTTCAGCCAGAATAACAAGGATAATGGGAGAAAAGGCCCTGAAGGCCCTGACAAGGATATTCGGGCTCCTCGTGGCGGGATTTGCAATCCAGTACTTTATCAATGCAATCATTGCTCTTGGTGTTGCAATCCCATAATCATGGGGACATGGTCCTGACAACTTCATCCACAGTCTTGTAGAATTCGTCGTTTCTAGTGTTCCTTGGCCTTTCCAGCGTTATAATGCGTTCATCAATAACCGTGCTCGGCCTCCTGCTTAGTATGACGATCTTGTCGCTTAGCTGAACCGCCTCATCCACGTTGTGAGTGACAAGAAGCACTGCATGCGGGGGTTTGTCCGGTGGAAGCCACAGATCTAGTAACTCTTCCCTGAGAGCCTGGGCAGAGAAGACGTCCAAGCCTGCGAAGGGTTCGTCCAGCAGCAGAAGTTCAGGAGAAGTGGATATTGCCCTTGCGATGGATACCCTCTGTTTCATCCCGCCGGAAAGTTCCCTTGGATAAGCTCCCTCGAAACCGTCAATGCCCACCATCTTGATGTATTTGAGAGCTGTCTCTTTCCTTTCTTCCCTGTCGCGCATAATGGGCTCAAGGACAATCTCGACATTCTTCTGCACATCGAGCCAGGGGAAGAGTGCAGGATTCTGGAAGACTACTGATACCCTACTGCTGTCCTCGCCAATGGGTGAACCGCCCATAAGAATGGTTCCTGATGTTGGCTTTATCAGGCCCAGCACCATCTTAAGTATTGTCGACTTGCCGCAGCCTGAGGGCCCAATAAGCGATACAAATTCATTCTTGTGTATTGTGAATGAAACATCCTGAATGGAAATGAGCTTGCTCTTGCCTGTGGAATATTCCATATGGACATTTTTCACAGACAGTAGCTCTTCCATGGTTCTGGTATCATGAATGTATATAGGTATATTTCTGGCATTGCGGCTCTTATGCTATACCTGAAATGCGAGAATTGGATAGAATCCATTTAAAAGAAGATTGCCCCTTTAAAAGGGGCTTTTGGTGCGCCTTCTAAAACTCGAATTCCTGCCCATTCATAGGAAGGATTACTTCATAGTCCGGCAGGGACTCAATCAATTTTTCCCTCTGTTCGCCATGGCAGAGTATCACCCTCTGGGGATCAACTTGCTTTATGAATGAAACCAGATCGTCGTGACCTGCGTGCGCGGACATATCGAAGAACTCCAGCTGCATGCTTGGCCTCACAGGGGCGCCGGCTATATTCAAGACACCAGTCTCAATGAGGCTCCTACCGTTTGTCCCCTCGACCTGGTATCCAGTGAGAAAGATTGCGCTCTTGGGGTCGTCAGCAAGTTCCTGCACATATCTCAGGACCGGGCCGCCATCCATCATTCCAGAAGTGGTCACAATGACATCGTTCTCCTCTATTGCAGCAGCCCTCATTCTGTTGTTTCTGATCTGCCTTGCCCTGCCCACCGCTCTCTTCAGCTCAGACCTAGATCTCAGGAATCCGCCTGGCGTGTCCAGGTAAATGTTAGTGATTGTGTTTCCCATTCCGTCAGATGCAACCTTTAGGTCCATAGTTGCAAGTATCATTAGAAGCTCCTGGGTCCTTCCCATTGCAAAGGCCGGAAGGATAACCTTTCCTCCATTGTCAACAACTTCCCTTACCCTTTCCCTGAATCTGTTGACCACCAGCTGCCTGTCCTCATGGAACTTGCCTGCATATGTGGACTCTATGAGCAGGTTCTCTGCCTTGACCGGCTTAGCACCGTTTAGCAGATATGTGTCCCCGGTGTAAAGATCTCCCGTCACAAGGAGATCCATATTGTTCTCGAACTTCCACATGGAAGAACCCGGAATGTGACCTGCTGAGTATGGTGTAGCTGTCATCTCCCCAACCTGTGAGGCGTCTCCGTACCTTGAGGTAAGGACCATTTCATAAAGTGTGTTGATATCGTCCCGTGCGAATCTCTTAGGATATCCCTCGATATCCATGATCTTGATGGAGTCCTCCAGCATGGGCCTCATGCTGCTCGCCGTAAGCGTGGTGGCATACAGGTCAGGCCTGTGTGACTGGAAACACATTGGAAGGCCCCCAATGTGATCAAGATGTGCATGCGTGACAAATATCCCCTCGACTTTCTCATACGGGAGTGGGTATTCTGGGGGCTTTTCCGGTATTACGCCGTAATCCACCATTATGTTTGTGTTGCTTTCGTGTATCTTTATTGCAAGTCTGCCGACTTCCTCGGCTCCGCCTAAAAATTTGACTTTCATTCTAATTCCTCATGCTTTTGCGTCTTTGAGCCTGTCTTTGCAGTGGCATGCCCTCTCCCCGTTTATTCTGGGAAGGACATTCCTGATAAGCTCAGTTACCTTTTCCTCATTTTCCTTCATGGTCTTGAAAACTTCTGCTGCTTCCACAGGCTTGTCAGCCCATACATCGTAATCTGTTACAGTTGCGATGACTGAATAGCACATGGATTTCTCGTCTGCCAGGTTGACCTCTGGAACCAGTGTCATGCCAATGATGTCGGCAAACTGCCTGAACATCATGGACTCAGACCTTGTGGAAAACCTTGGGCCCTCCACAGTAACATAGGTACCTCCAAGGTGGAGGTCCTTGGTTATCTTTCCAGCGGTTTCATGGAGTTCTTTATTCATGTGCGGGCAGAACGGGTCTGCTGCAGAAATGTGATAGACTTCCGGCCCATCATAGAAAGTAAGTTCCCTTCTTCTTGTGTAGTCGATGAACTGGTCCGGTATAACAATGGTGCCTGGTGAAAGGTTTTCCTTCAGGGAACCCACTGCATTGACTGCGAGGACCCTTTTTACCCCTATGCTGTCCAGCGCCCATATATTGGCCCTGTAATTCACCTTGTGCGGAGGTATTGTATGTTTCTTTCCATGCCTTGGCAGGAATGCAACTTCAACATTATTGATTTTTCCAACTTCAATAAGCCCAGATGGTTTTCCA
>JAJZOK010000056.1 GCA_021811525.1 Thermoplasmata archaeon | reverse complement strand
AGATAGGAGCATGGAGAGCGTCCAGCCAATCTTCACATAAGTTATGTAATCAGAAAGGTCTGGAATTATTTCCCAGGGAACTGCTGAAAACCTGTCGATGACCATGGTTGATCCGCCGGCTTCCCAGTTCCTGTTTGCACCAAGATATTCCTCCAGGAATTTTTCAGTCATAAGCAATGGATTCAACAGATGTGGATATTTAAATGTTCAATCTATGTGTAATATTGACATATTAATGGCTAAAAATTCCCGAATCTATCTTTCCATATACTGATTTGAGATAGTAATTTCAACTATATGTTAAACTCTGAACTTAAGGGTAAAATTGCACAAACTGAAGACACCCTGATGTCAATCGGCAAAAGGTATGGAAAAGAGTCTGTTTTCACCACCAGCTTCGGCGCAGAAGATATGGTTATTACTGACATCATAAAATCTCTGGATATGGATATTGAGGTGGCTACAATAGATACAGGAAGGCTCCACCAGGAAACTTACGAATTCATTGACATGGTTGTGCAGTTTTACGGCCTCTCCGTGAAGACATATTTCCCTGAAAGCAGGGAAGTTGAATCCATGATAAACAGCAAAGGCCCCAATCTCTTTTATCATTCAACTGAAAACAGGAAGATGTGCTGCAATGTAAGGAAGGTTGGGCCCCTGAACAGGATACTGGAAGGCAGAAAGGCGTGGGTAACAGGATTGAGGGCAGAACAGAGCAAATTCAGGCAGAAGATGCAGAGAGTAGAGGAAGACCCTTTGAGAGGCATAGTGAAAGTAAATCCTATAATCAACTGGATATCTTCAGATGTCTGGGCTTACATAAGGGAGAAGGGTGTGCCTTACAACAAGCTTCACGACAAGGGATACCCAAGCATTGGATGTGAACCATGCACCAGAGCAATACTGCCGGGCGAGGATGAGAGGGCTGGAAGATGGTGGTGGGAGAGCGATGTGAAGGAGTGCGGCCTGCACCTTTCCAGCCAGGAAATTTCAAACACACATTTAAAAGGGGTCCGGTAAAATGCTACCCTTGCCGCATGGTGGAAAACTTGTTTCAATCCCTGACATGGATCTTGAAAAATTTTCAATGAAGGAATTAGAACAAAGCCTAGAAATTTCATATGAGACTGCAATCACGATCCTTGGCATAAAAAGCGGAATCCTCAGCCCTTTGAAAGGCTTCCTGGCATATTCCGACTATATTGCTGTCCTGAGAAACCAGAGGCTAGATAATGGGCTGCCATGGTCAATACCCACATTGCTTACTGTGCATAATGAAACATCTATTTCCTTAAAGGAAGGCGAGCATGTAATATTGGCCCATAACCGTGTTCCCATTGCTGAACTTGAAATTTCGGATATTTTTGAGTTAGATAAGCAGTCCCTCAGCAAGTCAGTCTTTGGAACATTGTCGCCCGATCACCCGGGTATCCAAAAAATCAACTCTTATGGTAACACGGCCATAGGTGGAAGGCTTGTTACTGCGAATTATGTTTCGTATCCCTTCAGTGACATGACTGTTTTTCCAGAGGAAACTAGAAAGCAGTTCAATACTAAGGGTTGGAAGAGTGTTACAGCCTTTCAGACAAGGAATGTTCCACACAGGGGGCATGAGGAAATACAAAGGCTTGCCATGAGAAATAGCGACGGCCTCTTCATCAATCCCGTAATAGGGAAAAAGAAAGCCGGGGATTATACAGATGACGCAATTCTTTCTTCCTACAGGGCACTGATAGATTACTATTATCCGAAAGACCGTGTGTTGATGACACCTTTGCATTATGAAATGATGTACGCAGGGCCAAGGGAGGCGGTTATGCACGCAATAATGAGGAAGAACTACGGCTGCACACACTTCATTGTGGGAAGGGACCATGCAGGAGTTGGCGATTTCTACGGCCCTTATGATGCACAGAAAAACCTTTCCAGTTTTGATGACCTGGGCATAGAGATAGTCCCTTACCAGGAAACCTTTTACTGCAAGAGATGCGAACAGCTTGTCACTGATAAAGAATGCCCGCATTCTCAGGAACAGAAGGAACATTTCAGCGGAACAGGTCTAAGGAAAATCATACTCTCCAATGGATCTCCTCCCAGGGAACTTATGCGGGAGGAAGTTTTCCATGCAATAAAATCAATAAAGGATCCATTTGTCCATTGATGCAGTCATCATTTTTATGAACGACAATCGTCAACACGTTTCCTATTACAGAATGATATACAAATCGTGAATGCTTTCTTTGCTCCAATAAATCATTTACCCACAGAATAAAAAAAAGTTAGTTTACAAAATAAATTGCCAATTGGCAAATTATCCCTATCACATTGGTGCTGGAATTTTACAATACCCGGAAGTATTTTCGAGGTTATTCTTTATAATATTTTTTAATAGAAACTAATTAGTATATTTAATGTGTGAGACTCATGAGGTTATCATGAGTGAAAATGACAGCCATATAGGGGAAAGATTAGGTCCCCTTGCAGCCCTGAATAATGCCACCTACGGCAAGTTCCATCGGAAAATTGCCATGGTTGGGAGCCTCGGGGCTTTTACGGATTTGTATGTGATTCAGGTTTTAGGGGCAAGCACTTTCAGCATCATACCAAATTTTCTGGTCTCGAAGGCGAACTTCTCCCTTACGGCATCGTTGCTGTTCTTTGGGGCTA
>JAJZOK010000058.1 GCA_021811525.1 Thermoplasmata archaeon | reverse complement strand
GGAAAAAATCAAGGTTTAGTAGCTGGCAAAAAGCCCATAAGAATTAATAAGTATCATAAATATACCAAAGATTTGCAATGAAGACCGAAGAGGTAGTCATAAGGGTCGGCGGCGCAGCCGGAGACGGAGTGCAGTCCGCGGGACTAATTATCGCTAAAACATTTTCAAGAAGTGGACTGCATGTTAACACATACAACTATTATCAAAGTATAATCAGAGGCGGTCAAAGCTGGTACCAGGTAAGGGCCAGTGATTCTAAGGTTAGATCACAGGGCGATGGTCTGGATATCCTCATTGCCCTGAACAAGGATGCACTGGAAAGGCACACCAATCCCATGATAAATGAGGGAGGTGCTTCACCACTCGGAAAGGATGGGGTTGCTATTTTTGACCAGTCAATAAAGGACTTCAAGAAGGAGAACTGCGACTATGTGCAGATGCCCCTTGGAGATATCGCTTCAAAATACAGCAAGAATGCACTGATGAAGAACACTGTTGCCATCGGGGCAGCAATGGCTTCTATCGGGCTAAATTTCGAAATTCTTGCAGGCGTCATTAGAGATCAGTTCGGAAACAAGGGCACAGTGGCTGAGGAAAATGTGAAGGCGGCCAAAGAAGGCTATGAAAATTACCTTTCAAACCACAAGAAGCTGCCCATATCACTCAAGACATCAGACAATAAATATTACCTGATGAGCGGAGGCGAGAGCCTTGGACTCGGCGCAGTTAACGCAGGGCTCAAGATGTACGTTGGTTATCCCATGACACCTGCTTCTTCAGCACTTCACTATCTTGCAAACCACCAGAAGGATTTTGACATCTTCGTCAAGATACCTGAAGACGAAATTTCAGCCATCAATATGGCCATAGGTGCCAATTACGCAGGCGTAAGGGCCATGACGGGCTCATCCGGCGGAGGTTTCTCTCTCATGGTTGAGGCCCTGGGTATGGCGGGAATGATGGAAATCCCCCTTGTCATTTATGAATCACAGAGGGCTGGCCCTTCAACCGGTCTTCCCACAAAGACAGAGCAGGGAGACCTGAACCTTGTTCTAGGCGCTTCGCAGGGTGACTTTGCTAGGATAATCCTTGCACCGAGAAATGTTGAGGACGCATTCTATCTTACCAGGGAAGCCTTCAACTTAGCAGAGAAATATCAGACTCCGGTTATCGTGATGTCAGATCTCTATGTTGCAGAGCATTACGAGACAGTTGAACTGTTCGACCTCAACTTCAAGATAGAGAGGGGCAAGATCACGGACAAGGCAGTAGACGGCTACAAGAGATACCAGTACACAGATGATGGCGTATCGGTAAGGTCATTCCCGGGAACTGCCGGAAACATGCACAATGAAGATTCAGACGAACACAATGAATACGGCGATGTAGTGAGCGATGCAATCACAGATCCTAGAATGAGAGTGGAGTCCATGAAGAAGAGGATGAAGAAGCTCAACCAGTACATCAAGGAAATGCCCCCCACACCCACATACAAATACAACGACGCGGAATTTGCACTTGTCCAGTGGGGAGGAACCCAGGGAGTGGCAGAGGAAGTAGTGGACTCTCTCAGGGAGAAGGGGTACAAAATAGGACTCGTTGAGATCAACAGGCCATACCCGCTTAACCCGGATATCGGAAAACTGCTTTCGGGAAAGAAAAAGGTCGTTGTTGTTGAGAACAATTACTCAGGGCAGATGAACAAGCTCCTGAGGTCAGAATTCCTCGTGAAGACTGACCTGATAACGAAATTTGATGGTGAAAGCTTCTACCCAGGCGCACTTGTAGAGGAAGTAGAAGCAATATTGAAGAGGTGAAAGAAATGGTTACAATAGCTGATTATAAGGGAAAGGTAAAACCGGACTGGTGCCCGGGTTGCGGGAATTTTGCACAGCTTTCAGCAATCAGTGCTGCTCTCGCAGATCTCGGGATAGAGCCAAAGGACGCAGTGGTTTCATCAGGGATTGGCTGCTCAAGCAACCTTCCGGAATTCATCAACCTGTACGGGTTCCATGGAATACACGGAAGATCATTGCCGGTTGCATCTGCAATCAAGTGGGCAAACGAGAAGCTTACAGTGCTGGCATACGGGGGAGATGGTGACGGGTTCTTTGAGGGAACACAGCACTTCTACCACACTGCAAAGAGGAATGTAGACATAACTTACATAGTATCAGACAACCAGATTTTCGGCCTGACAACTGGCCAGGCATCACCAACTTCCCAGCTTGGAATGAAGACCAAATCAACACCGGAGGGAAACATAGAGAAACCGCTGAACCCTCTTACTATTGCCCTGACTGCGGGTGCTACATTTGTCGCCAGAGCTTTCTCTGGAGACGCCCTGCACTTGCGGGAAGTAATAAAGAGGGGAATCAAGCACAAAGGATTCTCATTCATTGACGTATTCAGCCCGTGTGTTACATACAATAAGATCAACACATATGACTTCTTCAGGCAACGCGTCTACAAACCTGAAACAGATGTGAAGGACTTCGACAAGGCCTACAAGCTTGCACAGGAATGGGGAGACAAGATTCCAATAGGTGTTCTTTATGAAGTTGACGCAAAGACATATGAGGACTACGATCCGGTTATTTCATCTAATCCCCTCATTGAGAAACCACCTGTAAAACTTACTCCGGAAGCCCTTTCAGAGTTCCTGTAAATAAATATGGTTCAGGTTGCCTGTTCAGGCAGCCTTACTTTTTCTTATTTTTCCTGAATTTATTTTTTCTCTGTTTTCATTGAATATCTTCTAGAAAAAGGCGTGTTTCTGTTAACTTAACGCCTATTAATTGCGCATAATTTTTAATTTATTTACAGAATATTCATTTCTTTTGAGCAGTATTTACCCCTGCCAACATAAGAACATACACAACCACAAGAAAGTTTATATACAGAAATTCTGATGGTGCTCGCACTTTATACGGAGGAAAAAAATGGACAATAGTGAAAACAAAGAACAACCCGGAATGGGCGGTTCTGCGGGCGAACCATCCATACCCAGAAGACCATCTGGGAATGGAAAATGGTACGCGATTATAGCAGTTCTCATTGTGGTTATAGCCGCATTGGGATTCCTGGGCTTTTATCACCCGGTATCCACAGGAACTACTGTAACGGCAGTTAACCCTTCAAATACCGCAACTTTCGGAAACCCATATAGCTTGACTCTAAAGACGAACGGACAGTTCAAGGATATAAGCGTCTACTTTGGTGACGGAACAGTTACAACCATTCCTTATACCGGATCGGACACAGTAACTGTGAACCACACGTATCTGTCACCCGGTGCATACAACATCTACTACACAACGAATTTTGGTAGTTCTGTGGTGGACAACTCTGCTAACCTTATACCTGTTGTAACTTCTGGATACAACAGCAACCTTGCAAACGGTGCATACGGTAACCTTTTCCTTCAGAACAACTCTGCTCTCTCTCTTAACAACAACACAATAACAGTTCACAACAACAAGACACTCGGCGTAGTCGTCGGTCTTCAGGCTTTCCCTCTAGCTGGGGAAGTAATTGGACAGACAGTGAACCTGTACCAGGGAAATGTGCTCAACACCTCATACGTGCTGCCGTACTATTTCAATGTGTCAACCCAGGCTTACACACTACCCATTGCAAACTCTTCATTCAACATCAGCGCGCTTCCAACTGGATACTACCAGCTTGAAGTCCAGACCACATCAGGTGTTGTCTCATCACAGGTGTACACACAGCAGGCCTCATTCACTGTGAACTCAAACTCCAGTGCAAAAGGCACTGTAATGTACAACAAGACAGCTGAATTGACATACCAGAACGGCACTTTCAATGCATCTCTGTCTTACATATACATGAGCGGCACCACAGTTACCATGAGCGCAGGAAACATTTCCTATGCAAATGGCGCAAATGTGACATACAAAGTCGGCGGGGCACTTAATTACTCATCTGGCGACCTTCTTACGCTGGGAAGTGCAACAAACTTCACCGTCAACCAGGACACGAACGTTAGCTTTGGCATGAACACAACCGCCAGGGTTCACAATGGAACAGCCTGGTCCAACATGTCATTTGTCAACACTGCTGGAACAACCTATCAGCTTAACAAGAGCTGGACGTACAACTTTACAACTGGCGCTGACCTGACTTTGCTTGACAACTTCCTTGCAACCTATAACTCAGCTTCTGACGTAATGCTTGGCGCTGACTCAGCTGTTCAGGTAATGGGCACATCTGGCTTCACATACAATGAGAACACCTCACTTGCATACACTGACAACTCAACAAACGTGACTTTCCCGACGGCAACGAACTTCGTTATGGTCGCAGATCTCACCGGAACAACAACCGTACAGGCAGCTTCAACCGGTATGGTAGACCCGACACAGGGTGTATATACCACGAGCTACTGGGTGGACCTTCCAGTCTTCAACAAGGCCGCATACAATGTTCCTGTAGTAGGATTCCCGGCATACGTGCCTTCAACTGGCGCTTCCGGTTCATTCCTGCGCGCAGAGCTTGAAACCGGTGGTTACAAGACACTTGATCCGGCAGTTGAATACGACACAGTGAGTTATGAAATCGTCATGAACACACTGCTTCCACTGGTGTCATACAATGGCTCAAGCTCTAGCAGCTTCATACCAATGCTTGCAAAGGAACTTCCATCCACAACCAATGGCGGAATCAACACAAACTATGCAAACTACACAGTTAAGGCTCCATGGGGAGGCTCATACGCAGTTCACATAGCGCCTTACGAGAACTACACATTCTACATAAACAACGCCTCAAAGTGGCAGGATGGTTCTTCGGTAAAAGCATGGGATGTTATGTACTCATTTGTCAGGACACTTCTGTTTGATGCCGGCTCTCCTGGTACACCAGGCTGGATCCAGGCTCAGTACCTGCTACCTGGCAACTACTATGCGACCAACACATTCTGGAACATAACACAGAACATGACCGTTAACAACGCCACCAACAGTATAACTTTCCACTTCCAGCAGCCAATGAACCCTGCTCTGGTGTTCGAGACATTCGGACAGACAAGCGGTGCACAGATAGCTGATGCGAACTGGCTTATACAGCATGGTGCCGGAATAACCTGGTCATCCGCTGGATTCCAGGCATACAAGGCCCAGGGAAATGCAGGCAACTATAACACGTACATACAGAACAACATCATGGCAGACGGACCGTACACACTGGCATATTCAGTGCCTTCACAGGAAGTTGTACTCCAGGCTAACCCGAACTTCGTGAGCCCGAACCCGTACTACACTGCTCCAAAGATCAAGACTGTAGTGCTTCAGTACATACCCGAGGAATCTACAGCATACCTCGAGCTGAAATCCAACTACTCACAGTCTTCAACGATCCCAACAAGCAGCTGGAACCAGGTTCAGCAGCTACAGCAGGCCGGAATCATAGCCAAGCCAATACAGTTCCCGACACTGGATATATTCTGGTATAACTTCAACGCAAACGTCAACACAACAATGCTTGCGGGTCAGGTATCATCTGCAAACCTGCCATCGACACTCTTCGACAGTCTGAGTGTAAGAAGGGCATTTGCATACGCCTACAACTATAACTACTATCTGAACCAGCAGGTTGGAAATGCCATATACAACGAACAGTTTGCTTCAAATTATGCAGGTATGCTTCCACCAGGAATGCTCGGTGTAATGAATCTGACAGTGCTTAATCAGACAACAAACAACCACGTGCCGTACTACAACCTGTCAATTGCACAGAACTACTGGAACACTTTCGTAAATGGTCCAATGGCAAAGGCAATGGGAATCAGCACAAGCAGCCAGTACAATGGCAAGGCATTGAATGTGCCAATATTCATATTCAGTGCTGACCCGGTTGATCTCGCAGGTGCTACAACCTGGGGTCAGACACTCCAGAAGGTAATTCCGGGGTTGCAGTTTGAGGTAGTGCCAACGCCATTCCCGACCCTGCTTGGTAACCAGGTACAGGGACAGAACCCGATGCCTGTGTATGAGCTTGGCTGGGCCCCAGACTATCCGTATCCAACGGACTATCTTGGACCAATGGCATACCCGTCCAACAGCACGACCTATCCTGGACCTAATTCCATGACACCGTACTGGTTCAACGGAGACACGCACAACCCATTGAAGGGACAGACTTCCATGGTAAACCAGGCAAATAACCTGACTGACATGGTAAACCTGTACCTGAATGCGTCTGCGAATCCGGCCAATGCACTGCCATACTACCAGCAGATGAACTCAATGCTTGTCAACATGACATTCTACACTTACATAGAGCAGCAGAATGGGTTTGTTATCATTAACAACGCATTCAACCAGACTCTTGTAAACCAGTACCAGTTGAATATCATGGAGTCAGGCGCAGGGTTCCTGTACAACATGCTGGCATACAACTGAGGTCTAAATCTTGGCCCTTAGGGCCAAATTAAATTTTTTTTAATTTTTCTTTTATTTTTTTCTTTTGAATAAGCCTTTTTTAACTGGATTCCTATTACTCGTCATTGGTAAAGGTCAGATATGCCACAGAACCGAGGCGAGCCAGATACATCAGGCTCTTGAATAGTGCATTGAAGGGCAGATTGTTCAAGGTAGCAATTTTCGTGTTCCTAGTTGGAATATCAATGGTCATCTCATCGTTTCAGATCCAGGGCATTTATTACTACCAGAACAACACTACTTCAAAAGCATTAGTGGGAAGTGGCCAGAATAATTCAGTAGAATTCTCAATGCTTTCCGGCTCTCCTTTCAACATAAGCTTTACAGGCATTCCCAATGGAGCAGTCGTGCACTACACAGCATATACTGTCGCGCAAGTTGAAGAAAATGGCCTTCCAGTGGTAATAAAGAATTTTGCCTTCTCCGGCAATGCAACCGAGAATACTGTAGTTCACATCGGTTCATATTCAAGTTCCCAGAATTTCCAGATGGTCCTCAGCTCTGATTACATATCACCATTCAATGTAACTGTTCTAGCTCAGCAGAATATCCCCCGCAATATTCCTTCCAATTACTACCTGGGATTTCCAGGTGCATTTGTAGTGGTGGTTGGTGCCATAGCCCTTGCAGTTTCCATAACTAAGGCCAGAAGCAATTAGAAAAAGAAAGAGACTATGGGCTCTGTTTCTTTATTTCCTTCTCCATGGCAATGAGGCTTCCTTTTTTCCAGATCCTCCTGAAGCCTTTTATTTCAAGGTAAATTAGAAGCAATTCAAGGAAAATGATCAACATCACCACGTAGATTGTATAAAGTAGATTTAGAGAACTCGGAACTATGGATAACAGATCGAATCCGCTGTAAGGAAGAATGAATCGTATACTTGGAATGAGGACACCATCAAGGAAAACACACCCTACT
This sequence comes from Thermoplasmata archaeon, assembly GCA_021811525.1. The sequence continues at coordinate 6,293 of JAJZOK010000058.1, read as the reverse complement.
AAGTAGAAGCCCCGGAAAAAATCATCAAAAATATAAAGAAAAAGACCTCTTTTGGTAAGGTCTTTTGAAGTCAGCTCCTTATCCTGGGGATTAGGCTCATCTCTGTAGGATACTTTCAGCTGTTTCGACATGTTTTGAACCGGTTTTGGCCTGTTCCCCCTCATATAGAAGGCAGGAGACGAAATGGTCCTTCCTGTATTCCCGAAGGTGAGGGGTGGAAGGCTTGATCATCTTCATCTGTATTCTTGTGCCGGAGGCATCCTTTTCTATTGATGATATTGCTTCAAACCTTACATTCTTTGGCAGGGTTTTTTCCTTGTCAACCAGGTTCCGCACAATCTCCAGGTGTTCATTGCTAACTGGGCTTCTGAAGATGACATCTATTGTGAGGGCTGCCTCATCTAGGAGGATTTCACTGATCTGCGGAATAGAAGCAGCTTCAGGATTCCTGTATTCATCAAACATCTGCTTCAGCGGTTCCTCCATATCCCTTGGGGACCATCCGCATGTTCTCATGGCCTCAAGGCATCTTGGGTGGAAATGGCAACCCTGCGGTGGATTTGAAGGGCTCGGGATTTCTCCTCCCAATATGATCCTGTCACGTTTCCTGCTGGGATCCGGTACTGGAATTGCTGACAGGAGTGCCTTTGTGTAAGGGTGCAGCATAGCACTGAACAGATTATCAGTGTCGGCAAGTTCCACAATCTTGCCAAGATACATCACTGCAACTCTGTTGGACATCAGTTTTATTACGCTTAGATTGTGTGAAATAAAGAGGAAAGACATGTCCCTTCTAGTCTGAATATCCTTCATTATGTTGAGGATCTGAGCCTGAACTGATACATCAAGTGCTGAAGTCGGCTCATCCAGCACAAGCATCTTTGGTTCTATTGAAAGTGCTCTTGCAATACCGATTCTCTGCCTCTGGCCACCGCTGAACTCGTGCGGGAATCTGTAAAGGTGGTCCTCGCTTAGACCAATTTCCTGAATGAGCGAATTAAGCTTTTCATCTATCTCTTCACCTGACATCTTGGAAAGGAGTTTCATTGGTTCGGAGATAATGTCTTTGACCAGTTTCCTTGGGTCAAGGGAACCGAATGGGTCCTGGAAAACAGGTTGAATGTCTGCCCTGATTTTCCTCAGATCCTTATCCTTCATTCTGGTGAGTGAATATTTCTCCCTTAGAGGCTCAAGTTCCTCCAGAATCTTCTTCAGTTCTTCCAGGTCATTCTCCGTAGGATTCTCCTTGCTATCAAGATCCAGAGCCCTGTCCTCGAGGTCAGTTATCTGATCCATGACTTCCTTTGGAAGGTTGAAAAATATGTCTCCTGCTGTAGCCCTGAACAACCTGAGTATGGTTTTGCCCATGGTTGTTTTTCCACAGCCTGTTTCTCCCACGATACCAAGAGTCTCTCCTTTCCTGAGGGAAAAGGAAACATCATCCAGCGCTTTAACGTATCCAGTTGTTCTGAACAGTGCTGTAATATCATAGTATTTTTTTAATCTGGAAACATACAGAATTTTTTCTTTCTCACTGTGGGACATAAGATTCCTCCGTTTCTTCTGAATACAGGAAGCAGGCCACCCTACGGCCTTTCTGCCCCTCTAGATCCACCAGTTTCGGTTTCTTAACTGAACATATTTCCATCTTAAACTGGCATCTCGGGTGGAATCTGCATCCTGATGGCGGTGTTATAAGGTTTGGCACCGAGCCCTGAATTGAAGGCAACTTCTCATCAGGCTTTAGTTTCTGGTCGATCCTTGGCAAAGAGGCAAGGAGCCCCGTGGTATAAGGGTGCTTGGGATCTGAAAAGATGTCTGCTACAGGCGCCTCCTCAACCAGGTTCCCTGCATACATAACACCTACTCTGTCACACATTTCGGCAATGACAGCCAGGTCGTGGGTGATAAACAGGATAGAAGATCCTGTGAAAGTCCTGAGGTCCCGGATAAGGTCAAGAATCTGTGCCTGTGTTGTTACATCAAGTGCTGTGGTTGGCTCATCTGCAATTAGCATTTTCGGGTTTGCCGAAAGGGCCATTGCGATCATGGCCCTCTGCTGCATTCCTCCACTGAGTTCATGGGGAAATGCATCGTATACCCTAACCGGGTCAGAAATGTTGACGGTTTCGAGAAGCTCGATCCCTCTCCTCCTTGCAGCCTCCCTGAAGGGCTTCTCTGTTCTCTTCTTGAAAAACCGCCTTGCGAATCTGTAACTTGAGAAATTCCTGTTAATTTCACTCTTCAATGCTGAAATCTTTGCCTGGAAGTTGCTTATTGCATCTCTGTTTCCAGTGTTTTCAGCCTCAAGTAGCTTTAGATTAAGATCAACAAGCTGATCCTGCATCCTGAAGTAGTCTCTTGCAGTTACCATTTGCTGAACATTGGGAAAGGTTTTTGCTTCTTCTACTACCCTTCTTATCTCTTTCACAAGTGAATTTTCATCTTCCGTGGATACGAATAGATCCCTCAGGCTGCTCTCCAGGTCTGGAATGGCATAATCCCTTGTCCACAGGTGAATTTGTGATTCCTTGTCGATGAGAGATTTCTGTGAATGCACAGATTTCACAAACTCAGAAATCTGGGCTTCATTGATTGTTTCCCTTCGGATGATGGAGTTTGCAATGTTGACTCTGGAGTGCAGGAGTATGGCTTCGCTGATCTGGTCGCCAATAGTTAGGACGGGATTGAGGGCGAGGCCAGGCTCCTGGAAAATCATGGCAATCTTGTTTCCACGGATCTTTGAAATGATGGTGTTGTGCCGCTTAATCAGCCTGATCCTTCTTTTAATCTTCACATTGGTTTCGCTCTTCACTTTTATGGAAGCAAGCTTCTTCAGGTCACCAATGATGTTGAAACCATCAACAAATATCTTGCCGTCAACTATTCGGCCCGGCGGGTCGATTATGAGGTCCATGATGGAAGTAGCAGTAACGCTTTTCCCGCAGCCACTTTCTCCAACAAGGCCCAGAACCTCTCCCTTTCTTATGCTCAATGACACGCCGTCTAATGCTTTAACAATGCCCTTCTGTGTAAAGAACTGGGTAACCAGATTTTCCACTTTCAGAAAGGGCTCTTCTGGCTTATCCATTTTATTTTCTGTATCAAGTAACACCATGAATCTACCTTCTAAGTTTTGGATCAAGAACGTCTCTTAGGCCATCGCCCATGAGGTTCACAGCCACGATGAAGATTAGCAGGAACACTCCAGGCACTAGAACTGGCCACCAGGTGCCATCTGCTAGAAAAGTCTGGCCCTGTGCAATCAAATTTCCAAGTTCAGGCAAATATCCGTTTTTGTTGAATCCAATGAAGTCTAATGTTGCAAGAATTCCAACAACGCTTCCCAGGTCCAGCGATAACTGGACATAGATTGGAGATAGCACATTGGGCATTACATGCACAAATGCATTCCTCAATTTTGAGGAGCCCGAGGCGGTGGCTGCTTCAATGAAATTCTGGCTCCTTGTTGTAAGGGCAAGCCCTCTCGAAAACCTCGCATAACTCGGCCACCAAATTATGATGAGTGCAATGATGATCGTATTCATCGTTTCCCCAAGAACATAGGACATTGCTATTGCAAGCACTAAGGTAGGGAAGCTGAAGAAGACATCTGTAACTCTCATAACCACTTCATCTATAAGTCCGCCAAAGTAACCAGATATGGTCCCCAGCAGAAGGCCAATAAATAGTCCAGAGAAGACTATGAGAACAGAATAACCCAGGTCGTATTCCAGTGAAGCCAATATGACTGGAAACAGAGGTATTAGACTATATGTTGTACCAAGATAGTACCACCAGCCGCCCACAGTGGTTGGCGCTGTTGGAAGGGCTGATGTGGGGCTCCCTCCCGGGATCCAGTTAAGCATGCTGGTTATGTTTGAAACACCAAGCCAGCTTGGATACACAACATCGAGAAGAGCGATCAGGAAGTAAATCATGGTAATGATGAAGCCTGTAAAAGCCAGTCTGTTGTGGATGAAGAGGCGCAGAGTATTCTTAGTATCCTCTATTCTCGGTCTCCTCTTCTTCGTAGCCATCATTTCCTTTAAGGGAACATTCAATTCAGCCATTTCTTCATCACCTTCAATACCTAATCCTCGGGTCGATCATCGCATAAATGATATCCACAATGAGGTTGGTAATCATAAGCACAACACCGAAGATCAATGTAGTGCTGATGATTCCGTATACCTGCTGTGTCAGCAGGGCGTTTACTTCCAGGAAACCCATTCCTGGATACAGGAACACATATTCAACAACCACGCTGCCGTTGAGAAGGAATGCAATTAGGAGCCCCATGACGGTGATGGTGGGTATAAGCGCATTCTTCCTGACATGCTTCTTAATGACAAGTTTTTCAGGCACTCCCTTGGCCCTGGCTGTCTTAACGAAATCCATTCTTGAATTATCAACCATGCCCGCCCTGACAAACCTCAATATGCCTGCAAGCAGCCCGTAAGTCAGTGTCAGGACTGGAAGGACTATGTGCATGAAGCCATCCCATGCAAGGCCCAGATTGCCGTGCAATAGGGCATCGAATATGAAAAGGTGAGTGGGCGTGGTATACTGGCCAGTAAACCAGGATGGTGTTGGAACGGGGATGCTGAAGGGATTGAATGAACCAGTCAATGGGAATACCCCAACCGGATTCCCCAATATCACTCCCTGGCCAAAAACAATCTGCAGAAGCAGGGCGAGCCAGAAAGAAGGTATGGCATAACCGGTAAGTGTGAAGACTCTGCCGAACTGGTCTGCGAATGAATTGGGCTTGGAACCTATGTAGGTTCCAACTGGAATGGATATTGCCACGGAAAGAAGTACGGCAAAAATGTCCAGCTGTATAGTGTTGGGCAATGCCAGACCTATTGCATCTATCACAGAGGAGGGATATCCCTGCAGAGCCATGATTCCCCAGTTGCCCTTAAGCAGGTTAGTTACATAGTGGAAGTACCATACCACTGGATTTGGGCTTATGCCCAGCAAAATCATTGCCTTTTTGATCTGTTCAGCGTGTGATAGCGGGCTGTGCGGGTTGTAATATGGTGAAGTAAGCGATGAGATTGGGATTGCACTCATCAAAATAAAAACAAACAGGGTCAACCCCAGGGCAGTAGGAATAATTAGCAAAAGTCGCCTGATGATAAAATACCTTAACTCCATTTTGTGACTCGACCAAATTGTAATTTTGATATATAACTTTTTTTTAAAAAGCCTATTTAATTGGATAGTTAGTAAAAAATGCCCTAGAAGCCTAGTCCCTTGGGGAATATAGACTCATAAGGCTTCTTCTAAAAATCTAGATTTTTTGAAAAAATGGTCAAAAGCCTAAATGTAAAAAAGTACAATAAAAAGGGAAATTATAATTAATGCGGGGACTCAATTCGAAGCAGCCGGTGTTATATATCCAGACGAGGGTTTCCTGTTCTTGACATGGTTGAACCACCATATCTTTGAAACCAGCTTGACATCTTCTAACGGGTTCTCTATGGAAGGTTCCCTGAAGCACTGGGTAAAACAGTCATTGCACTTGTTGTCGTAGTATTCCCAGTTTGGCTTCTTGTTCAGGACGACTTCCATGTGTGTGAAGCACGGGTGAACTTTCCCACGGTAATCTGTGTAGTACGTGGTCTGGCCAGCTCTGCACTGGGACACCATCTTTCCATCCAAATAATCCACAGCCTCCTTGTAGTAGCTTCTAGTGTTCCCGAAGACGTGATCATTGTAGTGGTCAGCAGCATATGAGAAAGCCTGTCTTATCATTGCGGGCTCTACCTGAAAGTCCTGGAAGTAGTATGAACTCTGGTCTGGGAAGCACATTGAAAGTGGCACTCCAAGCTCTTCGTTGGCATACTCCACCATATCTTTTACTTTGAAGTAATTGAAATTGGTCACAAGCGCGTTGGCGGTAAGGACTTTCACTTTGTCCTTAGACTCCTTAATGGTCTTGACAACAGTGTCGAATATCTTAAGGCCCCTGTATTCGTTATGTTCCTCAGGTATATTGCTATCAAGTGAAATTGTCATGCCATCAAGATATGGGATAATTTTTCTCAGAACATATGGATTGGTCCCATTGGAAGCAATGTGAGTGATAAAGTGGTTTTCCTTGAGCCTTTTCACTATAGATTCAACAGACTTGTTGAGAGTAGGTTCTCCTCCGGTCAGTGAAACAATCTTGATTTTGTTCTTCTTCATCTCAGCGATGTGCTTGTCAATGAGTTCTTCGGGGAAGAAGATCTTTCCCTGCCAGGCATTGCAACTCTTGCACCTCAGGTTGCAAAAGTAGTCAA
>JAJZOK010000136.1 GCA_021811525.1 Thermoplasmata archaeon | reverse complement strand
TGGGTCTGCCCGGATTTGGACCGGAGTTTCCAACTCCCGAAGCTGGAAGGATACCAGGCTACCCCACAGACCCTTGTAGTGGGGAAGCATTTTGCACGTTAAAATTTTGTGCATTGCTTTAAGCCTTTTTAGGATCAAATTGCCAATATATTATGGCGCTGCCATCAACCTGTACCCAAAACTTATAAAATAGGCCATGCCTTGTAGTGATATGCCAAGAAGGTGTCCAATCTGTGGCACATACAATTCCCTGGGCGCAATCAAATGCACTCATTGCCAGAATTCCATTGAGTTCATATCACAGGAAGAACAACGGTCCCTGAAGGACCTCTGGGTTTTCGGCATCATTTTCCTCATCACGGCTATTGCATCTGTAGCCGAATTTTCCTTAAACATCGCAAGTTCTTCCCTTCCTGGACACGGATTAGGCTTTGGGCTTACTTCCATTCTAAACGGCTTGAATCCTACGTCCATATCCTCAAGTTTGTCTGTGACCATTCTTATTATTGAAGTTATTTCGGTCTTGGTCCTTTTTGTAGAGTGCGTTTCCTTCATTTATTTGCGTTCTTCGTTCACTAAACTGAAAAAGTTTGACTTCAACTTTTCCACACCATTGACAGGTACCACCCTGCTCATTGTTGGCATAATCATGGCAATTATCGGGTTAGGCGCTGCCCTTGCATTTATCTTCCCGCTTCTGAATTCAATCGGCAATTCCAGTGCCACGCAGACTCCCTTTTTACCTGGGTCCCTCGGGGCAATTCTCTTAGGTGTTTTCATCGGTGGCATCGGGTTGCTTCTGCTTGTCATAGGATATATTATTGGAGTGCTGTTGGGCCTGCACAGGCTGGCCACGAAGTTTGAGGAATCATTCTTTGACTTTGCCCTGGTTTTGATCATAGTGTCTCTGTTATTCACACCCACAGGCCTGATAGCCGCTGTACTGGTTCTTCTCGGAACCAGGCGGAGCCAGCATAGAATAAATGACAAAGCTCTCGAAGAGTTTATGGCCACCCCATGAGTAAAGTTTAATGGAGTCTGCTCGTGAAAAATCATCATACTTTAATTTTTCTGCACATTGTCAAATTATTCCTATATATTTATAATGAACATATCAAATTAAGGTAGTTTTCTGCATATGATAGGCAATTGACGTATCATGTGATAGGCATTAATGGAAGCTATTAAATATGGCTAAAAATAATGAATATTGTCCAGTATTAAACACGAACCGGGAAAACTGGCGCTCCAGACTGGCACTCTAACAGTGCCATGAAGGTAGGGATATAATGGAAAGAGCTGAGGTAAATTCTGTCGAAGAATGGGTGGATAGTGTATCCGCAATAACTGAACCTGAAAAGATTGTGTACTGCAACGGCAGCCGTGCCGAATACGAAAGGATTATTGGAGAGATGGTCTCTGATGGCAGTCTTATCAGGCTGAACCAGGAAAAGTTCCCGGGAGGGTACCTTTCCAGAAGTGACCCCAGGGATGTTGCTAGAACGGAAAAATCAACTTTTATCTGTGCCGATGACGAATCATTCGTCGGCCCACTGAATAATTACATGACACTCAAAACTGCAGAGTCCATTGTTGGAAAGCTGATGAAAGGTTCCATGAAGGGCAAGACTATGTACGTTGTCCCATATATAATGGGCCCTGCAGATTCGCCAAACTCAGAAACAGGTGTAGAGATCACCGACAACCCATATGTGGTGGTGAACATGCACATAATGACAAGGATGGGGGATGTGGCTATGGAAAAGATCCGGAGTTCTGGGGATTTCGTCCGGGCAATACATATTTCAGGCACTCTGGACCCTGACAACAGGTATATCCTGCACTTTCCCTGGGAAAGACTTGCAATAGACGCCCATGTAATAAGCATAAACTCTGCGTATGGAGGAAATGCTTTGCTCAGCAAAAAGTGCCATGCCCTAAGAATAGCATCTGTAGAAGCAAAAAACGATGGATGGATGGCAGAGCACATGCTCATTCTTGAGATAGAGAACCCTGATGGAAAGAAGTACTACTTCGCGGCGGCTTTTCCCAGTGCCAGTGGAAAGACAAACCTAGCCATGATACGCCCTCCTGAAGAGTACGCAAAACAGGGATGGAAGGCAAAGCTCATCGGGGACGACATAGCATGGATGCATGTGGGTGAAGATGGGAGGCTCTATGCGATTAACCCAGAGAACGGTTTCTTTGGGGTAGTCCCGGGAACAAATGAAAATACAAATCCAAATGCGATGGAAAGCGTCAGGAGAGACACGATCTTCACTAATGTTGCCCTTACTGAGAATAATGAACCATGGTGGGAGGGCCTTCCTCCACCAAAGGGAGAACTCATTGACTGGACAGGTAAACTGCATTCCCCCTCTACAAGGCAAAAAGCTGCACACCCCAATTCAAGGTTCACCACTCCCCTGAAAAGGTATCCTAGCCTCTCAGGCGATTTTGAGAACCCTAGGGGGGTTCCACTGACTGCCATTCTGTTTGGTGGAAGAAGGGGTGACACGGTACCTTTGGTCTACGAAGCCTTAAACTGGAAGCATGGTGTCTTTCTAGGCGCCACAATGGGGGTGGAGCAGACTGCTGCAGCCGAAGGGCAGGTTGGCGTTGTGAGGCGAGACCCAATGGCTATGAGGCCTTTCTGCGGCTACAACATTTCTCATTACTTTGAACACTGGCTCTCCATGGAGAAGAAAGCGTCAAGACTGCCGCTTATTTTCTACGTGAACTGGTTCAGAAAGGATGAAAAGGGCAAATTTATCTGGCCTGGCTTCGGGGATAACATTAGGGTACTGGAGTGGATTATTGGAAGAGCTGAGGGTACCGTCCCTGCTGAAGAAACACCATTGGGATATATGCCGAATGCTGATTCGTTCAATTTCAATGGCCTCAAATTAACAAGGGAACAGAAGGAAAAACTGTTTAACATAGATTATGAGGAGTGGAGTTCAGAGATTTCTGAAATAGAGGAATTCATCAGGTCCCTTGGAAAGGACCTCCCGCCTGAAATCAAAGATGAGTTGAATAGCCTTCGGGAGAGAATGGGTACCTGAAATTAACTTTCCACCACTATTGTTGGCACAATTTTCCATTTTTTTGACCATGTTTAATTGGTTTAAGTTAATGGCTTAAGATAAATTAAATAAAATTTGTCCATTATATATGGTGCTGGACCGCTAAAGCGCGTACTTTGTTCTAGCTTGGCTAACAGTTCAATCCATGATCTTAACTGCCAACGTTCAGAATGGCTGATTCTTTGCTATAAAAAAGGAAAACCATTGGTAATCCCAATGATCAATTTCGCCTGTAATTGCCGTTTCTTCTGTTATTTCCACCTTGGTTGTTGCTTCTTCTCGGAGGCCTTCTGTCCCCAGAACGGTTAAAATTCCTGTTTCCTCCGCCGCCGTTGGGCCTTTCCCTGTTCCGGTAATGGGAATATCCAATGTCCCGGCCTACTTCGAGATATGGTTCCTGGTTGAGTTCGATCCTCATCATGTGGATTTTTACGGCCCTTTCAATTGATTTGATGGCGTCCATCTCGTCCTCATGTATGATGGTAAAGGCACTTCCAGCGTTTCCCATCCTTGCTGATCTTCCTACCCTGTGCACATATACAAAGGGCTCACCAGGCAGATCGAAGTTGATTACATCGGTGACATCTGTTATGTCGAGACCTCTTGCAGCTACATTGGTTGCAATCAGGAACCTGCTGCCATTTCTGAACTCAGCGAGCGCTTTTTCCCTCTGTGCCTGGGTCAGGTCACCGTGTATTACTGTTGCATTGAGGCCCTGGCTTGCAAGGACGTTGTAAAGCCTGTCGGCTCCCCTTTTTGTCTCTGCAAATATAATTGATTTTCCGGGGTTGTACTCATTGATGTATGCCATCAGTGCGGGCACTTTCCTAGAACTGCTTGAAACAGCAAAACTGTGGGATATGGTGTTCACAGTCATCTGTTCCTCAGCTCCTACCTTCAGGAACTGCGGGTTCTTCATGAACTTCTTTGTAAGCTTGATTATCTGATCAGGTATTGTGGCAGAAAATAGCATTGACTGCTTTTTCTTGGGTATCTTTGAAACTATGAGTTCAATATCCTCTATGAAGCCAAGATCAAGCATTACATCAGCCTCATCTAACACCAGGAACTTTATGCCTGAAAGGTCAAGTTCGCCCCTCTTCATGAGGTCGATGATCCTCCCAGGTGTCCCGATGACTATTGATGGGTTTCTTCTCAGCTCTTTGATCTGGTTCTCTATGCTTGCTCCACCGTAAACTATGGCACTTTTGACTTTGCTGTGGACTGCCATGTTCTTTGCCACATTGAAAACCTGCAGCGCAAGCTCCCTTGTTGGCAGTATAATCAATGCAGCCATTCTCTCGCTGCTCTGGGTTGAATTAAGAATTGGCACCAGGAATGCCCCTGTCTTGCCAGTTCCAGTCTTTGACCTTACTATAAGGTCATTTCCCTGCATTGCCAGGGGAATTGCTTTCTCCTGAACTTCTGTGGGGTTTGTAAAATTCATCTCATTAAGCGCTTCTAAAATTTCACTTTTTAATCCAAAACTATCGAAACTCGTCATTTTTACACTCTTGCGTTCTAAACTAAGAATTATTTTCTATTCTGTGTTTTATCCTGTTTGGTTAATTCCATCGTCATATTTAAGGTATAATGTGCTGAAACCTGCCATTATAAATTGAATATATTCCATCGGAAAAAAGTAGCTCTTTAATTTACATTTGGACCATTGTTTTTCCCGATTCTGCCGACAAGCCGTCGTTTATTTTCACATAGCATATGATCAGTAATATTCCAGGAACAATGCCTCCAAATATGAGTTCAACTATTCCCAAAACCAGTGACGGATCCTGGGCCGTGCGCGGTTTCCCCTCCTTGATTCTGGCATAAACCATCACATAATTCAGGATCATAAATATCAGGGGAAGTATTATTAGGGGCAGGAATAGTAGCCCAAACAGGAAGCCCAGCGCATCGAATAAAATTGCGACAAGTGCAAGAGTGGCTGCAGTTTCCAGGTGCCTGTTCATTGCATAGCAATAATTTGATTTATTTACATTTTTAGATCGGCTATCAGTTGGGCTTTCCATTAAAATGAACTCTACAGCAAAACAATGTTATACCATGTTTTGGTTTCATGGACATGGTCACAAACTGTTCGATCTGTGACGGAAGTGCAGACGAAACATTTTCAAGGAAAGAGCTCTGGCGAAACGATCGCTGGAGGCTCACTTTCAGTACCTTTAAGGACGTGTTTGGGTTCTGTTACCTCGAACCAATTCGCCACATAAGGTATATTACAGAACTTGATGGCCGCGAAGCCGATGAATTCGGTTCAGTCCTTTCACACATTACTTCTGCCCTCAGGGCCGCAACGGGAGCAAAGCTTGTTTATGTATACATATACGGCGACCACATCCCGCACCTTCACGTTCACATGGCCCCTCATATGGATGGGGACCCGTTCACCGATGAAGTGGTCAAGCCAGGTGTAAACCTGAGCAACGAAACTGTAGGAGATGAAGTTGCTACGGGGTTTGTCAGATCGGTGAGGAATTTCCTGTTGACTTCAATATAGTCCCAACTCCAGTTATGCCTTACGAGATACTCATCATTGTTTGATGAAAATCAGGCTGATTTGACGTGTAGAAGCAGTGAGATGAGGTCAGATGCCTCTTTCCTGGTGAGTTCATTGGTATAATCTTTCCCACACGCGCTTAGGAAGTTCCTGACGGCCATTCTCACCATGGGGCTATTCTGTAGCCTGGAAATGTAATTGATCTGGCTTGGTGTGAGCACATCCTGAAATACCATGGCTAAAAATGTGCTTTCTATATCTCAAGTTTAGGATTAAACAAAAAAATGAGAAAATGAGCAGTAAGCCTGTGTTTAACGCCTTCTCACAAGTGCTGCCCCAACGCCAATAACGGCAAGGGCGGCCGCAAGGGCACCAAGGGCTTCATAACCTGGCAATTTGGATTCTGGCTGGGGTATCATTGTCAGGTTAATTGACAGGGTTATGTTCTGTCCAGATGTCAGTGTCACATTCTTTGTGTAAGTATAGAATCCAGGGGACGATACTAATATAGTATAGTTTCCTGCAATAGCTGAAAAGTTGAACTTGCCATTTGCAACTTGAACCGGTATTCCATTAATGCTGATCGAGGCGCCAGAAGGTGAGATCGTGCCTCTAATTATTGCGTACTGATGGAAGAGCACATCTTCGGAAAGGTTCTTTCCGCTGACGGTGAGAGAATAAGTGTAATTGAGTGTGTAGTAGTCGGTGAGATTGACCACTATGAAATTATAAGAACCATTGGTGACCTGTATAGTCAAAGTATCATTTTCTGAGCTATAGGTGGCATTGTTTAGTAAGATTGACCACTTGGTCCCGGCCGGCGGCCCAAATTCTTTGAAGGTTACATTGTAAAGTGCCGGGGAAAATCCCACTTCAACAGTTACTTCGGTACCGGCAACTTCGAATGTTCCTGCAGTTATGTTAGGCTTATAGTTGCCGTTAGGCCCTGAGACATTGAAATGGTAAGACCCATTTGATAGGTAGAATTCTATGCTTCCTGAACTTGAAGAATATGAACTCTGAGAAAGATTCACCCACCATCTGGAACCATAGGGGAGGCCAGATTCATTGAATTTTACTAAGTATTCATTCAGATGAAGCAATAAATCCTGGCCTGCTGAAATGGTGACATTTGACTTGTAATAAAGAAATGCACCTGAATACAGACTTATGGAATAGTTTCCCGGTGCCAGTGTCATGTTTATCCTGTTTCCTTTGAATGGAGTTATGCTTCCGTTTATAGATAGGGTCCCCCCATTGATAGGTGCTACGATGGCAAGTGACGAAACAGTGTTGGAATTATATACCTGAGCAAGGGAGCCCGGACCGTTTGTTATCTTCTCAAATAAGCTTCCGTTTGTAGCATGATAATATGCTCCGGATATCGCGTTGCTTATGGATTCAGCAGTGTTGGAACCGAAATTGAAGGCATTTGGGATCTCTTGGTAGTTATTTCCATTCCAGTATTGCAGCTCTAGTGATAGATTGGAGGAGAGGTCAGTAGTTGCGGCTCCTCCGCCTGGCCCCCCAAGTATAAGTTCTGCATCATAGAAGGTGTAATTGTTTGGTTCATAGCCATAGCCACTCACTAAGAACCCATGATCTGCTGTTAGAGAACTTGCGAAAGTGAAGTTCACATTATCATATGTTTGCCATCCGAAACCGTCCCTATACTGGAATGAAAGTTCAGGGAAGCCTTTGGAATTAACCATGCTATTGACCTTAAGTTCAATGGTCGAGGGATTGATGAGGTTGGACAATGCCCCGGACAGGTTGGAATCAGCAACATCATAGTAAAATTTAGTACTGCCGGAAGTGGAAACCACGCCGTTTCCAGACACTGTACTGTTATGCATGCTTGCTCGGGCAGAGCTCATGTTCCAGATATTGTCAATGAAGCTAACACTGTTGGTTGTGGTATTGAGGAATGACACATCCTGGGCCCAGTAAACGTATGTTACGCCGGAAACTGTAAACTCCAGGTTAATGTTGAGTTGGAATGAAAGGGAATCGCTAGAAGTACTGTTGTTAACTACTGACAGGGAACCTATTTTTATGATTCCCAGAAAAGAAGTTGTGTTATATGAATAGGGTGAGTTGTTTGGCCCAATTCCATAATCTGCAACGCCTATTGGGGCAGGTTCAGATCCATATAAGCTATAGGGGTCCACCGGGCTGAATGCGTTACTTGGTTTCTCAGCAATACGGGCAACGTGTTTTCCTACGGCATTGTCGTGATAAGCGGCAACATAACTGCTGGAACCTGTGGTTACAACAACCAGGGGGGAAATTAAAAGAAAGGATATGATGGCTGAGGCAGCTAACACTGACTTCAGATTCGCAGTTCGGGAAAATATCTTCACGGACTCGCACTGTACAGTAGTATTTTATTTTTGTCTATGCCGGGTAATGCCCATTTGATTCATGCTTTTCGGATACCTTTCCCACGCAATCTTGAAATAATAAAAATTAATGCAAATGAAAATAGCCCGGCTTTGAAGGTGGCTATAGGGCAATCTCAAGTAACATCTCATGGAGGATTAGAATTGGAACTGGGCATAAACGGCAATCAGCGGCTTAAGGAAAGAACCCTTATGCTTTCATCAGAGATCGCGCAAGCTGGAGAAAGCTTCTATTCGCATGGCTGGTTATTCGGGACCAGTGGCAACCTGAGTGCAGTCATTTCCCATAAGCCCATGCTTCTTGCAATTACTGGAAGCGGACTTGACAAAGGGCACCTCTCCTCTGAACAGGTCATTGTAATTGATGAAGGCATGAAGGTTATAGGTGGAGAATATAAGCCTTCGGCTGAAACTGCACTTCATATAGCGCTGGTGAGTGAATTGTCATGCGGGGCCGTTTTCCACACCCATTCTGTATGGTCAACAATCATCTCCCAAGTTCATGAAAAGGATAGCGGAATATGGATTGAAGGGTTTGAGATGCTTAAGGCCCTCAATGGAGTCAAATCCCACGAACATAGGGAATGGATTCCAATTCTTAAGAATTCACAAGATATGAATGCACTTGCTGGGGAGCTGAAAGTACTGCTAAAAGAAAACCCAAATATTCATGGTTTTATGCTTAGTGGGCATGGGCTTTATACATGGGGAAGGGACCCACAGGAAGCAAAAAGGCATGTTGAGGGGCTCGAGTTCCTTCTCGAAGTCCAAGGCAGAATAGATTCACTGAAAGTAATGTAATGATCAGTAAAACAATGAGGAAGTGAAAAAATATGGTGATAGTAAGAATTCCGGATAAGAACATAAAAATAGAAGATGCCGAGGAAGCCGCCGAATATCTCTCAAGCATTGGGATTATCTACGAGAGGTGGAGGACCGACAACCCTGTCAGTGCATCATCCACTCAGGATGAAATACTTGCAGCATACTCAAAGGAAATAGGAGAGCTGAAGAAGAGCGGTGGATACACCACTGCCGATGTAATAAACATCAACGAGAACACCCCTGGCCTTGACGAAATGCTGAACAAATTTAACAAGGAACACTGGCACAGCGAGGATGAGGTCAGGTTTACAATATCCGGAAGAGGAATTTTTCATATTCATCCAGAGAACTCACCTGTGGTATCCATCGAAGTGTCGGAAGGGGATCTTCTCAGGGTGCCAAAGGGGACAAAACACTGGTTTGACCTCTGTGAAGACAGGAACATAAAGGCAATCAGGCTGTTCC
Organism: Thermoplasmata archaeon; assembly: GCA_021811525.1. The sequence continues at coordinate 4,416 of JAJZOK010000136.1, read as the reverse complement.
AGGACAAGTCTGGCTGGACACCATATTATGTTCCCGAAGGAGTGGACAGGAAATACCAGCCAATGTGCTTTGGACCAGCGTACATCAGGCACTAAATCCTTGAAGCACATGAAGCCTGAGTTTTCCCGCATAAAAGCTGTTGTCATGGATATAGAGGGGACAACAACTCCAATAGATTTTGTCCACAGGACTTTATTTTCATTTGCAGTGGAACACGCTGGGAGTTTTCTGGAAAGGAATCTTGGGGCTCAACAGGTCGATCTCATCCTCTCCAAACTAGAGTTATCCTACAAAGAGAATTCCAGCGGGCATAAAATTCCGCGTACATGGTCGAATGTTGGCACAGCGCAAAGACTCGAATCGGCAACTCAGTACGTTAAGTGGTTGATAAGCGTAGACAGCAAGGATCCAGCACTCAAGGAACTCCAGGGGCTCATATGGGAGGAAGGGTACAGGAACCATCAGCTCCAAGGGGAAGTTTATGCGGATGTGCCAGAGGCAATGGAAAGGCTTCAGGGTGAGGGAATTATATTGGCAATTTATTCATCAGGCAGTGCCCTTGCACAAAGGCTCATCTTTGGTTCAACCAAATACGGGGACTTGACAGTATATCTTTCAAGCTTCTTTGATACCAGCATTGGAAAAAAAAGGGATCCTGGAAGTTACAGCAACATTTCTAGGCAATTGGGGATTCCGCCTGGAAAGATTCTCTTCCTTTCCGATATAATCGAGGAAGTAAATGCGGCCAGAATTGCTGGCTTAATGGCAGTCCAAGTTGTAAGGGAAGGGCACGATACACAGAAGGATACTTCACAACAGACCATTTCAAGCCTTCTAGAGCTATTTTATCAATGAAGAATGAACTCAACGCGACCTGACATTGTGACACCTAACACCAAAAACAATGAAACGCAGGTTTAGTCGAGCCTTCACACTTTCTTGTACCATAAACTTGAAATTAAAAGATTCCAAAATAGTATGGATGGTAGCTCACTCAATATTGGCTATAATAGCTGTAATTGCAGTAGCAGGTCTTGGGACAGCTGCTGCCACAGGTATGTTAACCCCATCCGCAGTGGGCAGCATTAACCTTGGCACGCTCTCCCCAGGCCAGGCTGGCAATGCAACCACAACGGCAACAGTGCATGTAACAAATGCCACAACTTACAAGATCGGTTTGGAGAAGAGAGACTTGATAGGTAGTGTCTTTTCGAAATTCATGGTATCAGTCTCTGTGGATGGCCACACTTACAACATAACAAATGAACCAGGCAACACCCCCTTAAAGTTGAACAATGGAACCTATAGTTTCAATGTGAAAATAAGCTTTGAAGTCAGGAACATTGTTCACTCTGCGAATGAGACAAAGATTCCATTCCTTTTCCTGCATCCTGCAGAAATGGAAAATGAATCAGGGGAGCATGATTTTGGGAAAACAGGCTCAAATAATAATACACAAGACTTTGCATCTATTGGCACCATTCAATCCATGGACAACAAATCCGGGAATGACATTAACCAGGGGAACAATGAATCCGGTGATACTGGATCAAATGCAGTAGCCATTGCTTCATTTTCTTTTCATGTGAATGGGAATGCTGGAAATCATAACGAAAATGAATCGTCAGATTATGCAAGAAGCATGCCGTTGCCTGTAAAGTACAGCTATTGATATTTAGAGGAACATCCTCCAAATTCTTTTTCTATCCGCCAATTTTATGGTTTCGAGGGTTTTTAAAAATCTTGCTTTGTCATACAGGCACTATTAGTAGCTCATTCCTGTCCATTCATGTGATTACTTTCAAGTCCAGATGAGGCTTTAATTTGGTTCTTTAAACATCTGCTCAATTGAAACCCAATCTTGCAATCCAACTAAATTTTTCATTTTCTTTCTAAAATTTTCCCTGTAAACAAAAAATGTTATGACAAGGCTCCAGAAAACTGTGGAATTAATGATGTCGATTAATGTTGAATTGATCAGGGCGATAAAGAGGACTACAATAACATCAGCAACAATCATTCCCTTAATGATTGAAATGTTGACGAGGCCTTTTTTATAAATAGCTTTTATCTGTGGTTCCATTTGTAAACCAATTGAATATTGCAAATAATATAATAAGATTTCTAAGAACAGTAAGTAACATGTTTGGTATGCCGGGATCGGGGTTCGAACCCGAGACCTCCGGATTTCTCAGAACATTACATCCTTATGAGTCCGGCGCTCCTCCAGCTAAGCCACCCCGGCAGAAAAAAGGGTGAGTTTATGGCAATGGTTCTACGCTTTCCTCTTCCACCTTGGAAGAGGGCTGTTCAGGAACCGGTGAGGAACCTGATAGCACGGATTTCCTCATTTCAATCTTCTTGATTGGATAGATGTCCTTGGTGGCGTTTACTATATCGCCATAGATTTCGTCGCCAATAACGTATTTGGCCAATTCGCCATAAGCCATTGTTGCGGCCTTTTCGAAGAGGAAGTTTTCAACAGTTTTCCTCACATCTGCTCTCTTGGAGGTGGTGAGCTTTCCGTCTGTGACAATAACAACCTTGAGCACCATGTTCACATTGTCGGAAGTAGTGACTTCCTTTATCATGTCGAGCCTTTCCTTTCTCCTTCTAACCATTCTTCTGATGTAGTCGTCGCTCAGGCTGTGCCCGACAAACTCTGAAGTACATTTTGAACCCTGGCAGGAAAGGACCTTGAAAATCATCTTGGCATTTGATCTCTTGAAGTTTCCTGTGAAATCTGAAACTGGGACCTCTATCTTCCTCCCCACCATGGCATCAGGCGAGTTGCCTATGCTCATGCTGATCTCTTTTCCTCCCAGATATTCAGGAGCGTTTATGGTGTACCAGTTCTTCTCTTTCCACTTGTCCTTTCCTTTCTTTTGTGCTCTATCCTTTGCCAATTAAATCCCTCATGACGTGGCGCAATTAAGCGTAATGCCAACGTAATGCCTGTTCTAAATTAAACCTTTTCCATAGCCTTGAGTTAAAGTTATCTCTCCAGTGCGGCAGTCATGCAATGTGCTCCACCATAACCTCCGGTGAGTTCGCTGAGGTTTACAGTTATATTTTCAATTCCCAAATCCTTTATCTCCTTTCTGTTGGGGAACAAGTTTTCCTTGCCTTTTTTCTCCATGTCCTTAACGACTTCCCTTTCCACATTATCAGGGAAGACATGCTCTTTCAGGAGCCTTTGAAGCACGTTGGACACATTGACTGTTACAATGCGCCTGTCCGCCACAGTAAGGAAGTTTGAAGAGTAGCTCAACTGCTCTGATACGCCGAGGTTGATGAAATTGAAATCTCTGGACTTGAGATACTCATAGAGTGTTGTCTCCAGGAGAGGTTTCAACTCATCTTCCATCTTGCCAGGATAAACGCTGACCTTTGCTTTCTTCATCAGCTCTTCTGATCCCACTGCAATGCCATCCCCGGCAATGTTGAAATAAGTGTCGAGGTGCATGTTGACCATTGGGTCCTTGGGCAAATTCTCCATGAAATTGTAAATGGGATTCTCCACTATTGCCACCTCACCGTAATCAAGGTATCCTGACGACAGTGCCTGCAGTGCCCCATCAAGGTTTGTTCTTGAGCCAATGCCGATGAGGCAGAAATCATTGGCTGGCATGTAATCCCCGCCCTCAAATATGCCATTTCCTGTTATTCGGTGCAGATTTTTTTCCTTGAATGCTTCCCTCAGGACAAACTCAGTGATTTCTGGCTCGCGCATCCGCTGCTTTCTCTTCATATTTCCCACAAGTACCCCGCCTGGGGCAACAGCTTGCTGGTCCCTCATGAAATACAGGTTTGCAAGTGGGAGGTTGGAGTAGACAGTTGGATACTCAAGCCCTTCCGCAACGTCCAGCTTTAGGTCTATTGCTGGTTCAAGGGTCATGATCTTGAAAAGCGTCGAAGAGTCCAGAATAGAGAGGTTCTTCTCAAGTTCGGCCTGTGCAGCTTCTGCAGACTCAATGTTCCCATAGAACCTGACTAGTGAGAGCACCTTCTGTTCCAGAGCTTTCCTGAAAGTATCGTCCGAATCGGCTTTCTTCATTATGAAGTCGCTGAGTATCTTCACATGGATTCCATTTTCCCTAAGGGTCCTCTCCAGTTCCTGGTGTTCCTCTACAGCCATTCTTGTTCTGTAAGGCCTTTCGAAAAGAAATGGCCTTGGCGACAGCATAGCATAGTCAATCTCTGTCCCCGGCCTGTGCATCATAACTTTTTTCAGCTTGTGCCATTCAGCTTTAATTCCCATATCTCTCATGGCCAATATGTGCTGAAAAGACAATTAACTTGCGGTTTACTGTATAGCCAATGAAGATGCTTTGAAAATTCTAGAACATAAATCACTGGGTTGATGAAACTATGTACTTACCCTTATAATTGAATGCCCTTACCTCTCCAGAGCTT
>JAJZOK010000165.1 GCA_021811525.1 Thermoplasmata archaeon | reverse complement strand
TCCTTGGAAAGTTCCTTTACCAGGTCAACTTTCCACTGTGCTGGTTCATTCTTCATTCTAATACCTCCAGGCTCAGTTTTACGGGTTTGCCCATTGTTGTCTTGATGTAGATTGAATCAATGTTGCCGTATCCTTTTTCAAGCTTTCCAACTATTCTTCTGATAACAGCATTTATGTTTTCAGCCAGGTCAGCGCTCTCCATCTGCCTTGTCCCAACCGGGACGTGGAAAGTCTTCTTATCCCTGCTCCTTGCCCTGACTGTCCTTTTCAGGTTGACTATAAGTCCACTCGGGTCCTGTCCAGGAGGCAGTGGCTTTGGTATCTTTCCCCTGGGTCCAAGTACCTGACCAAGTGACTTACCAATGTTGGCCATCAATGTTGACTCTGCAACAAAATAATCAACCTGGCTTGCCAACTTCTTGAATGCTTTTTTGTCATCTCCAAATTTCCCGAGGTCTTCTGGCCCATAAAGGAAATCTGCTGAACCCTTTGCCTTTCCGGTCATTTCCTGGGTTCCGATAACGGCTACCTTGAGGTCCTTTCCCCTGCCCTTTGGCAGCGGTATTTCCTCGTTAATCCTGTTCTTTGGGTCGCTCAGGTCAATTTCCTTCATGTTGATTGCAAGCTCAATGCTTTCATTGAACTTCCTTTCCTTAGAAGTTGATTTAACCTGGTCGATTTGGGCTAGTAATTCTTTCTTAGAAGCCAATTTTTAATCACCTCTGTAGTGCATGCGAGCCTAGGCTCTCCTACAGCTAAATCTCGATTTCCCCTTTCTTAATAAGCCTTTGGAATTCAACTGGATCCTTGCCTTCCACGGTAATTCCCAGTGAAACACATGTCCCAATGACTTCAAGCACAGCAGCTTTCATGTCGTTGGCGAGCATGCTTCCCATTTTTGCCCTTGCAACATTCTTCATCTGTTCCAGGGTAGCATTCCCGGCTATGGTTTCCTTTCTGTTTCCGGATCCCTTCTCTATCTTGAGCTCTTTCTTTATTAGGGCTGATGTTGGCGGTATCCCAACCTTGATTTCGTATTTCTTTGTTTCAGCATCTATAATTGTTACTGTAACAGGTACCTGCATTCCCTGGAAATCCTTTGTTTTTTCGTTAATTTCCTTGACTATTTGTCCCAGGTTAAGACCAAGTGGGCCAAGGGCTGGACCAAGTGGTGGACCAGTGCTGGCCTTTCCTCCTTCTACCATGGTACTAACTGACTGCGCCATTGATGTTCACCTTGATAAGTTCGCCGTTATTGATTAAACACTCTTTAAGTTTTTTCTTTGAGCGCTCAAAAATGCATGAACCCAAAGGAGAAGTAACCTTATACAACTATCATGATAAGCAGGGGAGTTGAAGGTAAATATCATTGATGGAAGGAAGGAGAAGTCGTTCGAGCAGAGCACCAAGGTCCTGGTTGATGTCTTCAGGTCGACTTCCACCATGCCCATAATCCTCACCAGGGGGGCTGAGAAAATAATTCCAACTTCCTCTGTCAGCGATGCAAGGGAACTTAAGAGAAAGAACCCTGAATTCCTTGTTGTTGGGGAAAGATACGGGATGAAAGTGCCTGGATTCGACATGAACAACAGCCCAAGTGATGCAATGAATGCCCAACTGGAGGGGAAAACGGTTATTTTCACTTCTACTAACGGCACCAAGGTGTTAAAGAAAATCTATCCCACCGGCAAGGTCTACATAAGCTCATTCATCAACTTCACATCCACCTATGAAAAGATCAAGGGCCTGGACAGGGTGGACATTATTGTTTCAAATAGGCCTGACGGCCCTGCAGACGAGGATTATATTTATGCTGAGTTCATGAGGGACTGGCTCCTTGGAAAGAATCCACCCTTTGAGAAAGCTGCAGATCGAATCAGGAAATCCAAAGGGTCCACCAGGCTAAAGCTGATGGGGTCCAGGAAGGATATTGAAGCTAGCCTTGCAATGGACTTCTGCAAAAAGGCCATAATTTTCCAGGGTCCGTACATCATCACAGAGGAATAATTGGACCGCTCTCCAGGGTTTTGCCACGTTCCATGGCAAGTTCCTCAAGAAGGATTTTCGCCCATTTCAGTTTTTTCAGTTTTCTCTCAGGGTCAGTGTTTTTCTTGCTGACAGCTTTTGAAAAGTCAAATCCTGCCAGGTATATTTCACCAGCATGGAGATAATCCGCAAGGTAGGCTCCCCTGTCGCCGTCGGTGAACCCGAAGAAATTGAATATGTGTTCAAGGGGCTTGTTCTGCGTGGTCCCCACAATTCTTCCTGAGAATTCATGGGCATATTTCCTGATAAGGTCCTGATTGTCCCCATGCGCATGTATCAACATTATTGCCCCTTTCCGATAGGCCTGCCTGAGCGAGGTAATGCCACCATCCAGATCAGTGACCACCAAGTCTGGAATTTTGCCGGAACCCATGAATTCTTTGACAGCAGAATCGGCCACAATTGTTGTGCCCTCTCCTATAAGGGGGAGTGCTTCAGCAAGATTGGTGCCGTTTCCTACAACGTAAAATACATTGCCTCTATACTTCTCAATCAACTCAGCATTGGACTTTTCACCAATAACAGATTCAAGCAGTTCAGCACTTTTGAGATCAGAGTCAGGATCTATCTCAAGGTCAAGACAAATTTCACGGTAAAAATGCTCCCACTGCTCAGTGTTCATTTTTCGTCAAAAGTGCTCTTGGAAGTAGTCTTGGCTGGCATGGATATCTCCTCCCTCTCGTTGAAGTACCTGTGGACCATGGAGGAGAGCATTGCAATTATTAGGCCAAGCACCAGGAAGAATATGCTGATTATTGCAGATGAGAACGGAATGTACTGAAGTATGTACCTGATGTAGTTTATCATTCCGTAAACTATGAACGCAACGGACAGTGAGAACATCAGGCCATAGAGTATCCTGAATATTCCATTCCTGTTGTTGTTGACATACATCTCAACGGCCAGTCCCGCTTCCCTGGCAAAGAAGGCCCCATATACCCACCATGTGAACATTGAAAGGAATATGAGAACTCCATCCACTGCGTTGGACATGTTTGCCCTGGTCATGACGTAACTTGAAGCTATACCGACGAACACTAGGCTCGCGGATATGACATATGAAAGGAATATTATCCTGGTTTCCTGCGCATATTCACGCACAGAGTTGAATATGCTCTTGGCAATCCTGCCCAGCTCAAAGCCACGTTCCACAAAGTATGCCCCAAGCACTATGGTAACAAATGTTATTGCACCAAGGCTAGGATCGACCGATTTAACTGTGGTAGCAAAGATCTGGTAGAAAATGAACCCAAGGGAAACTATACCATAGGTGAGGAGAACGAGCCCCAGGGGGATGATGAACTTATTGATGAGTTTCTTGTCCTTCAGGGCCTTGACGATGTAATAGTAAACAGATTCTATGTTCTGGTTGTGCCTTACTATCACATGCTTGACATACCTCATCTTTCTCCGGGATATGATAAGCGGGACAATGTAATCGTCTTCAGCTCCGTCCGTTACAAGGACAACGTCGTCGAAATGGTCACCTGAAAGGAGAAGGTCAAGCTGTTTTCCAATCCTTTCGTCTGAAACCTGGCCAACGTCCATGTCGCCAGTGATAAGTGCTATTTCAGCTGGATTGCCCTGCTTGAGTAGTTCCTCATAATGCTTGATGGCGCCAAAAAGCGCATTGGCGTCTGAATCCTCAGGGTCTTGAGAGATCAACTTAAGGGCTGCATTGTAGCAAGCCTCGTATCCGACTATGGGGCCTTCTATGCCTGCCTTCTCCCCGTAGTCGTTATCCCTGTCCACATTCAGGACTAAAGTTGTCATTCTCTCTCCTATCTAGATTAAATCGCGTATATATATTGTTCCCATTATGCCTTTTTACATACATAAGAGGATGCAATCGGCGATGTAAATTAAATATGGAATACAAAAATATAAACATATTCCATGTCGCAGCACAACAAACTGCAGTTTTCACTTGACTACGAAATATCCTGCACTCTTGGATCTAGCAACCCTCTTGATGTATCCCTTGTTTGACAGGGACTGCAGCGCTGACGTCACGATTGCCTTACCAAGTCTTGATGCTTTCATTATGTCATCCGCAGACTTTAGAGTCTCTTCGCTAATTGCACCCAGCTTTTTCACGGCATCATAAATCTTTATTTCATTGGGGTTGAGGTCAACCATTTTGTTCCCTCTCAAGGCTCATTATCTGCGGTTATATATATTAGACTGCTTACATCATTTATTCAGCAAACTCCATGTTTCAATGGTTCTGCCATCACAAGGAAGAAATTATTTGGAAAAGTTCGGCAATTGATGAAATCCATTTCGTGAATTTTTATATATAACATTCAAATTCCTCTAACCGGTGCATTAATGTCCGGTATAGTGAGCTACGGTTCCTACATCCCGAGATTCAGGATCAAGCCTGAGGAAATCGCAAGAGTGTGGGGAGAAGACGTTGACTCCATAAAGAATGGAATATACATTTTAAGCAAATCAGTACCAGCCCCAGATGAAGATGTTGCAACCATTTCTGTGGAAGCAGCAAGAAACGCAATCAGAAGAAAGAAAATGGACCCGAAGCTGATTGGGGCCCTCTACATAGGTTCGGAGTCACACCCATACGCAGTGAAGCCAACTTCAACCATCGTTTCAGCAGCGGTTGGCATGGATTTCTCCCTATTTGCAGCAGACTATGAGTTTGCTTGCAAAGCTGGGACCGCAGGAATGCAGAACGTAAAGGCCATGGTTGACTCCGGCCTGATAAAGTATGGAATGGCCATAGGCGCAGACACATCCCAGGGAGCCCCGGGGGACGTTCTTGAATACACGGCATCTGCCGGAGGAACAGCTATGGTCATTGGCAAGGAAGATGTGATTGCAGAAATCAACCACACCCTTTCGGTCACATCTGATACGCCTGATTTCTGGAGAAGGGAAGGAGAACCTTACCCAAGCCATGGGGAAAGATTTACAGGAGAGCCTGCATATTTCAGGCACACCCTATCAGCATCAAAATTATTGCTTGAAAGCATGGGAACGACGCCTGCGGATTACGATTATGCAGTGTTCCACCAGCCCAATGGGAAATTTCCCACTAGGGCAGCAAAGACTCTGGGCTTCCAGGACCCGCAAATCAAGGACGGCCTCTTGACCCCGGTCATAGGAAACACCTATTCAGCTTCAATGATGACAGGCCTTTCCGCAATTCTTGACATAGCAAAGCCTGGAGACAGGATATTCGCTGTTTCATTCGGTTCAGGAGCAGGGTCGGATGCCTTTGACATTACAGTAACAGAGAAGATAGATGAACTTGACAGGCACGGTGCGCCCACAATAAAGGAGCAGCTGAGCAAAGTCAGGTGGCTAGATTATGCGCTCTACGCCAAATTCAAGAAAAAACTAATCGTTGGTGACGGAATTGAGTGATGTTTACATAGTTGGAGCAGGAGAAACAAAATTCGGGGAACTCTGGGAACGCTCCCTAAGGGAACTGGCTGTTGAAGCAGGTCTCAGGGCCATAGAGAATGCAGGCGTTTACTCCAGGGATGTCCAGGTTCTTTATGGAAGCAACAGTCTGGCTGGAATAATAAATGGGCAGGAGAACATCGGCGCCCTTCTTTCCGACTTCTCAGGAATAGCTGAAAATAACATTCCCGCAATCAGGATTGAGGCTTCAACCGCATCCGGAGGAGCAGCGGTAAGGCAGGCATACCTTGCGGTTAAATCCGGTGAATATGATCTTGTAATGGTCGGTGGCGTCGAGAAGATGACAGATGTGTTCGGCACTGAGCTTATAGACCTAACCAGCTCCGTTCTTGACAGGGAATGGGAGGCGTTCTTCGGTGCAACTCCTGCGGCTCTTGCAGCCATTACTGCAAGGAAGTACATGACAGACTTCAATGTGGGAAAGGATGCACTTGCAATGATGTCAGTCAACGACCACGCAAATGCATCAAAAAACCCTGATGCACAGTACAAGAATAAGATAACACTCGAACAGGCACTGAACTCAGTTGCGGTGGCAGAGCCGCTTAACATGATGGACTGCAGCCCTGTCAGTGATGGAGCCGCGGCAGTTCTAGTGGCATCTGAAAATTATGTGAAGAAGCACAAGCTGGAGGGCGTAAAGATCCTCAGTTCCGCTGACGCACAGGACTATCTTGCACTGCACAGCAGAAAATCACTATACACTCTTGATTCGGCAAAGGTTGCATCCAGGAAAGCCCTGGAAGGCGCCAAGATCAAGATAGGAGATGTCAGCTTCGCTGAAATTCATGACTCCTACAGCATATATGGCCTCATGGAACTGGAAGACCTTGGATTTGCAGAGAAAGGCAAGGCAAAGGACCTGGTTTACGAGGACATAAAGCTCAACGGAAGAATACCAATCAATCCCTCTGGTGGGCTCAAGGCAAAGGGAAACCCGCTTGGCGCAACCGGCGTTGGCCAGTTTGTAGAGGCATACAGGCAGCTCAAGGGAAAGGCTGGCGAAAGGCAGGTCAAGGACTCAAAGTACGCAATGCTCCACAATATGGGAGGAACCGGTTCCATGTCTGTTGTGCACATAGTTGGAGGCGAGTAAGAATGGGAGAGGTATCGAGGTTCTGGAGAGAATCAGTTCACAGATACAGGCTTGTGGCACACAAGTGCGGCAACTGCCAGAGGACATACTTCCCTCCTAGGGATGTCTGCCCAATATGCCACAGAGAATCAGTTGGCAAGATGAAGGAGGTAGAAATGTCAGGAAAAGGTGTTATCGAATCTTTCACTGTTGTGCATGAGGTCCCTTCGCCATTTGTGAGGCAGAGGCCTTACATCCTTGCCATAGTGAAACTGGACGAGGGTCCTTCCCTGACTGCACAGATCGTGGATGCTGATCCAGGAGAAGTGGAGATAGGAAAGAGAGTCAGTGCAGCTTTCAGGAAGATTGCTCAGCAGGGGTCGGCTGGCATCATTCAGTACGGATACAAATTCGTGCTCGACTGAATCTTTAAGCCCGATTTTGGGTTACTCACCCCATGGGCAGGGTTCCAGATCCGTGGGGTGCTCCAGCAATTTCAAGGCCATTCGGGCAGAAGGAAACCTACCTGCAGGATTCCCCACTTTTCAAGGCAGTTTTCCTGATCACATTTGCAACTGCGTTTCTTTTCTTCATGGTTTCATCCATTGGTCTCTTTGATCCTTCATGGGCTTCGAATTTCAGCAAACCTTCTGCATTTTACCTTTTCTTTCTTCTCTTGAACACCCCACCCATTGGAGTAGCTACGATCTGGCTCAACGTGGGCATGACCATCCTTTATTCCATATTCTTCCTGTCCATGCTTTACTTAGGAGTGAAGAGGCGGAAGGGGCCTGCAATAAACAATCCAGTCATATTCTATGGGGCCATGGCTTCTTTTGCCCTACTGATCTCTCTCGTTATGGTTCTGATTGAACAGGCCATGGGTATCCAGATAGGCGGGACGTCCATTGAAAATGAATTGCAGGCACAGCCTTATCTGGGCTTTGTACAGCTTATTTTTGCCCCTTACGCCGAAGAATTTGGTTTCCGTATCCTACCCCTGGGCCTGATATCAGTCTATTTTGTGGCAAGGGCACATGGCACCGGGCTCGATAGCCTTGCTGCATTCGTCATGCCGGGCATTATGAGGAAAAAGTATGGACTAGGTTTGACGGTGTGGGATTATATCCTCATAACTGCAACAAGCATTCTGTTCGGTGCAGCCCATTATCTATTCGGGGCCTGGGATCCCGGCAAGATTATTTCTGCAGCTTTCGTCGGGTTCATTCTAGCCTTTGGGTTCATGAAGTTTGGCATCTTTGTTGATATTCCAATACACTGGTTCTTCAACGGATTCACCAGCGTGACCCTTATTGTGCCCTCTTCGACAAACTTCTACGCCATTGCAGTCCTTTGGTCCCTTCTTTCCGGGGTCGTTGCAACAGTTTTCCTCATAGTCATAGCTATAGAACGCAGAGGAAAGGCAGAGGCATTGCCTTCACTCAGGGCGCAGGACCCTTTTTCCTGATATCCTGTAGTTTCCTTGCAGCACAAGGGATACTGCTTCCACAAGGGCTTCATGTTCAACTTCCTTTACCTTTCCCGCAAGCGATTCCGGTGTATCACTGTCCTCTACCTTCACAGCCCTCTGTAGTATTATGGGTCCTGCGTCCACATCTGGTATGACAAAGTGGGCAGTGCAGCCTGAAATTCTGGCACCGCTCTCTATTACCTTTTCGTGGACATGGTGGCCATAAAAGCCCGGCCCGCCGAAGCAGGGCAGCAGGGATGGATGGGTGTTGACAATTTTCATGGGGAATTTCAGGATAAACCAGTCGGGGAGGATCTTCATGAAACCAGCCATGACAATGATGTCAGGCTTAAGCCCTTCTATTATGGCAAGAAGCTCCTTAAAGTACCTTTCCCGGTTGGATGGGACCCTGGGAAATGAAATCGCCTTTATGCCGTTCCTCAGAGCCCTTTCCAGTGCCCCGCAATCTTTCCTGTCGGAGACAAGGGCCACGAGAATGCCATTCAATTTTCCTTCGGACACAGCGTCTATCAGCGCCTGGAAATTTGTGCCCTCTCCGGATGCAAGAACAACGATCCTCTTTCCCGCCATTTGAATCATATGGTTTCCGTTGAAATAAAGTTTAAACAACTCTGCATCCTCATCCTGAGTTCGGGTACGCACAGAATAAGGCACCCATTCCTGTGATACACAATAATCAGCTATGGGGTTTCCTCTTATAGAAAAGAATTAAATGCCCTTTGGACTCTTGACTTTAACTACCTTCGTTGATCAAAATGATAGACATCTGGAACGAAAAATACAGGCCCAAGAAACTCTCAGACATCGTTGGCCAGGACGCAAACACAAGGAAGATCGAATCCTTTGTAAAACACAGGCAGCTTCCTCACATCATACTTGCAGGCCCAGCCGGAACGGGTAAGACCACAACAGCCATCTGCACTGCAATCGAGCTTTTCGGCGAGAACTGGAAGGAAAATTTCCTCGAACTCAATGCATCCAACGAAAGGGGAATTGATGTGATAAGGGAGAATGTGAAGGATTTCGCAAGGATCATGCCTTCAAATGACCTTGGCTTCAAGATAATATTTCTCGACGAGGCAGACCAGCTTACCCCTGAGGCTCAGGCCGCCCTGAGAAGAACCATGGAAATCTATTCCTCAACAACCCGGTTCATCTTTTCCTGCAACTATTCTTCCCAGATCATTCTTCCAATACAATCCAGAACCGTTGTACTGAGGTACAAACCAATCAAGGGGGAGGACATGATTAAGAGAATCAGGATAATTGCTGACAGCGAAGGTTTCCAGATGGACCAGGACTCGCTTGAGGCTATCACTGAAATATCTGAAGGCGATCTCAGGAAAGCTGTAAACATCCTCCAGACAATTAAGTCCTCTGGCGAGCTCAGTGCAGCAAAGATTTACGAAATATCAGGCCTTGCCAACCCAAAGGAGTTCAAGGCCCTGCTTTCAAAGGCAGTCAGCGGCTTGTTCGAGGACTCCCGGGAGATGCTAGATACAATGATGGTTGAGTACGGCCTATCAGGGATGGACATAGTCAGGGGTTTGCATTCCGCAGTAAGAAAAGAGCAGATTTCACCCAAGCAGAAAGTGCAGATAATCATGGCACTTGGCGAGTCAGAATTCAGGTTAGTGGAAGGATCTAGCGACCTCATACAGTTGGACGCTCTGCTGGCAAGACTTGCCTATATTGGGCAGGAATTCAATTAAAATCATCCAGGCTTGGGTTTTCCCCAACCTTTTTTCTCTTGGGTTCGGGTTGTACTTCCTGAAGTTTCTGGATATTCTTCTTCATCCGTGACTCCTTTCTGAGGCTCGAAAAATAATAACCTGAATCCCTGGTTCCTTCATACATGAGGATCCTTACTGTACCAGCGTGGGTCCTCCCAGTTCTTCCCCGGCGCTGGATGCTTCTGATCTCGGAGGGCACGGGCTCAAAGAAAACCACAAGGTCAGTTGCCGGAATATCCAGCCCCTCCTCTGCCACGCTGGTTGCCACAAGCACATTGAAAATATTGTTCCTGAATTTCTGCAGAATCAGGTCCTGGTCTTTCTGTTTCAACCCCTCATCACCAGACTTGCCAGCCTGGCCTATGAAGCGTATTGGCCTGAGCAAAGCTGATCTCTCTCTAAGGTAGGTGGTAAGAAGATCCGAAGTCTTCCTGAAATGCGTGAACACAATCACTCTTGAATCAGGGTTTTCAGAGATCTGCTCCTCACAAAGATCAATGACTGCCTTCATTTTGGGGTTTTCAAGCTTCTGGTCCATGAGGTCCTTAAGCTTGACGATGAAAGAGTTGAATTCAGGAATCTTGCCTGCAATGGATGCAGTCTTCTTCAGCGTCTTTTCATCACTGTTCAGTATCTCGTTTACATAATCCCATGCAATCTCGAGCCCCTGGCTTTCGAGATATTCAAGAAGGTAATCTAACCGGATTGCTGCTGACATGTAAGTAACAGTGACGAACAGGTTTTTCTCGCCATTCTTTGCCCTCTGTATGACTTCCCCGATTTTCTGGGCGATCTCGCTTCTGGAAAACCTTCCGGGCCTGAAAACTCCAGCTGCCCGTATTTTATCAGTGATCTGGTCAATTACGGCCCTCAGAAGATCTGCAAGCTCTTTTACATAGGGGGGCAGCTTCAGGCTTGTTATCCTTAGGTCAATGCCCCCCATGTACTTCTGCACATCAGGATCGTTCTCGGTCTTGATTCTCACAGCTTCAATGCCAAGGGCCTGGTTGATTTCATTGAGCTTTTCCCTATCCCATCCGGGGCTTGCTGTTATTCCAAGTATGAGCCGATGCTTTGCATCGAGGAAGTTCCTTGCAATATCCACGTATGCGTAATTTCCTGATGCACGGTGAGCCTCGTCAAAGACAATGAGGCCATAGTTTGCAATGTTGAGCAGACCGTTCCTCATGTCATTGAGGACGACCTGCGGAGTTGAGATAACCACCTTTGAGGTTACCCATTTCAGCAGCCGGTCTTCGTTGTCAACCTCTCCCGTGAATCTGGATATCTCATCCTCTCCAAGATCCAGGAGCTTCTTCATGGTCTCAAAATGCTGTGTGATCAAGGGTCTTGTAGGGGCAAGGAATATCACTTTTTCCTTCTTTTGTTTCAGCACGTACTCTGCGACCATTGCAGCAATTATGGTTTTTCCCAGCCCTGTGGGTAGAACGATAAGAGTGTTTCTTTCTATTGCATCTTCAAACAGGCTTATCTGGTATTCCCGGGGTTCGATTCTGCCACCAAAAAATTTCTTCCCTTCACCCTTGCCTGTATGGGAGCTTCCTGAAACACTACTCAACTTGAATCAAATATTGCCCCTCTGCATATAAGTTATCCTCTCTGGTGGCAACCTATTTAAGGCTGGCAGCACTTGAATGGAAATGCCTCTCGATCCCGTTCTGCGGAAGACACTGGATACAATGCCTGACATGAACAATTTTGACTACAACAGCATCAATATAAAGGAATACCGGAAAACAGAAGCGTATGAGAGCAGGAAAACCAGGCCTGATGCGCCAAATGCAGAAACTCAGGACTTTGTAATTGGAGTGGAGGGCGGTGAGATAGGCGCAAGGCTTTATTCAACTGAAAATTCCAGCGATGCACTCATTGTATTTTTCCATGGGGGAGGTTTTGTTTTTGGCTCAATTGACTCATATGATTATATATGCAGGACCATGGCCCATTACTCGGGTTGCAGAATTCTTTCAGTGGGCTACAGGCTTGCACCCGAGCATAAGTTTCCCACTGCGGTTAACGATGCATTTGCGGCATATATGTGGGCAAGGGAACACTCATCCGAACTCAAAGCCAATAGTAACAGGATTGCAGTTTCAGGTGACAGCGCCGGGGGGAATCTCGCTGCAGCAGTTACCCTGATGTGCAAGGACACTGGAAAGCCAATGCCGCAATTGCAGCTCCTTTTCTACCCGGTAATCGGTTATGACACCACTTCCTTTTCACAGAGCGAATATTCGGGGGGTTACAACCTGGACAACCCTTACACAAAGTGGTTCACTGAAAAGTATATCAGGGGAAAAGCGGACCTGATTCACCCGTATTACTCCATCCTGAGCCATGATAATCTATCAGGCATGCCAGAGACCATTGTTTTCACAGCTGAATACGACACTCTGAGGGACCCTGCCGAAACACTCGTCTACAGGTTGAGGGAGGCAGGCACTGAGGCCACTGGAATCAGGGCTCTGGGAATGTTCCACGCCTTTGTATCCCATATTTCAACATCAAATGCAGCAAGGAATTTCTTCAGGATGGCCTGCGGACTGGCATCACAAAAATTGATGAAGTAATCTCTTGCCATTTGGCTAAAATGCACCACTCTTTACTGATTTTTTAATTGACTAGTTTTAGTGCCAATATGTACAGTAATGTATTTGTCTGTTCAGTTGTTTGAATTGGCATGCCTCTAGATCCGGACTTGAAGAATCTGCTTCAGATGATGGAACAGATAGGAATGCCAGACATTTCAAAGGTTACCCCCAAGGAATTCAGGGATTTCAATGACAGTGCGTCAGTTGCCCTCAACCATGAAGAAATCCCAATTGCCGAAGTGAAGGACCGTGATATTCCAGTGGACGGTGGAAACATAAAGGCCAGATTGTATTCTGGATTTGGGAGCAACGCCCTTATAATATATTTCCACGGAGGAGGTTTTGTCTTCGGCAATCTTCAGACACATGATTCTGTATGTAGATTAATCGCAAAGGAATCAGGTTGCAATGTCCTGTCAGTGGATTACAGGCTGGCACCTGAACATAAATTCCCCACCGCCGTAAATGATGCGTACGCAGCATATTCCTGGGTGCTTGACAACTGCGGAAGCCTTGGAATTGCCAAAGGGAAGATAGGCCTGGCAGGAGACAGTGCGGGAAGCAACCTTTCCGCAGTAATTTCCATGAAGGCAAGAGATAATGGGCTCCAGATTCCAAAGGCTCAACTGCTTTTCTATCCTGTTGTTGCAGCAGACATATCATCCAAATCACATAGGGAATTCTCTGATGGTTACTTCCTGACCGGCGCCCTTAGTGCTTGGTTCATGAAACAGTACATGAACTCACCTTCGGATTTGCTAAATCCAGAATTCGCGGTAATGAATTCCAGCGATTTTTCCGGAATCCCCGAAACAATAGTCTTCACAGCGGAATACGACCCCCTGAGAGACCAGGGGGAGTCATTTGTTGCAAGATTGAGGGCAAACGGAACCAATGCAACAGGTGTAAGGGCCCTGGGAATGATACACGGTTTTGCATCATTCTTTGAAATTTCAAGATCCGCTAGAAACTATCTGCTGATGGCAGCACATGCCATAGGGCGGATTCTCATGGATGGCAGCGAATAACGGCTGCTAGGAATGCCAATCCAAGACAATGTATCATGCAGGATTATCCTGCCTAATTCTTTTTTCTTAATTCGGGTTAATGAGCCTGAAATTAATGGACTGGTTTGTTTCTTCCTGCATTTTTTAGTATTCTTTATCTGAAACCACAGTTTCCATATGACAGGGAACCGCTCTCTGAGCTACTGGTTTCGCGTATACTACCGAATTCAATCCATGGATTCCTGAAACACATCTCCAGAACTCATTCTAACCTTTGCGTAAAATAAACTGCACCCCCAGTTTACTGGGAACAGCCCAAATCCCTTTTATTTCCGTAATGCATTAGAGTAAATCCAGGGCCGGTAGATCAGGGGTAGATCGCCTGCTTCGCAAGCAGGAGGCCTCGGGTTCAAATCCCGACCGGTCCA
>JAJZOK010000089.1 GCA_021811525.1 Thermoplasmata archaeon | reverse complement strand
AGAATTTCGAGTCCTATGAGGTGCACTTTCTTGTTTATGTCGATAAGGTGCCGTTCTCAAAACATTATGAAATGTTATGCAATGTCTCGTTCGGAACGTATGCCATCTCAGTCCTTCCTGCTCCAGGAGCATCAGGCATGCTCCTGGTGTACAGGTATTCATCCATCATGGATGGCAAAGAGGATTCCGCACTCACGGGGAACGGGTCTCCGCATAGATCAAGGCCACGCAGGGTTATAGCCAGTGAGGCTAACCTGTCCCTGTCGTAGTCCCGATCACAGTTCATACATCTAGATATCTTCCAGGCAGGGTGCTTCACCTTACCACCACATACGGGACACTCTGAGGAAGTCCCTCCCGGATTCACCTTAATGGTTTTATTTGGGGATTTGTACTCGATCATTCTCAGGAATTCAGCGTACGGCCATCTGTTAAGGTATGTTCTCAGTTTCCTGCCCCACCGGAAGGGCTGAAGAGGAAGGGGAGACTTCAGATTACAATTGATTCTGAGGTGGAGGATTTCATTGATGGGTTGGGGCAACAGTTCAATGTTTCAGCTTATGTCAACAGATCCTTATGGGCTCTAAAGAGTCAGACATCGGACGAAGCAAGGTTACATCAGCTTGACAATGACATTTTTGAAACAAGGCAAAAACTTTCAATCCTGGAGAGTGAATGGAAATCAGTTAAGGCCAGAGTGGAAGACAAAGCAAGGATCAGATTAGATATCAGCCTGGAAACAGATTGCCATGCCTGGTATCTTAAATCTCTAGTTCAATCCGGAATTTTCAGAGTGCTGAAGAGAGTCTGTTGACCCAATTCCCATCGTGAATCAGCTTATCGCAGAGAAAAAGATACACGCTTTTGAAGTGGAAGAGACACCCGATGGTATAAGACTGACGGACAAAGCCGCAAACAGGACTCTAAGGATGTTCAAAAGACATCTCGGCAAGGACAATATATTAGTTCCAAGTGAACCTGAAACCTGGGTTGTGCCATATGAAAGTGAACTGACGGACAAGTACTTCCTGAGAATTGATTATGAGCAGTTTCGTCAAGAATTCCTCACCAATCAGAACATATCTGAGGCACCAACAGAATTCTTCAAGCAATTCTCACCAAGGATACTGACAGATGGCGTAAAGAGAGAAACGAAACAGAAGATGATGCCTTTCTATCAGAATCCGCCTGAGATAACTGTTGACGAGGCCAAGATCAGGATAGAGAAACCATACAGGGGAGGGGACTGAGATATTTAACTTCCAATCAGAACCACATTAGGTATACCTTGCCGCAATCTTGCGGTCCGAGGTTTGCCATATTTGGCCAGACGATCTAAAGACTCATCTGATGGAACCCAACTGACACGCGGTAAATGTGGTTGTTCCTAGCAGTACCATGGATTTCTGAGGATGGCCACGTGTCCTAATCGTAATTCTAAAGTGTATATTTTGGAAAAGGAAACTAAGTTCAATGGTTTCGACGTTAAGTGTAACCACTGCAGCTATATCTAGAGATTCACAGGTTCTGCAAAGAGAACAACATGTCCCAATTGTGAGCAGAAAGTGGACACTGAGAAAAATAGGGTCCCGGATTCGGATGATTCAAACGTAACCGTTTGAAATTGTCCTGAAGGACACGAAAGGACAACTGAGAGGACACTACACTTTTCCCTTTGTTTTACTTAATATTCAATCAATTTTGTCCTGTTTTTCCACCACTTCTAACTTTTCATGTATTATATAGATAAGATATCCAAGAAGTATATTCAATCGACCCGCTCGCTTAGCTCAGAATTTTGTGTGAAATACTGGAGCATTCATGATTATGTATTATACCACACATCAATGCATCATTTGAGGCATTAATGGGTTTACGATAAATATGGTCACCCAAACATAAATTGGATTATAATTACCATTTGATAGATAAAATTACAAGAAAAATAAAGATTTAAAGCTTTCCTCGCCAATCAACAAAATGAAAAGTTCACAAGAATACCGAGAATCTTTGAGTACACAAATTATACACATTTTTATGAATGCAAAATGTTGAGCATTTCGCTCAAGCATGTTAGTTTTGTTGACAAGACGCCATGTTTCATGATGAGATAAGTTAACCATCGAAAATACAAATTGTTTAAATATATATCATATTTAAATTTATTATGGCCAATAGGAAAAAAGGTGTGATGATTGCCTCGATAATGGTTATGTCGGCATTTGCCATTGCCTTTACTGGTATGGCAATAGCGAAGGCTGGCCCCTTTGACCCGGTACCGTCTATAGGTGTCCAAGTATTTGATGGACACGGGCTTCCCTTAGTAAATGCTTCGGTACAGGGAATCATGTATAAACCTCCTGATAAAGGATCTGGAACTGCAAACCTATTCGTAGTTAACACAAACAAGGGAGGATACGCTTCGATTAAGAACCTAACTCCCGTTAGAAACCTCGTAAATGAATGGGTGAAATATCAAGGTTCTGTCTTAAATTCTGCCAGTCATCCCGACTTGCTGTTATTGGTAACTTACCATGATTCGAATGGAACGTTTCTGTCAATTGGATCTGTGAACATGTCGACAGCACAAATTGCAAATGGGCACTCTTTCAAAGCTACCATCCATATGCCACTAGATAAGCACCACCGACTGATTGCAACTGGCAAGCCTGCTGTTCAGGCACAGGCCAGCGTGCTTACGGATGGTTCTACTCT
>JAJZOK010000113.1 GCA_021811525.1 Thermoplasmata archaeon | reverse complement strand
CTCGCACTCTCCATTATTTCTGATTTGTTCCATTATGTTACTTCCACCCATATGCCGCATTACCTGTACGATGACATTTTCACTTACACAGAGCTGACTGTCCTGTCGGTGGTCTTTGTGTTCCTGATTTGCTTCCTTGCAGTGGGTAGGGGAAACCTGGAGAGGAATTACAACCTGGACATGAGGGGCCTTAACTTTCGTGAAATAAAGAAATTGAAGAAAACAAGGCACTAATACAATGAGCCTGAACACATAACACTGTGTTATTCAGAAAATTCCAAAAATTGTGGGATTATGGCGAATTTCCTTCTTTCCTGGCCAGGACAAGAGTTAACAGGCCAGACCCATGCAGCTTGGTAATCACTGTAGTGAAACCCTCGACCTCAAACTCCCCTTCCTCTGTTTCTGCTAATGTATGGTTCCTGAATATTGGAAGCTTCCCTGGCAACTGCTCCCTGTCAAGGTCAAAAATTATGATCCTTCCATTTTCCTTCAGGTGCCTTGAAAGATTCTCCAGTGATGATTTCCGTTCCTTCCAGTGGTGAAAGGATATGGATGATATGATCAGATCAAATTTTTCGGGAGTGAACGGGATGTCCCTGCTGCTTCCGGGTTCAACGGTTACCCTGCCGGCCAGGCCGTGCCTTGCAATTTTTTTCCTTGCAGCATTAACCATGCCTTGAGATGGATCCACTCCAAAGAGGCGCACTGATGCATTTTCAGCAGCAATGTGGGCAAGGATATCACCAGGGCCGCAACCTACATCAAGAACAGACTCAGGGTGTAGTTTCAGCACTTCCCTGACGATAGCCCTGTAGTACTTCCAGTAGTGCAACCCGGAGAAGCGTGAATAAATTCTGGAGGAACAGGATCCAAACCTTTCCTCACCTTCCATATAGTAAGATGTGCCTTCCATGTTCTTCTTCCAAATTAATGCCAGATTGTTACAGAGCCCTGCTGGCCTCAAATACCCTGTGCTTTGTTGGAGGATTGACTTTTCCAATGAGTTCCTTCAGGGAATTTGCATCCGGTGCATCCCAGTTGCATATGGCCCTGTTCTCGCCATTGAGCACCACCACAGACTTGAGGTTGAAGCCATTCGGGAGCGAACCGCCCTTCTGCATTCCTATGATATCCCCTACAACTTTCATGACACTTTCTGCATTCCTGCTCTTCCATTCATGTTCCACTATGAGTTCTGCCATTTCTATCAATATATGATTTAGGGAAGGATGATATATTTGATACCGTTCTAGAACGGTACTATGGAAGAAGTGGAACTCATATTGGTAAATTCAAGCCCGTTCTGCCAGCTCTCTGCCGAATTCCCCCAGATCACCATGTTCAGGTGGTGCAGCTCAGTTGTGGATTATGTGGAAGTGTATGGGGAGAGCAGCATTGTAAAAATGGCCACAGAACGCCTGAAAGAGATAACGGAGAGCATTAATAGCCAGTTTGTGACCTCAGACAGAATGGAGAACCATGTGTCGGCAGGAATCTCTTGCAGGTGCAACACCGTAAATTCCAGCATAAGGCTGGCTGAATCCATGAACCTACTCTGGGAAGCGCCTGCGGTCTACGCCAACGGTGAGGAGAAGCTGAGACTGATTTCCTTCTCTGGAGAGGATCTCGATGCATTCTTCCAGGAAGTTTCCAGGTCAGGGAAGGCTACAATTGAGAGAAAGAAGAAGATCGAGCCTGATTCGCTCAGGGATGTCTACAGCATCTCACTTAAGGACCTGTTCGGGGAACTCTCTGGAAAACAGGCCCTGTACCTCAGGGAGGCTGTGAGCATGGGCATGTTTTCATCGCCCAGAAGAACAATGGTGGAAGAACTTGCCAGGATTCATGGCCTGTCCAAGTCCACAATGCAGGAGCATCTCAACAAGGCAAGGAACAAGCTGATTCAGGCAGTGGAGCCATACCTGACCCTGTACATACACTCTAACCAGTGATCCAGGACTTTAGTGCTGCCTATGGCCATTTACTGCTTCAAGTCTCCTTTTAACTAACACGCATTAATTCTTCAGATACTCAGGAAGTGTGATTCTTCCCTCATCATTTGGGGATGTCAACGGTTCACCCCTGGCAATCCATAAAGGAATCACGCCGGACCAGTGCCCTAGGGACAGGTCCTCCGGGTTGTCTATTGGAGGCCCCTCCCTTACCTTGGAGGAAAATGTAGTTATGGGAATTTTCAGGAATCCAGTTGCCCTGAGCTCGCTCTCAGATGGTTGCCTGCAATCTGCCCATCTTCCTCCGGCAATCTTCTCAGTCAGTTGGTGTGCTGCCTTAAGCTTCTCTTCGGGATCTGTTACTGGAGCCAGTTTTCCAAACACCATGGTTGACCTGTAGTTCATGGAGGAATTGTATGCACTTTTTGCAAGGACTATCCCGTCAAGAAGCGTTGCAGCAATGCATACATCAGATCCATTGGAGAGCGCCTCATAAAAACGGCTCTTGACTGAAGTGTGCAGATATAGCATATTATCGATCCTGACAGGAATCATGGGCATGTTGTACGGTAAGCCATCTATGGAGAAAGCAACATGGCAGATCAGTGACCCGTCCAGTATCCCATAGATAGTGCCGGTGTCGTACTTGCCTCTCTCCTTGTGCCTGTTAACAACTGTATTGGACTCCATATTGGAATTGTTATGGGGATAGAGTATTTGGAACTGATACTGGCTGAATTCAGTTAATTTATTCTTGACTGCGTGGCTGCATTGCTTTCCATGATCACTGGGTTAGGAGCCGCGGCCGGAACCTCAGATTCCAGATGAATACAATCCCTACAGACACGAAAAGAAGTACGGAAGCGAGTTCAAAAATGGAGGCGAGCCCAAAAAACCTTGAGAAATAACCGCTGAGATAGCCGAATATTGAGGCGCCGATTATCTGGCTGGAAAAAAGCATTCCGAAAGACGGGCCCGCGGTTCCCTCCAGGGATGCAACATCTGAAAGCTCTGAGTATGTTGCCGGGTACGTTATTGCCAGGAAGAAACCATTGATCGACAGCATGGCCGCGGACAATAACATATTTCCAGAGAATACTGCGAAGCCAAGCGCACTGGCTCCTGACAGCAGGTAAGAAACAGCAAGGACCCCCATCCTTGAGAGCAGGCCTGTAAGCCTGCCAGTGGCTACTGCGCCCAGAAAGGCAAATGCAACCCATATTGCAATGAGGTCATTGGAGATCGAAATTGGAAATCCGTTATGGTAGAGTAGCAGGTTCCCGAAATTCCCGAATATGGAGTTGCTACCACCTGAAATGAATGCGGTAACAACAAAGAAGAGAGGAATGTAAAGCAGGTATTTTCTCCTTGTATTTGCGCCATGAGGTTCAACGATGTCTCCAGTATCCTGCAGTTCATTGCCAGCTTTTTCATGCATACTGTTTCCATCTATCCTGAGACGCCTGCCAATTGCCGGTATGGTAATTGCAACAGTGGCAACCTGCAGGATGGCATAAATATAGTATGGCCCGGACCATCCGAACATCAGGTAGAGCGGCGCGGACAGGGCAAATGAAAACACAATGCCAAGATTCCCGAATGCACTTTCAATGCCCATTGCTGTATCCAGCCTGCTTCCGGAATAATTGACGGATATTGCATTGGCGCCGATTGGGTGGAAAAAGCTTGATCCGAGCCTCATTATGACTATGGAAACAACCATCATTGCAAATGTGGTGGAAATTGCGAAGAGGATCATTGAAGCAGCCATTGTGGAAATTCCTATGGGCAGGAGAATCCCTGGCTCGAATTTTTGCGCTGCCCTTCCCGTAATTGGCTGGAAGACCACATTTATCACATAGCCGAGGGCCACGAGGATTCCAATATTATAGGTGGAAAACCCCAATGCGATCTGCATTGCAGGGAAGAGCGAAGAGATGAGGAAAGTTGACCCGTCGTTGATGAAATGGTTCAGGGAGATGATCGAAAGGACCCTGTTGAAAAGCTTTCCATTGGTTATGCTAAGATCAGCCGTTGTTGTGCTATGCCCAGCAAGGCAAAAAGGATTGCCTGCTGCGGACAAACTATTCTTTTACCAATTGACCTTCGCATCAGATTTTCCAGATTGCCTCATGGGATTTTTTACGAATAAGGTATTTTAAATTCATAAACAAGATGTGAGTTCTGACAACAAGAGGTACCCTGTATGCCCATGATCGAAGTTAACGGCCTCACAAAAAAGTTTGAGGATATAACTGCTGTTGATTCGCTGACATTCTCCGTAGGTGAGGGTGAGGTCTTTGGGCTGCTTGGACCAAACGGCGCGGGAAAAACCACCACTGTGAGGATGCTTTGTTGCCTTATTTCCAAAACGAGTGGAACGGCAAAGTTCGGCGACCTCGATATTTCACACAGGAACGATGCCGTGAAAATCAGGAAGATGATTGGCATTGTGCATGACAATGTTGGCCTTTATGAAACACTGACAGCATATGAGAACCTAGAGTTCTATGGGCAGATGTATGAAGCTCCCAGAGACCTTGTCAGAAACAACATAAAGGAATACTTGGAGATGCTTGACCTCTGGGATCAGAAGGATAGGAGAGTCGTTTCATTCTCAAAGGGTATGAAGCAGAAAGTCGCAGTGGCAAGGGCACTTATCCATGATCCTCAGATCCTTTTCCTTGATGAACCCACGGTTAATCTTGATCCTGAGGCATCTAAGATTATCAGGGATGTGATCCTGAAGCTCAAGGGTGAAGGAAGAACCATATTCCTAAATACGCATAATCTCGACGAAGCTCAGAGGATCTGCGACAGGATCGGTATACTGAAGACAAAACTCATTGCTGTTGACACAACAAAGAACCTTGAAAACGCATTTGCTAGAAAGGTTACTGTCATCGTACTCGCATCCATGAACGACAGCATACTCAACGCTGTTAAATCCAGGAATCCCAAGATGGTCACTGTGGAGGGCAATACTCTACATATTGAGATGGAAGACCCGGACATGGATACCCCTGACGTGGTGGGTGCCATTTCAGGTGCTGGAGGTCAGATAAAATCTGTGAAAGAAGAGGGTGTTTCCCTTGAGGACGTTTATCTTAGCATAATGAAGAGGGACCAAAAATGAGGCTTTGGAAATCATGGGCTCTGGCGCGGAAGGACATGAAGATCCTCATAAGGAGGAAGTCTCTCGTGGGAGGACTGCTAGTCATCCCGGTGTTGCTGGGAGTAGGACTTCCCGCCATCCTTGAGTATGTCATTATCAAGAAGGTGGTACAGTCGTCAGTTGTGGTGGATCTCCTTGGGGCATTTGCCTACTTTTTTGTTCTTTTGTCGGTTGTGCTCCCCCTCTACATTTCTTCCTACAGTATTGTGGGGGAAAAGCTGGAGAAGAGCATAGAACCACTTCTTGCTACACCAACCAGCGATGAGGAGATCCTGCTTGGCAAGTATATTGGCGTATTCATACCTGTTATAATTGCTATTTGGCTGGGAACAGCCATATTCATGATAATGGCAGATGCCTTTTCATCGGCTTCCCTTGGGTACTATTACTATCCTAACCAGAACTTCGGCATAATAGTTCTCATTGCCGTTCCGCTGGCTTGCCTGTACGCAATAAGTTTTAGCGTCTTTGTGTCAGCAAAAGTAAACAGCACACAGACTGCTTATCAGCTGGGGGTCCTCACCGCAGTGCCTTTTTTTATACTTTATGTACTGGGGGAACTTGGAATCGTATCGCTTGTTAGTGACACGAACATCCTGATCATTTCTGCAGCATTACTGGTAATGGCAGTGGTGATGTTCTTCATAAGCAGGGCTACATTCAAACGGGAAGAAATTCTTACAAGCTGGAAGTGACTTCTGCTTCGAGCTTTATATGGGGAAAAAAATAAGGCTACTTCTTCTCGAGAACAGTTTTCGCCTGTTCCATGGCTTCTTTCCACATGGAAGTAGCCATTCCCTTTCCAAGCGAGCCCAGCACTCCAAGTTCCATGGATGCTTTCATGCTTATATCCGTCTTGCCCTCTTTCTCAGTGAAAGCCATTGTTATCTTGCTGCCTTTTCCGTCCCCCTCGAGCGTTTCTGTAACCAGGGTCCCTGCTGCCCTGTCTATGGACATGCTGTTCACAGATTCCATCTTCTTGAGCATTACCTTGGTTTCTAGCCTGTACTTTATTGCACTGTCGCTTTTCTCCAGGACTTCCACTTTTCTTGCCATCTTGGGATGGTATTTCGGCATGTCCTCGACTCCGATGAAGTGGGCCATAACCTGCTCCTTAGGGGCACTTACGGTTTCTGACAGATCAAAATCAATCGCCATGAATAAACAATGAAATCTCATTCATAAAGTTGGTTAATTCTTACTCGGGGTTTTAGTTCTACGGATTTTCCGTAATGAGATCCATTGGGTTATTTCCCGCATGGCTAAAGGGCAAAGCAGTGATGGGGTTGCATCGTACTTGGGGATTCAAGTTTGGAATGCTTACCAAAAAATTAAGGATAGAAGCTCTTTTGCTTATCGTACAAATGGGTCTGACCGTTTCTTCCTGCAACCTGCTGGATGAGAATACGCTCAAAGAAATCGCCAGGGCGTACGATAGTATCTTCCATTCCAGCAATGAATCTTCACAGAAAGAGAGGCTCCGGCACATTAGGGATTCACTCCTCTTGCATTCATCCCGGAACGGCTACAAATGTGCCCTTGCATACATGAACCGGGAACACCTGGTTGGTTTCGCGTACGGTTATTACGGTGAACATGGCCAGTGGTGGTACGACCACGTGGAACAGGTCCTGGACGAAACACAAAGGAAAATGTGGCTCAATGGTTACTTCGAACTGGTGGAAATAGCTGTAAAGAAAGAGTACAGGAGGAGAGGCATAGCGACCATGCTTTACAGTGAACTGTTCACAGGATTGGAAAATAAACGCGCGTTGCTGTCCACCCAAATGGGAAATGGACCAGCCATTTGTTTTTACTCAAAGATGGGCTGGAATCCAATGGCAGAGCATGTGAAGTTCTCTGAGAGCGGGGAAGAATTCGTAATAATGGGAAGAATAATTGGGTAAAGCCCTTAAAGGCACCATAGCTCCGGAAGTTGATATATCCCAATGGGGTGGGCGTTACACATTAAATGGCATTGGTTGAGTCGTGACCTATACTCTGATGACGCCCCTGAAACCTCTGCCTGAATAATATGATTCGGCACCGTTGTGGTAAATGAACACGTGGTTGTACCTTCTGTCTCCGAATATTGCACCTCCAAGTTCCCTTATTTCTGGAGGAGTCTTGAGCCAGCTTGAGGTCTTGGTGTCGAATTTGCCAATATTCTGCAGTTCCTTGTACTGTTTTTCATCCATGAGGTCTATTCCCATTGATGATGCAGCATCCATTGCACTGTTCTTAGGCTTGAATTCCTTCCTAGATTCTAGAGCCTCCCCGTCATAACAGAGGCTGCGCCTGTCCTTTGGGGTTTCTGCAGAGCAGTCAAAGAAAATATACTCCCCAAGTTTTTCATCGAAACCCACTACGTCAGGTTCACCGCCAGTCGACTCCATCTGGTGGAGCGACCAGAGCTTCTGAGGATTAGCCAGGAGTTTTTCCTGTATCTTTTTCCAATCGAGCCCCTTATGCCGATTTGGATAAGACTCGAAGCGGGCACCAAGTATGCTCACCAATTCATCCCGCTCTTTCTGGGATTGTTCTTTTCCTGTATCGGCATCTGAAGGCTTTGCCATGGAAATTGTAATTTGCAAGTGGCTATAAAATCATCTGTCCAGCTCGGGTGTTCTTGCAAATACATGCACTGCTGCTTCCTTTCTGACGTTCCACTGTTTGAGTGGACAAGGATTAAATTCCGGATAAAGTTCCTGGCACTGTAGAGGATGGAACTGACAGCACCGAGGGCAATACTGCTTGATCTGGACGATACCATACTGGCATTTGAAGCATTGAAAGAGAAGTGCTGGAACAATGTTGCTGTTACTTACACCTCCTCTCTGGGAGGCGTGCCCCCAGCTGATTTCGTCAGAACAGTCCTGAAGCACTCGGAGTGGTTCTGGTCTGATGCATCCAGAGGCAGGGAATGGAGGCAGGATCTTTCCGCTGCGAGATTGAAAATCCTTGCCATGGCAATGAAAGGACTGGGCATTTTTAATGAAGCGGCCTGTGAGAGCATCGCTTCAACCTATTCGAAAATGAGAACGGAAATGATAGAACCCATACCTGGTGCCATTGATACCCTGGTAACACTGAAGGGCAAAGGCATGAGGACTGCACTCATAACAAACGGAAGCTCAGAGTCTCAGAGGCAGAAGATTGAGAGATTCGGCCTTGAGAAACACTTTGACGAAATTCTCATAGAAGGCGAGCAGGGATACGGAAAACCCGATGAAAGGATTTACAGGAAAGCCCTCAGCAGTTTAGGTGTCGAAGCTGAAGAATCCTGGATGGTGGGAGACAATATAGTATGGGATGTCCTGGCTCCCCAGAAGTTAGGCGTCAGGGGCGTCTGGGTCGATTACCGGAAACAAGGATTCAGGAGCCGCAATGGTAACAGGCCATTCCTGTCCATACATACCCTGCCGGAAATAATTGGGCATCTGGATCGAGCAAAAATTTAGAATTGGGCCCTAAGTGCCGTAGAGTCCATGATGCAGTCCCTAATCAATAAATAGCCTTACTCTCATTAGAGTCATAATGGAGATTGACTTTGGGACCTACCATCACTCTACCCCGGAAGAATCAATCAATATGAGGAGCAGGGTGGAAACTGCATTCTCAGAATTGTTTACTTCCCTTTACTCCCCTGAATCAGAAATCAGGATACTGGATGCCGGATGCGGCCTGGGTTTCCTGGCAAGTGTTGCAGCCAGGAACTTTCCAAACTCCAGGATCACGGGCGTGGATGTTTTCGGCCATGGAAGCCTTTCTGATGCCTCGCTTGAAAAGGCCAATGCAAATATGAAAGCCCTGAATCTAGAGGCAAGGGTTCGACTGATGAAGCATGACCTGAGAAAACCCCTCGGAACAAACGGCATGTACGACCTGGCTATCTCCAACCTTGTTTTCCACAACTTAGGCAGGAAGAGATTTCTTGCCTATGAAAATGTGTTCAATGCGCTCAAGGATGGTGGATATTTCATCCTTGGCGACCTCTTCCCTTCGTTGAAAGTGGATTTAGAGTTCTTCAATGGCAGAAGCAGTAAGGTCGATGAGAAGGCATCTGAGGGTTCAGGAAAGTGGGCATATCGGATTTTTGTGATGCAGAAGAAGTGAAAAAATAAAAGTGGATAATGAAAACAGTTTCTAGAACGATCTGGTTAGCATCCTAACTGGATTCCATGTTTCAGGGGAAATTGCTTTTCTAGGCCTGCTGGTTTCTCCGGAGGGAATCCCCTATTTTCACATATGCGATTATTAGTAGAATTCCCGTTATTACTCCTCCAAAGAGAAGTTGAAGAATCCCAAGCAACAGCGATGGTGTCTCCGCCTCCCTGACCCTTCCTGAATCGAGCCTCCTGTACACAAGGAAGTAGTCCATAAGGAGCCATAAAAGCCCTATGAGGAAGAATCCTGAAAGAACGAAGAATACTATGCCGAAGCCGACACTTGGAAAAGTGTTGACAGTGCTTCCAGAAGATGAGGAAGCAGAGATGCTGCTGGCGAAACCCACCAGTGCGGCAAGTCCTATTACACCTAAAATTCCAATGAAAAAGAACACAAGCTGAAGTATTATGGCCACCAGTGTGAGGGTCTTTGCGGTTGATGCATCGCTGTCAAGCATGATTATAACAGTACGATCTTAATAAATAAATTAATTACTATTTAATAGAAAAACTTGTTAATAAGCTGGACAGCGGCATGAAATCAGGAAATGCCACTTGGCATCTATCCTTCTGAAATCCTTACCTCGGTGGTATCCACTTCGCTCATCCTCCTGCTGAATGGCTTTGAAATGGCCACG
Source organism: Thermoplasmata archaeon (assembly GCA_021811525.1). Next base: position 4,055 of record JAJZOK010000113.1, on the reverse strand, counting down.
TACATGACTGCAACAACCAGGGAGCCAATGGCGATGTAGTCCCAGTATGTGGAGCTGAAGTTTCTGAGAGCGTAAAGGAGCCACAGCCCAACCAGGGAACCCGCAAATGAACCGCTTGCAATTATTAGATTATAGACACCTATGTATGATCCTTTAAGGTAGCCAGGGGCAATTGTTGTAACAATGGCCTGGGTCGTTGGGGAGACAAAATCCTCACCCACGGTGGATATGGTCATTGAGAGCAGCAGGATTCCCAGTGTGGGAACAGCGGAGAGTACCACGAAGGAAACTGCGTAAAACAATACTCCAACTCCCCGCCACATCATTGAGTTTCCATTGGCTGTCATGATCCTTAGAAGCGGGAACTGGAGTATTACGACAAGAATGCCGTTCAGGGCCCAGATTGCACCGAGATCTATGAATGGCAGGTTTGACAGGACCACTGTGTAGACGGTCAGGGATGTGCCCCTCTGCCTTGAAAAGAAAGCCAGGAGTATACCGATCATTATGAACAGCAGGAAGAACCTGTCATTCTTCACTGTGTCCCTGAGGATGCGTGGCTTTTTCTCGAGCGTGCCTGTTGGGGTGTATGTTTCGCTCATGAAAAGGTACAGCATAATTACTTCTGCAGCTGTTGCAGCACTTGCAATCAGGAAGATATACTGCAAGCCGTAACCTGCGAGGTATGCACCGACCAGAGGGCCTACCGCTATTCCGAGGTTTGCCATTACCCTGATGAGGGTAAATCCTGAGAGACGGTCACTCACGGAGGTTATATCGGCAACTGCGGCCTGGACTGCAGGATACTGTACGGCATTTATGACGATGGTGCTGTACCATGCGCCAATTGCAAGGTACAGGAAATGAGGTACTGCAACAGAATAATATACTGCAAGATATGATATCACTCCTGGAATCTGTGAGTAGACAAGGATGCTTCTTCTGCCAATCCTGTCTGTCCACCTCCCCGCAAGAAACTGGATTCCAGCCATTAGGAGTGTCGCAAAGCCAAGGAGGAGGCCAGTAATTATGAAGCTGAGATTGTATACGCTTATGAATACCAGCGGGAGGAATACGAATGTTGAACCCCTTCCAAAAGCCCTGACAAACCTTACTATGCTCAGTATCTTGAGCCTGGGGTCGAGATTCTTGAAATTGTAGCGGTATTCCATCTTAAAATTGAAGGTGTATCCTGTGGCTGTATTTCTGTTTTCAGAGGAGGGTATTAAAATAACAGGAATGAGGCACAGTCAGCTTTATGGCGGGTGATTCCGGGATTATCTTTATAGAGAAAATATATAAACCACAACACTTAAATCAATTTATTGGGTTTATTCCCAATGCCTAGGAAAAGGATCACCCCGGCGCAGTCAAGGATCTTTCTCGTATCCGCCATAGTCATATTTGCCATCTCTGAATTCATCGCTGAGGTTCTTGATCTCTGGTTCAAGGGGTCCCCATCCGTAAACAGCCTCATATTTTACAATCGCTGGGGAACTTCTATACCTGGAGCCATAACCACCGGTGCTGCCGTATTCCTTGGTTTAGGCGTCATTTACCTGCCCCGGGGTACCATAGTATCTTTGATCGCAATTGGAATCGCCCTGATCGCACTCTCCTTTATACTTGCCTACCACAGCAACAACCTTTTCAGTTTCACAATAAATTATTACCAAAACTACCAGGCAACGTTTATAGATGGCACTGTTGCAAATCTTTTCAGCGTTGGAAATGGCTTGATTATTGCATCAATCATTGGTTATCTCATTAGTGGAGAACTCATCGTGCCCGCGAAATCTGATGCATGATACTCCAACAGGTCGATGGTGATGCTGTCAGCAATGACCCATAGCTGCAATGATGGCATGATTTAACTTCGTCTGTTAAGCGGACTTCAATTTTCCTGAATAGAAATGATAATCAATTCAGCGGCTCTTATTGAGACTTTATTTTAAAACCGGGGTCTCCCCATCATGGTTCTGGATCTCGGCCTTTATTTTCTCAGCGACTTCATCCAGCTCCTTTTCCAGAACATTGCGGCGGCTCCAGTCCAGGCGCCTGTCACAAAATCTTGGGATGATATGGAGATGGTAGTGGAATACACGCTGGTTGGCGCAGGCACCGTTGTTCTGCCCAATGTTTACTGCCTCACCGCCCACAGCCCTTATGATTGCAGGCGAGAGTTGCTTTGCTACCCTGTGGACTTCGAGATAAGACCACTCGTCAATATCAAGGATGTTGACGTAGTGTTCCTTCGGCACAACAAGGACGTGGCCGGGCTCAACCGGAGCAATATCCATGAATGCCAGCACATTGCTGTTTTCGTAGATAATAGATGCCTTGCGGTCTCTGATTACATCCCGGCAGAACACGCATTGCTCCGAGTACATTTTTAGATGAATGGTGCAAGGGAAATAAACATTGTTCAGAAGCTATGCATATTGCCTTTACTGGAAATTTATAGCCAAATTTCATCATTTATATCCATCCACATATAAACAGTTAAAAGTCGCCAAACTAAAATATCGTGGAGCGATGCTGAACAATGCCAACTGGAACCATTAAGATGAACAAGCCGCCACCCCAGCCCATTATCGGGCCACCGCCAAAATCCACAAAGTACAAGGGTGTCAAGCACACAATCATGGTGATGAGCGGAAAGGGAGGAGTGGGCAAATCCACTGTTTCGGTGAATCTTGCAGTTACTCTGGCCAGGAAGTACAAGGTCGGCCTCATCGATGCTGATATCAACGGGCCGGATGATCCCAAGATGCTCGGGGTGTCAGATGCTGAGATTACCGCAAAGGACAACCAGATCGTTCCAGTAAGCTCCAAATATGGTGTGGATGTAATTTCAATGGCATTCCTGCTACCAAGCGAAGACACCGCAGTCATCTGGAGGGGTGCTCTCAGACACAAGGCCATCCAGCAATTCCTGGAGGATGTTGCCTGGGGTGAGAGGGACTTCATAATCCTGGACATGCCGCCTGGAACAGGCGACGAGGGCCTTACGGTGGCGCAGCTCATTCCCGAGATTGATGGTGTGGTAATTGTTGTAACGCCGCAGGATGTGGCACTGCTGGACGCCAGAAAAGCTATAAGCTTTGCAGGGCAGATGAACCTTCCAATACTGGGAATTGTGGAGAATATGAGCGGATTTGTATGCCCGCACTGCGGGGAGACCGTGGATATATTCAAGAAAGGCGGAGGGGAGGAAGCAGCCAAAAAATATGGCGTCCCGTTCCTGGGAAGGATCCCGCTCATTCCCGAAGTTGTTGCAAATGCGGACGACGGCATACCTTCAGCTTCATCCAATGAAATTGTATCCAAGGCATTCGAGGGCATTTCAAACAAAATGCTGGAAGCAATGGACAAAAAAAAGAAGTGAATATCTTTCACACTTCTTCCTTTTAATATATAATTTATATAGCCAGATTTCTGATAAATTCCCGTATTTGAAAATACGATGTCTTCCAATATGAATTAGCAGGAAATGTTAGACTACTAATAGCACTTCGGCTTAAAATGAAAATGTAAAAAAAGAAAGTTTGAAGAATCAGCTTTGCCAGATTTGTTTACTTTAGCATGGATTGTGAAATCGGTCTGTTAGTGACTGTGGACTTAATACCTCGCCGAAGCTCGGAAATTACATCCCAGTTCTTTCAAAAAACCTCTTCTAGTAGGGACCTGATGCCCAAGCCTATTTCCACTGGCGCAGAATCAATTAAGATACCATTGGTGCAATATGGCGCCGCCTAGTTACCGTCCAGAAATTCCCGGATCCGATTGACAAAAATATCAATGTCATCCAGATCTCCTGTCAGGCTTTCATACACCAGCCCGTCGTCAATCTTTCCGTACCTGTGTACCAGTACATTTCTCATCCCCTTCATTTCGTGGATTTTACTGACCAGGTTATGACTGAGTATTCCTGCCCTGCCCATATTGTCTATTATGTCATCCTCGGAATTTGGTTTTTCAAGTTTGAGATCTGATGATAATACAGCACAAATGTCTATTATATTCTGGATCATGAATTCTGTCCTTTTCATTAT
>JAJZOK010000150.1 GCA_021811525.1 Thermoplasmata archaeon | reverse complement strand
CCGGATATTTCTTCCTCTTCGAAATACCTGATAAGTCCAGCGCCAGACTGGAATCCCTCAGATTTCTTATCCGCCATATTGGTACCTGATTTTAAAGAAGGTTATTTAAGTTATGGCTTGGAACCGGTTGTAACTTTTGCCCCTTCAGCCACGCTGAGCAGAGACTGCCCATCGCAGAGTCCCCTGTACCTGTCTACAATCTCCTTCATATTTTTCTTTTCTGTAATCACAAAGACATTGCTTCCTCCAGTTACAATGTAAGACATCCACATCTCATCCCTGTCATGATCAACCTTCTGCATAAGCTTCCTCATTTCAGGCGTGATAATATTGACCCCAACACTCTCATTAAGCCTGTGATATTCCCCTGTATCCTGATGGGAAAGGTCAAAGATCCCTTTTATGTCTCTTTGCTCTGATAATTTTACAAGTTCCTTCGCCTTCTTGGCTGTGCTCTCGATCCTCTTCGGATAGTCTGGGCTGTTTACAGCATTTTCATGAATTCTGTCAGAGGGTTTTCTCTGCACATTGAAGCTGCACCCTATGACAACGTAATCCCTGAATGCCTCGGGACCCAGGAGTTGTTCAGTCCTGGCGTTCTTCCCGTCAGCCCATGTAACGGTGAGACCCCCGTACAGGCTCCTTCCGACACTTTCTGAAATAGATCTGAGTTCATTTTCGAATGCAACCATATCATCTACGCCACCAGCCATTTCAGCTATGCAGGAACCCATGGCTGCTGCACCTGCATCAGAACTTCCGCTGAGAATTCCCACATTCCTGGACCTGAAAGACAGGGCAGCTTCCTCACGCACTGCTAGATGGTTGAAAATTTTGCTGCGGTAATGATTTAGGATAACAAATGGAGATCTTCCAGATTCGGAATACTGCACTTCCTCTCCATTGAGGTCACCAAATGGCGCCCCCCTGTTAACCATCACCTTTGTGTCAACCCATATATCCTGGCCAAGCCCAGTATAAGCGAATCCTGCTGATGTGTGCATTGGAATTCGCTTCGTCTTGTCAGAAATGCCACCGAGAAGGATCACGCCTATTGTCGGATATGCTCTGGCTTCTGAATAGTGAATGATCTCGTCGCTCAATGTTGATTGGATATTCCTGCATTATTAAATTTTTATCACGGGGTCTTTCCAGTAGTCACTTCCTACAAATATTTGGTGAAAATACCAGAAGAGCAAGCTCCTCAGATAAAATATATACGGCGAAATTATTGTGTTGCTGAGCCCCTATGTCTGTCAATCAAGAACATAATGAAATGCTCAATTTTCTGCAAATAAAAGATAAGAACGATCTCTTTTCCGATGTTCCCCAGAATGTTAAGAAGAAAGGACTGAATATGAACAGGGGAATTTCTGAATATGAGCTCCTGGAAGAAGCCAGAAGTTATTCACTTATGAATAATGGGCCGGGAATGACGAATTTCCTTGGCAATGGCCTCTATGACCGTGTAATTCCCACCTCTGTTGATTCCCTTATTGGGAGAACAGAGTTCCTGACCTCATACACCCCCTATCAGGCAGAAATGTCCCAGGGCGTGCTCCAGTCACTTTTTGAATACCAGAGCCTGATGTGTCAGCTCACTGGAATGGATGTTACAAATTCCTCAATGTACGATGGATACACAGCACTGGGGGAAGCTGTGAGGATGGCGTACAGGATCAATGAGAAGACTGAAATCCTTCTTCCAGAGACAATTTACAATGGGAAGCTTGAGGTCATCAGGAGTTACATGGCAGGCATCCATGTTAAGCTACTTTTTTACAAAGTAGATATGAAATCAGGACACATTGACCTTGATGATATCAGATCCAAAGTCAGTGCCAGCACCTCTGCAATTGTGTGCGAACAGCCTAATGGACTCGGCATTATTGACGAGAATGTGTTCAAGCTGCAGGAAATAAAGAAAGATGCTCTTCTCATCGCCTACGTAGATCCAATTTCCCTGGGCATTCTCAGGGAGCCGGGATCATATGGTGCGGACATAGTGGTTGCGGAGGGCCAGCAACTTGGGATTCATAGGAGTTTTGGCGGCCCGCTTCTCGGGATACTCTCTTTCAAGAATGACTACATCAGAAGGTCACCAGGCCGTATCATTGGTGAAAGTCTTGATGCCAACGGAAAGAGGGCATTTGTCATGACCCTTCAGACCAGGGAACAGCACATAAGAAGGGAGAAAGCCATGAGCAATATATGCACCAACCAGGCTCTCATGGCAATTGCGGCCGCATCTTATATCAGCATTGTTGGAGCAGATGGACTTAGAAAAGTGGCGACTCTCACTTACCAGAATTCCAAAAAACTCAGAAGTACGCTTTCCAATACTGGAAAACTATCCAAAGGACAGCTTACAGGGAAACCATTCTCAGATGTTTTGGTCTCATTGGCCTCTCCAGTGGAGAAACTTCAGGACAAACTTTTTGACAGGGGAATTCTTGGTGGCGTCCCACTTGCAAGATTCCTCTCCCACGGAAAGGCTGAAGGCATACCAAATTCATACTTTTTCTCAGTGACGGAGAAAACTCAGGAACGGGACATAGAGCAGCTAGTTAAAACACTGGAAGTGATTTCATGAGCTACAGGCAGGCTTCGTACGATGAACCTTTCATTGGGGAACTTCGTTCAGGAACCACCTACAAGATACCTGGCAAGGTAGAGCCTGACGCACTAAGCGACCTCCCTTCCGGTTCCCTCAGAAAGGAACTCCCACTTCCGGAAGTGGCCGAATACGATGTTGTGAGGCATTTCACAAGGCTCTCCCAGATGAACTATAGCGTTGACCTTGGCATGTACCCGCTGGGGTCATGCACCATGAAGTTCAACCCAAAATTCGCTGACCGGGTATCCACTTTCGAGGGTTTCAGCGAAATACATCCGCTTCAGCCTGAAAAATCTGTCCAGGGTTCTCTGAGAGTAATGTATGAACTCCAGGAGTACCTCAAGGAACTCTCGGACATGGATGCAATCACGCTACAACCCCTTGCAGGCGCCCATGGTGAGTACACCGGCATACTTATAATCCGGAAATACCACGAAGACAGGGGAGAGTTGGACAAGAGAACGGAGATTATCATTCCTGATTCGGCCCATGGAACCAATCCCGCTTCCGCTGCAATGGGCGGATTTGATGTTGTGGAAATCCCTTCCGGGGAAAAGGGGACTGTTGACCTGGAAGCCCTAAAGGCAGCCTTGTCGGAAAAAACTGCGGCATTCATGATAACAAACCCGAACACCCTGGGAATATTCGAAGACCAGATAACAGAGATTGCGAAGCTTGTCCATGAAGCGGGCGCTCTTCTCTATTATGATGGAGCTAACTTCAATGCAATAATGGGGGTAACTTCACCCGGACTCATGGGTTTTGACATTGTCCACTTTAACCTGCACAAGACATTTGCAACACCACATGGCGGCGGCGGGCCTGGATCCGGTCCCGTAGCAGTAAGGGGAAGCCTCAAGAATTTCCTTCCGGTTCCCACTGTAGGAAAAGAAGGGGACAGGTACTTCCTTGACTATACCCATCCCAAAACCATAGGGCAGGTATCCTCCTATTTTGGATCGTTCAACATGATGCTCCGCGCCTGGTCATATATCACCTACCACGGATCTGATGGGCTGAAAGAGAACACCGTGAACGCTGTCCTCAATGCAAACTACCTTGCCAGGAAACTGGCAGGAAAATTCAAGATACCTTACAAAGCGTTGAAGAAACACGAACTGGTCCTATCAACAGAAAACACTGGAAAGAGAGCACTTGACCTGGCCAAATATCTCATTGACCATGGGATACATGCCCCAACCGTGTATTTCCCGCTCATCGTCCATGAAGCAATGATGATTGAACCAACGGAATCAGTATCCAAAGCCGACCTGGACCAATATGCGGATATCCTCCTTAAGAGCCTTGATGAACAGGAGGCAGAGTTGAAGAAAATGCCAAGGAACCTATCTGTTGGGAGAATAGATGAGGTCAGGGCTGCCAGGGACCTTAAAGTAAGGTGGAAATTAGAGTAACCTTACTCTGTCAAGGGTTACTTTTTCCAGCCTTTCCCTGTCTATTTCGACGCCAATTCCAGGCCCCTCCATGGGAGTGATGAATCCGTCTTCCATAATGAAGGGATTCTTCACAATGTCTTTTTCAAAGTATTTTTCATTTGGCGATGTGTCGCCTGGAGAATCTATGTAGGCACTGGATGCAAGGGCGATATTGAATGCCCGTCCCACACCAGTCTCCAGCATCCCGCCGACCCATGTGTGCAGCCCATGTTCCCTTGCAAGCTTTGCTATGGCCAAGGACTCTGTGAAGCCGGATACCCTGCCGGGCTTGATATTTATCACTGTGCAGGCTTTGGCCTCTATTGCCTTCCTTACTCGATCCCTTGAAACAATGGATTCGTCCAGGCAGATTGGAGTCCTGATCCTCTTTGCAAGTTCTGCATGGTCAATGATATCATCATGGTCTAGAGGCTGCTCCATATAGACTAGACCATACTTATCCAGAGCCCTTAAGGCCTCGGTGTCTTCTAATGTGAAATCTGTGTTTGCATCCACACTCAGCGGGAAATCCCCAATTGCAGATCGCACGTTACTGACTATTTCCTCTTCCTTTCCTTTCTTAATCTTTACCTTTATTCGCTTGTATCCAAGCTCTACTGCTTTGGATGTCTGCTTCCTCATTTCATCCGGGTCGGCCATTCCGATTGAGATTCCGACCTGTGCCTTGCCGTTGGTCTTTCCAATGTACCTGTATAGTGGTGTCCCCTCCGCCTTGGCATGATAATCCCAGAGTAGCATTTCTAAGGCAGCTTTAGCCATAAGGTGTCCTTTGACGAATTTGACCCTATTCAGGAATACCCCCGGTTTAGGAACGTCTTTCAATTGTTCAGCGAGATACGCCTCAATTATGTGGAATGCAGTATTATTGTCCTCATAACTGTAAAATGGGCCCTTGTCTGTCACAGCTTCGGAAAAAGCAGTAATCCCGTCATGGATCAACTCGAAAACAAGCGCAGCCCTGTGATCCTGGGCACCGAAACTTGTTACAAAAGGGGTCTTGAGAGGCAGGGAAACCCTGTGGGCAATTAATTCCATGAAATGCCATCACTCTAATCTAAATGTTCTTTTCCATAATTCGCATTTTGTGAAGAGGTAAAATCAGGTTTAACCTTGAACCATGAGACACTTGTTGAAACCTATATATCGTGAATTAACCTAACAATGAGGAATGGAAATCCAGGTTGTAACAGATCCAGACGAGATAAGGGAAATTGTTCCGGTGATTAAATCTGCTTGGGGTATGCAGAATCTGGAGCAGCTGGTCAAGGATATTGTTGCTGCCATGCGCTTCCACGGCGGCCTCGTTCTCCTTGCAAAAGAAGCCGGAAAAGTGGTGGGTATGCATTTCAGTTTTCCCGGATACAGGCATGGGCAGCCGTATCTCTATTCACATATGACAGGCGTTATAACCGAGAGCAAATACGGTGGAATAGGCAAGGCCCTAAAACTTGCACAGAAAGACTGGGCCCGACAACATGGTTTCAAGCTCATTGCATGGACATATGACCCGCTCATGGCACTCAATGCAAATTTCAACTTCAATAAACTGGGGATTCTCAGCAGGACATACCTGAGAAATTTCTATGGAGAAATGGAAGATTCGCTCAACTTTGGTATGCCCACTGACCGTTTTGTTGCAGAATGGTGGTTAGACTATTCAATGGGTGGTGAAATCAGGCCCACAGCATTCGCAAATAACATCCATTCCCTGTCATCAATGGAGATCGATCTTGAATCGCCAACAATAGGACTTCATATTCCCGGAGATTTTGTGGCATTGAAGAAGGCTAGCAGCGAAGAAGCCAGAAAAATCAGACTGGCGACCAGGGATGCAATGGAGAAGCTTTTTTACAGTGGATTCGCCGCTGTTGGCTTTAACAGGGAGGAATCATATTACATATTTGCAAGGGAAAATGAATTTGTGAAGAAGTTGGGAAAAAACATATTTTTGGATTAAATGGCCTTGTACCTCTTCAGTGATACCTCAAAAATCTCCCCGTCAGAACCGAGGGTGTTCAGGATTTCGTCAACTTCTCCCTGTGAAATCTGGGCATTAGTCGCTGCAGCCAGTATATCTTCGTACCTGCAACCCCTACCGTCCTCATCATTGTTTCTCACGTAGTCCAGAACAAGTTCCCTGTGGACCGTATCTCCCTCTGGTGTTGCACTCGGGGACTGTAAACCTGAAGCTACTGACTCCATATCAGCCGTATTATAGTCAGGGTAATTCTTTGCAGCCCTCACGGCACATTCTGATTCCTCTTCCGTGTATCCCATTTTCCTCAGGTCATCAGAAGTTGGGGATTCGCTCTTCAAAGCTGCCCTGATTGCGAAGATTTTCCTTCTGGCAATGTGGCTTGCCCTGAGGTTCCAGTACTTCAGTGAGGTGTCATCTATCTTCACAGCTATTTCCGGATTTATATTGAAATATATCTTCCCTTCATTCTGGAAGGTTGCCAGGCGCCCCATTACCATTACCATATCATTGGGTTCCAGGCTGTCAAGCATGATTTTCCCCTGGCTCCCGAAGTCATTTGAAAAGGCAGTAAGATAGAAGTTTCCGGTGGAATCGGCCACAGTCATCTTGGTCATGTTTTCCTCGGAATTCTTCTGGGTTACTCTCCCGGTAATTAGGACACGCCTGATTTTGGAGCCAAGCGGGGTGATCACATAGGGTTTGGCCCTTTCTTCCTCGTGGTTTTCCTCAAGAACAGTTGAGTCCCTTATTTCCCTGGCATATACCCAGTATGCAAACTCCCTTTTTCTTGAAATCACTGGAAATCAGCCTCCAGCATTCTTGAGAATGTCTTCAGGAATTCCTCATCCATTGGCCTTATGTCCCTTATCCTCATGGATAACCCAATCTGGCTTTTGACAACATCGCCACCTATAACAAAAGCCCTGCCTGGGATGTTTTCCTCGAGGAGGGATTGCACGCCGCGCCTTGAAATGTTCTTGTTTGAAGGTACAAAATCATCTGGAGCAAGCCCAATCAATGGCAGCAACGGCATTCTACCACCTGTACATTGCAGGTGGCCAGTTCCGTCATCAATTGTAAAGTATGCAAAGAGATCGTACACAAATGGGGCGTCCGGATGATCGGGGCACCTCAGGTCGTCAAGTTTCTGGTTGCACTGGCTGCACCTCATGACAAGCCCACTCTTCGGCCCAAGATTTACAGCAAAGCCCTGGACAGTAATTCCTCCGATTGGGGTCGCAATATCTGCGAGATTCATGATCCTCTCTGTTATTGTGTATTGAAGTTTTGTGGACAGGACCTTGGTCTTGTCATTTATAGTTAGCCTCAGCCTGCCGTTGTATTCGGATACTTTTGCACCTTCTATCCTCACAGACTCCCCTTCCTTCAGTGACCTGCCGAAAGAAGTGAGCCTAATTTTTCCTGTGTCATCCTCAAGATCAGCATAGTATAGTTTCTGCTTTTCTCCATTCCTCTCCATCTCCTTTTCCATAACACCAGAAATCCTGCCCTCAAGGCTTACGTATGGATTGGTTGTGGAAAGGTCCTTTATCTTGAGTTCCCTGAATGTCCTCTTGACTTCCAGATCTTCTCCCGGCCTTAGTACTACTTCAGAGCGTGAATCGATATACACCCGGTTTACATTGTTGTATTCCTTAGTGCTGCAGTTCTTTATCTCCACAACATCTCCAGACTGGATAGTTGCAGGGAAAGCCCAAGCTGTAAAGGAAATTGTCCCTGATTGGTCACCTAGTATTCCATAGAAATACACGGTTTCACCCTTCTCGTTCTTGATCTTGCGCTGTTGAAGGGAAACAATCTTGGCCTTGAGGCTCATGTTCTGTTTCCCTGGCTCTAATGTTGAAATCTGTGGAAATTCTTCACCATTCATCATGCATACATTCCGCTGTTCTGTTTTCCTTCAATGCTGCCCGCCAGTTGGGTAACAATGTTCTGTGATTCCGTTTTTGAAAGCCCTATCTTCTCAACTAGGTATTTCATAATTTCGTCCTTGCTCTTGCCTGCCTTGATCATGTCCTGGACCATCATGAGCATCCGCTGGGTTATGCCCTGCTGGAACTGGTCTTCAAGCTTTAGGCTCTTTACCATTATGTAGATCGAGGAGAGCAGCATGCTCATGCCATCATTCAGTTCTGCCTTGGACAGGGAATCCAGTTCAAGGTCAACTCTTGTGATAACCTCCTCCTGCATGCCATCGAGCATGAATTTAACCAGGTCAAGCTGCCTGTTGAGGAGGAGCAGTACTCTGTAGACCCCAAGCCTCTCCTGATTTTCCAGCACAGCTGTTTCAATTCCGGTCTTCAGGAATATCCTGACAAAGCCCTGTTCAAAGACGAGGTAGATGGAAAATGGCACCTTCTCGTTTTCTAGGACGAGGTTGTTCTCAAATTTCTTGATCTGCCACGGGATGTCTACCAGGTTGCCGGATGATTCATCCTTTCCGCCCAGCCATCCAAGGACATCTTCCTTTGTAACTGACATTGCCTAACCATAGTATGTCAATTTAAATTCTTTTTGATTTCACCAGTTTCTGAACATTTTGCCTAAATAGTGTGTTGGCATTAGGGTAAGATAATGCCTCGCGGGAACAGCATAGGGATATCATCCGTCATGGTTTCTAGGCTGTTCTATGCGCTCAACTGGTATAACATCTCACCAGCTCTGCTTCCAATCAGCCAGTCGTTCAATGTTCCATTTTCATACACTGGGCTTGCACTATCTTCATTTCTTCTCGGAGCAGGAATCTTCCAGCTCCCTGCAGGAATAGTCTCTTCCAGGATTGGTGCCAGGAGGACCGCCCTCATAGGTCTTTACCTCATGGCAGCAGCAGCCATATTATCTTCATATTCCGCAAATTTCATCGAACTGGTTTGCCTAAGGTTCCTCGTAGGAGTGGGAGCGGCCTTTTATTTCAGCACTGCCATTGCTATTCTCAATGAGATTGCCCCCGAGAGGATAGCCGGGATGATTGGGTATTACAATGCATCCTTCAACATTGGAGCAGGGGCCGGAATAATAGCTTTCACACCATTGATACCCATATTCGGCTGGAGAATGGATTTTCTCGTATCTGGCATAGTTGTCCTTGCTTCTGCCATATTCATGCAGCTGGCCATAAAGAGGGGTGCGATTTATGGGGGCTTTGACAGCAAGAATATAAGGGCAAGGCTGCTTGACAGGCGGACCTGGTTCCTCGGCATTGGGCTCGTTGGGCTCTGGTCCCTTAATTACACTTTGCCTGAATATTTCAAGTCATATGGTTCCCTCATAAGCATCAACCCAAACATTGCCGGGCTCATGGGAGGGATAATACCAATCGCAGGTATCGTAGGAGGGGTTTTTGCAGGAACTTTCAGGCGATCCAACCCCCTAAGGCTGGCCGCAATACTGGTCATTATAATAGGGCTGCTTGTGATGGCTATACCTTTCATCCCATATCTTGGCCTGTGGTTCATTCTTATTGCTGTGGGGCTGGTGGCGACCATCGTTATTTCTCTTGAATATGCAATAGTGGCGCTGATGGACAGGGACAGCAGGTATATGGCCCTCAATATAGGCCTTATCAATTCAATTCAGATAGGGATCGGGTCTGTGGTCCCTGCAGTATTCGGTTTTGTGGAATTATATGGATTCTCTTACTCCTGGCTGTTTCTTGGTGCTTTTTCCATTTCTACATTAGTATTCCTGTTCCTTCTTCCCAGGGATGTTTTGAGATTTTATGGCAGATAAATATTCCCTCCAATTTTGGATTGCTTAAGCATTACTTAATTGAATGAACCAATTTTTTGCACATATGACCTGAGGCTGGCAAAGGTTTTTTTGAGGGAGGCATTAGCAAAGCATGGTCTGGCACAAGACAATTTCTTTAAAGGCACTGGAAAAGGCTGGCGGCGCAAGCGTTAAAATAGGTGAAGAAGTAGTATTCCTCTCAAAGGTGAACGGCAAGCTGTATGCGTTGAATGGCGTATGTTCCCATGCAAAATGCATACTGGGCCACCTTGAGCCATCAGAACTCAAGGTCAGGTGTGCATGCCACGATGCAAAATTTGATCTGGATACGGGAAAGATGGTTGCCCCACCATTTGTGGCACCCAATGCCCCTATGGACAAACTGGGCCTGAAAACCTACCAGATTAAAGAGGAGAACGGATTCATAGAAGTCGATCTATGAGCCAGGTTTCATTAGTGCACTCTTCCGGACTGTTGCTGTTCTTCTGATGCATCATCATATGGATAAGACACAAACAGCTGGCTTGCGCTGTTAAGAGTTTCCAGGTTCTCACTTGATAGCTTCCAGCCGGTGGCTCCAAGGTTATCTTCCAGTTGAGAAATGTTCCTGACCCCAATAATGGGAGATGTAACTCCCTTTCTGGAGAGAACCCAGTTTAACGCTACCTGTGAAGGGGTCTTTCCTGTTTCACCGGCAACCTTTTTCAAAGCGTCCACCACGTTCCACACATAATCCTCATTTACCTCCCATGGTGCGTTCCTGCCTTTCCGCACATTTTCCCATATTCTTGATTCCCCATCGGCGCCAGATTTGGCCCTGTCGTATTTTCCAGTAAGAAGGCCTCCCTTGAGGGGACTCCATGGGATCACAGCAATGTCTTCTGCCAGGCAAAGCGGAATCAGTTCAAATTCCGTGGCCCTAGTCAGGAGATTATATTGTGGCTGAAGGCTGGAGAATTCTTCGATTCCCCTAATCCTGCTTTCATGTATGGAAAGCGCAAGTTGCCAGGCCCTGAAGTTGCTAGCGCCTATGTACCTGACCATGCCGCTTTCCACAACATTGTTAAGTGCCCTCATGGTCTCGGAAATGGGAGTCAGGGGATCCCATGCATGTACCTGCAGGAGATCTATGTAATCAGTTCCGAGCCTCTTGAGGCTGTCTCTTACAGATTGCATTATATGCTTTCTGGTGAGGCCTGCAGCATTTGGGCTCTCACCCATGGGAAACCTTACCTTTGTGGCAATGAAGAAATCATCCCTCTGCTGCCCTTTCAGCCATTCTCCAAGAATCTCTTCAGATACTCCGGAATTATAGACATTTGCTGTATCCATGAAGTTTCCTCCTTTCTCAGAAAACCTGTCCATTATGGAGAAGGCAACTTCCTTAGAAGCATGCCTGCCGAAAGTCATTGTTCCAAGGCAAAGCTCAGATACCTTTATTCCCGTTTTACCAAAGATCTTGTAGTTCATGGTTGCTTAGGACTACACCCCTAAATAAAGGCATTGAATTCAAATTGCCAGATAGGAGTTGGCTTATGTTTTCAGGTCAGGTTTGAGCCTTCCATAGGCTGCTGGAAATTAGTTAGCATTTACTAATGTTTAAGTATGCCTAACTAATCAACCAGAGTGAGCAGTGACAACCAGCCTACGGATAAATCAGCAAATCCGAAAAACAAGGATATTGCTGATTCCGTGAAAGGGAGTTTCAGGAATTTCTTCCACCAGTGGATCTTCTTGCAGATGAAGTTCATCAGGGAAGAGGGCCTTGCCATACCACAGCTCTTCACTCTCAGGTTTCTTTATTACAACAGGCCAAAGGACCTCTCATCCCTAGCAGAGTTCATGGGGGTAAGCAAGCCTACCATTACAGGCATCATGAATACCCTGGAAAGGGAGGGTTTTGTCCGGAGGGAACATGACACAGAGGATAGAAGGAGAGTTGATATGGTGCTTACGCAAAAAAGCCTGGACCTTTTTTCAAAGTTTGAATCCCTTACCACATTCGTACTTGACGAACTTGTGGCTTCCTGCCCTGAAGATTCACTCGAAAATATGAACAGCACACTCATCTCACTGGGAAACCGGCTGAGGAATTCCATTCACAACTTAAAATAAATCAAGAAAAGGTGAACAAAAAATTGAGCAATGAAGAAAACAAAGCAGATTACCTATCCATGGAGGAGTACAACAGAAGATATGCCTATAAGGTGATGGGCATACTTGTTGGCCTTGTCCTCATAGTAATGTACATCGAAGGCATGCTGACGCCTTCCCTGAAAAGCATAGTTGAAACATTTCCGTCTGAGCACATTACCGCAGCACAGGTCAGCCTTGTTCTATCCATGTACATGGTGGGGGGCGTTGCAATTACGCCAATAGTCGGGAAGCTTGGCGATATTTACGGCAAGAAGAAAATGCTAGTGATAACACTGGTGATTTATGCTGCCGCAGTATCAGTAACTGGATTTTCACCAACTTTCACGTTCATGGTGGTTTCAAGGACCATTCAGGGCATCGGGCTTTCAGTCATGCCTCTGGGGTTCGCACTTGTCAGGGAGGAATTTCCAAAGGAACTGGTCCCAAAAGCTCAGGCACTCATCAGCGCAATGTTTGGAGCTGGATTTGCAATAAGCATCCCCCTTGGTTCCCTCGTATCCCAGGATCTTGGATGGAGATGGACATACCATACGGCCATTCCGTTCGTGATTGCACTGGTCATAGTCAGCATAATTGTGATTAAGGAGTCGAGGTTCAAGCGTCCGGATGTCAAGATTGACTACATCGGTGCATTATTCCTTGCACTTTCCCTTGCACTATTTGTCTTCGCACTTTCAGAAGGGGCCTCATGGGGCTGGACATCAAGCAAGACCCTTGGCCTTGCACTTGGAGGCGTAATCGTTCTCGCGCCATTAGTCTGGTACGAATTAAAATACACAAAAAAAGGTGGAGAGGCTATCCTTAATTTCAAACTGCTGGCAATCAGGAACGTCCTGGTTGCAAACGTGATACTTACCATAGCGGGAATTGGAATGTTCCTCTCCATGCAGGCCCTTGTTTACAGGTTCGAGTATGGTTTCGGCGATGACATTCTATCCTCTGGTTTATCACTGGTGCCATTCGCCATCGGTACTTTCATACTTGGACCCGTTGCTGGCATGCTGGTCTCCAGGACTGGAGTCAAGCCGCTTTCCGTAATTGGTGCTGTACTTTCCGCGGCCGGTTTCCTTCTTCAGGCAACGCTCCCGAGCTATAATTTTGTCCTCGTCTACGAGTTCCTGATTGGTGCGGGCCTTTCCCTCCTCAATGGCACACTGATCAATTTCATAGTCCTTACGGTAAGGCCCAAGGATATGGGGCTTGCAACCGCAATGAACGGAACATTCAGGTCGCTTGGGAGCAGTATCGGGGCACCTCTAGCCGGTTCAATACTGGCCACTTATGTTGTATTCCTTCCTTCAGGAAGCCTGAATTACCAGGGAACTGCCTACACTTACATTTTCGTAATTGCAGCAGTACTGTTCCTCGTGGCAGCTTTACTTGTCCCACTGGGCCAGGAAGTCCTTGGGAAAAGAAAGAGAAGCGCGGACAAGCAGGTCGAAGTAACATCTGGAAGCGTTCCAAGCCCCAAAAGGGCTTAAACCCACTTCCTAAAATTTCATTAAATTTATTTAAAAATATGTATTCGATTATAGAGGATTTCCGCCGGCTTCCAGTTCATGCATCCTTTCGTGTTCCTCGATCTCCAGGGGATTCGATGTTCTGAAATCGTGTTTCTCGCAGTAGTGTATGACGACTCTTGTTTCAGGATGATTATGTTTTTTCCAGAAAGACATTGTCACTGTTAACCACTAGCAATAAATAATGATTTTTATGTTATAAGTAAATCTTATGACAATAAGATTTGACTGATTTAACTGGTCATCAATTCCAACTGCCTAACCTGTTTCCACATCGGTGACATAATCCATGTTGATATTCTCCTATGGGCCATCCTTCAAAGGAAACTTTGCATGTTGGTGTTATAGGTAGTAAGGTTGCAAAATCAGGAAGTGCTCATCCTGCGCCTGAAAAACTGGGAATATTCCATTAGGGCCCTTCGGACTGTGTCCCTCTTTGCATCAGCATCTCTAGAATTGAACCTGCTAATGTCAGCTATCATGGAAACCAGCTCCTCATCAAGTTCTTCCCCCTTAAGGATCATCCGTATGGCAGAACCGATCAACAGGATATCATGGTCTATAGAGAGCTTCTCCTCTATATTTGCAAGCCTCTCCTCCACAAGGGAAAGATCCATCTGGGAATCCTCAGCCAGCCTCTTCATTCTTCCAATGAGTATTTCCAGGCTTCCTGCCTTTGAACCCAAACGTGATATCTCTTCTTCTAATGACGACTTTTCAAGTTTAAGTGATTCAATTGACATTTCTATGGAGATTAATTCCTTCTCACCCTTATCTCTCTTTGAAATCCAGGATGCAAATTCTTGCACCAGAGAATCGAGTGACTCTCCGCCAAGCAATTCGCCATATGCCGAAAGAGCTTTTTCTGCATCTTTCATCGCGATGCCAGACTTACCGCCAAGTAAAGGAGGTTGCGAGTTTTCCACAGTATCCATTGAATTGTCTGAAGGACCAGCCTGTTTCTTCAGACCGTTGCCTGATGAACTTTTTATTTTAGCGATTATCTCGTTTAGTATGCGATTAACACTTGTTACTGATACTTCATAATCCCTGGCAAGCTGGGCTTTTGACCTACCTCCATTCTTGTATGCCCGAATAATGGCGTCCCTGGTGTCTTTCGGTATCTTGCCAGCCAACTTTATCACATTAGAAAGCCATGAGATCAGATAAGTTCTTCTGGAACAGAGATATGAAAATTCTTCTGTATAATGTTAAAAAATTTGGTAAGGAGACTTGATTAGAAACCATCCTAAATTCCAGCATCAGTCTTTGTGGTTCATTAGGTAACCTGAGAGAGCCAATGCCCAGAAAAGTGTAGGATATACAATCATGCGCTCCATTCCACCGGGGCCAAGCCCATATGTTCTACCTGTTGCATATAGAAAAATAGAGGCCAGTACAAGAACGCCAACAATTGGGGAAAATACCCTGAAGGGCGTTCCCTTGTGCGCGGCGAAAAGCAGTGCGCTAATGCCCCCAAATATAAATGCTATGAATGCGAAGTAGGAATGCAAGGCGGCGTAATGCACTATATACGGAAATATTCCTACGCCAAATGCTCCTGCCCCAACCAGTATTAATGTAGCCTGCCAAGCTTCCCTTTTCTTGCCGGACAGCAAAATGATGCCCGCAATAACAACCAAAGCCCCCATTAACAGGATGGAATAATAGAAAATGTATCCGTGTGGCCCGATACCAAGGCTGCTTATGGAATCCAAATTAAGCGAATAAGCCGGATTCAATGACTCTGTTATAAGGATGGCCATAGAAAACAGAAAGACCCCGAGGAAGATCAGAACCCCTGCACTCCGTTGATTATTCATTACTGAAGCAAGGCGAACAAATTGTCTTAAATTTTTCGGTACAACCTATAATAATTATCAATAGGGATTTTGATTTTATAAACTAACTGGAGTCTTAATTTAAATTCCCACAGATTGGAAAAATCTTTCATTCCCAAACTTTTGTAATTTGGTTGGGAAAAAGAAAAATGCCTCCCAAGTTAATGCTACACCTATCTAAAAATCTCATCCGCTTTATCAATATAGAAATTAATTATTCATTAAGATAAGCCACTGGAGGGATTTGAACCCCCGACCTGCTGATTACGAATCACAATTAGGTGCTTCTTTAGACAAGGAATAATTCAATTCTGGAAGTTAACAATTTCCTGAAAAGTTCAGACAGAAGATTTAGCGATAACATATCGTATTACTTCAACTGAAGTCTCAAATGATTATTATGTCAAGGTCAGTTATCTTTGCAATCTGGGTAAAGTCGTTGTCTAATGTGGCTATTTTATCAGTCCCTGTTGTAATTGCAATGCCGGCTATCAGGGTATCTAACGCATTGATTGGAATGCCTAGCTTAAACAGACCTCCCATTATACGAGACGATTCTTCAGCAGCATTCTGATCAAGAGTAAATACAACAGAACGCCTGAGAAAGGCCCTAATATTTCTTTCCTCAACTTTCAACCCCTTGTGGTAAACCGGGGTAAGAAGTTCATATTGTGAAATTACTGTAGTGTATACATTCTCTCTATTACTCTCGATTTCTTCTACAATAGACTTGGTTTTCGTGCCACCCTTTAAGAAATCTATAATGGCCGAAGTATCAAAGAGGATCATATTCTAATTTTAGCCCCACTTCGAATTGCCTTTAAGTCGGTTTCAATCATATCTAAAGCTTTTGATTCAGATAACGAGCCCCAGAGAGGCAGTAGACTCCCTCGCAGTTCCAGCAGATCTTCTATTGCATTACTAAAACTTTCATCCGGACCTTTTATCTCTTTCAGTTTTTTATATACATCTTCTCTGATTGCAATGTTTTTGGTGGACATATGTAGATACACATACATGTCTACATCTTATTAAACACTCCCCTCATACGTCTGGCAATGATCATTATTAATTTCCTTAAATTTTGTAACTTGTTTAGAGTTCTTTTTTACGCGAAATTTCAAAGCCCCCAGATACACATGTGTTCTCATTTGCATAGGATAAGGCTCCGTTATTTTATCCAATAAATTTACACAAATGAGGGCATGTTCGATTTAGAATTCAAAGGTTAACAATTAGGTAGAAGCCCACTATTCCATAATATAAGCCACTGGAGAATTTGAACCAGCTACAAGCGGCCACATAACACTGGATCGCCTACAGACTTTCCTGGATTTTGAATCTTTAGACTTTGGTAAGGAGCGATATCTTTTATATGAGAATAATACAGGAATATGGCGTGATCGAACGACGTATTCACCAATGGGATCTGAGGGTGAGACCATATGACGGATAGTCGAATATATGACTGCAATGAATAAACAGTACTATACGGATTGATAGAAAAGTGAGGTCAAAATCTTTCAAAATTGGCCCTTTAACGTACATAAATTACTTTCATTTAGGGGGGCAGATGGCTGGGTTTGAACCAACCACAATGATGTAAAATACTTTGAGCAAACAACCCATTTAATGAATCATGTGAAATACATTACTTTGATTCCTGCGGCACGGTATATTTCTGATTTGTAAATTTCGAATTCCCTGTCCCTAGTTATCAATTCAATATCCGTTTTTGTTGACTCCATCATTGTGTGCGCGTAAGAGATGTGAAGTAAATCCAGTGTCCTCATTGGAATATCTTTTGAGAGTTCAATAGCGAACGACATAATGCTTCCGTAATTCCCAATAGGCATTTCAACCTGAGTTTGTTGCACTGGAAGAAACAGAAGATCAAACTTCTGGAGAATATAGAGAATCACGGCGTATGAACTAGAAGCTCTGTCTCCAGAAAGTTCATCCATGAGAGCCACAAAATTCTTATTCCTTGACATTACTGAACTTAGTTCAGTGATCACTAGCTCTGAAACTACCTTTCCTCGTTTCTGAAGCACTTCGATAGAACTAATGGTGGATGGATCCGCCGGATCAAGGGCAGAGACAATTACACTCGTGTCAATATATTTCAATTGAATCTGTCCCTATTAACCAGAAGATCTTTGAGGCTCCCTGACAATTCGATGGGTGGTCTTCCAGTAGTTTTCTCCATAGACTTAAGTCTCTCAACTTTCTCGGAGACCTCTGGAAATTTTGCAGCAGCAGTTATTCCCAGTGACAAAATATACCTGAGTGCATCACTCTTTGTCCTGAAAATACCTGATCTAAGCATTCGATTGACGAACTTAGAGGTCTCTTCATCTATTCTGATCTGAATGGTCTCTTTTGCCATTACAATTACGTAATTGTAATGTTGTCTATTAAGTATTTCGGCTCCTGGTAATTCACTGCTTGCGAACTCAAACTCTGGTTAAACATAACAAGATTACGATTCTATGAAGAAAGCCGAGAGAAGGAAGCCACTGCAGGGATTTGAACCCCCGACCTGCTTAGTTTGAATTCAATTACATGGTTTGTATATAAGCTTAAAGAAGCTTTAATTTAATTGGAGAGGTACTTATTTTATCATGTCAGACAAAGTAATGTTGATTACCGGTGCAAGCAGAGGTGTGGGAAGAGGCATAGCGAAAGTTCTGGGTAAAACGGGAGCCAAAGTATATTTGACCGGGAGGAGCGTTGAACCCAATGCGACAACTCAGGGACTTCCTGGAACAATTACCGAAGTTGCAAAGGAAATAACAAACAGTGGTGGAACTGCATTTCCCATTAGATGTGACCACACAAAGGATTCAGAAGTGAAGGCACTTATGGAAAGGATTCGAACGGATGAGGGACACTTGGACCTTCTTGTCAACAATGTATTTGGAGGAGAAGAAGGAGAAAGGATGATCTCATCCAGAAAGGAGCACCCATTCTGGGAACACGACATGGAAGAATGGTGGTACAGAATGTTCACTGCATACCTTAGGGCGCATATTAGCACAAGTCTATTCGCCATCCCTCTTTTGACTAAGAGCAAGAAAGCTCTGATAGTCAGCACCTTATGGTGGAACAGAGGCCAATACCTGGATGACCTGTTCTTCGATGTTTCTTCTGCAGGAATCTCCAGAATGGCTTATGACCTATCCATTGAGTTAGAAGAAACAAACGTATACTCCGTTGCGCTCTCGCCTGGGTGGACTCTCACAGAAAGAATGATAAATCTTACAGAAGATGAGAAAAAACAGACGCACTCTCCAGATTATGTCGGAATGGCAGTTTCCGAACTTTTTTCTGATAAAGATATTAAAAGTTTAAATGGAAAGACACTTGAGATAGGAAACCTTGCCAGGAGATATGGTTTCACTGACGTAGATGGACAGTTGAAAGATTACCATAATAGCATTAACTGACAGGGATTTCCCTGTTGTTTGGTGAAAGGTTTTAACCATTTATTTAGGCAAGGTTGAAAGTTCTTTATGTAAAGTCAACATAACTTGAAGTCACTGACACAAGTTCATTAATGTCAAACTTTGCAGATATAGCGTTAGGTAAGCTTCAGTATAATTAGGTAGGAACAAAATCATTTTAATGAACATATGAAAAGTTATTGAAAATAAGACAAAAATTGATGATATAAGCAATACAATAAATTAGGAAAGTAAATTCTTGAAGCATATCAAAAATAAGCGTTCATGACTTGTCAAAAACCCACTATTTAGTTATTTAAGCCACTGGAGGGATTTGAACCCCCGACCTGCTGATTACGAATTACAACCAGTTGGTTGAGTAGGCAACGAATAATGTCGTCCAGAATATGCATAGTTTCCTGCAATAGAGGTTCTACAAATTGATAAATGACAGCGGTCTAATAGTCTTAAGTGTACATACGCTGATTCTTTCACCCAATTTATGACACGTTGACGTTTTAGAAACAAAATAAGTAGAATATAAAGACTTAATATGACTGCATAGGAACAAGAATCAATAGACCAGATGGAATGAAATTATTTGAAGAGATTAAGATGGCAGGCCAATTGGAAGACTTTTCACCACGAAAAACAGCACGTATTGCTGGGATGTTCTATCTCATCTTTATTGCTACAACTATCTTTGCATCTTATGTCCGCTCAAGGATTATAGTATCCGGAGATGCAGTGACAACAGCCAATAATATTATGTCTTCTCAGGGCCTGTTTCGGATCGGTTTCATGAGCGAACTGCTCTCTGCCCTGTTCTTTCTTCTGGCAGCTTGGGCCCTATATGTGCTGTTGAGACCCGTCAACAGACATCTGGCATTGCTCTTCCTCTTATTGAACCTTGCCGGCGTCATCGTCGAGAGTGCCAATATGCTCAATATGTTCACGCCCATGGTTCTCCTGAGCGGTTCAAATTACCTGAATCCATTGCAGTCAGGCCAGCTTCAGGCCTTATCTCTGGCATTCCTAAATTCATACACCAATGGATTTATGATTGCCCAGATATTTTATGGAACTTGGTTACTTCCACTTGGTTATTTACTCTACAAATCTGGTATGGTCCCGAGAATTATAGGAGTTCTGGTGATTATTGACTTTTTCGGAGACCTCAGTTGGTTCATCCAATTTTTCCTATTTCCAGGTTATGGAATATTTTCATATCCCGGTAATGCAATTGGCTTCATTGCAGAATTTTCACTTAGCTTGTGGCTCTTGTTTATGGGTGTGAAGGAGCAGAAACCATCTTCAGTGGGTGTTGGCCTACGACAACAGACAGGGTGAGTAGTATCAAACATGAAGGGCGTGAACGTCTCAAAAGGAAGACGATAGTGCTGACCATCGCTGGAGGGGTAGCATTTTGGCTAACTAACTTTGCAATTTCCCTGACACAGATCGCTGCAGAGTACAGAGCTGCTTTATCGATTTCGTATCTTCCGATGATTGTCGAATCACTGGTAAGTGGTCTGATTATAGCATTCTTAGTCAGTTACTTCCTGATTCGTTTCTACGACAGGGTTCCAATGAGGAATTCAATACTAAAATCAGTACTCCTTAGCTTAATTGCTCTAATCATTAGTACAATTCTAATAGAACTCCCCTCAAGTTTTACCGCAAAAGGTGAGTTCTTGCATTACTTCCTCATCGGCGCACTGTTTAACGTTCTTAGGTTTCTCGCTCTTGGAATAATCATTGGCTATCTTTATACAAGGATGGTGAAAGGATTAATTCGCTCCAAAATGAATCCCAGGTCCCCTCGCGAGGCTTAGCGGAATAACAATGAAAACCAGAGTTACAGGTATGATTAATCAAGAGAAGTAGAAGATGTCCTTCAAGAAACTGTTTGCATTAAGTGTGACAGGAGGAGCAGCCTTTTGGTTAACTGACTTTGCAATGTCTCTTTCTCCAATTGCAGCAAATTACAAAGCTGCGTTTTCGATATCTTATATCCCATTGGCGATTGCTGAAGCCTTGACCCGCGGTGTGATAGTATCTTTCTGCGTCAGTTATATCCTCCTGCGTTTCTTTGACAGAATTCCCACAAAGAACACAATACTGAAATCCCTGATTCTCAGTCTTATTTCATTAGCTGCTATAGAGATCCTCTCGACATCTGTCACCCAGGAAATGCGTTAGTTTACCATATTATAGATACAATAATGAACCTACCAAGGTTTCTTGCTCTAGGCATAGTTACAGGTCTTCTTCTTAGATGGATGTTAAAGAACGGATTACTGTCTCCAAAATAGATCCTAATTCACTTCGAGAAACCTATGTTAACCACTTCGTGGGACAGATTCGTAGGTATAAGTGACACTGATTATGGGATATGGCTGAAATTCAGCTCCATTTATAAAAATTTGTTCTACACTTCATAGATAAGATTATCCAAGAATAGGTAAGAAAATGATCATATCACGAGATTATGTGTAAACGCCAACTGAAAATAAAACAAAAATGTAGTAATAAATCAATGAAAATCTACGGGAAAATAAAATTCAGTAATGGAAGAAAATTAACGAACATTGATCCGTCAAAAACACACTATTTTGTTATGTAAGCCACTGGAGGGATTTGACCCCAGACCTGCCGGTTACGAATTACATCCAGATTCCACATTTCACAATTAAAACAAAATTGCGAAAAAATTTAAATTTCCCGAAAATTGTATGACCGACAGACATTAGATTTGAAAGACCCTTTAACAGGGTCATTCAAAGAGTTATATTTGGACTTTCAAGAATGTATATGTGATTTGCAGAGATTAGCGTCGAAGACATATCTTAAGCCCATCTTTTAGAGTTGGGAGCCTCGGTAAATGTAGATGGGACCAGATTTGTCAATCAGCGCCTTCTCCTCTTAACATACACAACAGCAGCCAAACTTGCGAATATGATGACTGCTGATCCAATTATTATGTAACTTAGACCTAGATTCAAGGATATGTTTAAGCTCTTCTTCTCCCCTGGGGATACTGATAGTTTGTCATAAAATGAGAAATATCCAAGGGAAGATGCGCTAATGGTGTAATTCCCGCCAGCCACAGAGACATTGAAAGTACCATTATTGACATTTACATCTTTGCCATTGATCTTTAATTCCGCACTCCCTGGAGATATTGTTCCCGTTATGAATGCATAATGCATAAACTGGACTTCTTCCGTGAGATTGTTGCCATTCATAGTTACCAATGTTTTGTTATTTAGATCATAATATGCTGTGAGATTTGAAATAGAAAACTCGTAGGTGCCTTCTGGCTCGTAAAATGTAATCTCGTTGGTGGTAGAATTTTTCTTAATCCCTTCAAGTGTCACATTCCACATAATTCCATATGGTAGGCCGGTTTCCTTGAAATTAATTGCGTAATACGATGGGATAAAGGTCATGCCTGTTTCCCTTCCCATATAGACCTCCATGTTTGTTGGATCATATGCACAATTCCATCCGTAATCTCCTGAGTTGGATCCTACGATAAAGGAAATTATCACCGTGTTTTGGTATGGATTTATTATGTGCATCAAACCTATGGAACTTGTGGCTGAAACATAAATCAAACCATCTGACGGATCATATGTAACTCCGACAGGCCCATAAACTCCATTTATTGTATCTATCACCTTATTTGAAGAAGGACTAATCACAGAGATATTTGATGAGAGCCCGTTCGCCACATATATATCACCGTTTGCGGGGATGTATGCTATCCCGGTTGGATAATTGCCCACACTGATGTTATCAGTGACTTCATTAGTAGTCGAATTGATCACTGTGACATAGCCAGGTTCTGTTCCCCCATTTGGTGTATACTGCTCCAAGTACATATTCCCACTGACTGGGTCATATGCCATGCCATCAGGTGCTCCAGTTTTTATGGTTTTTACAACACTATTGTTGATGGAATTTATTACAGAAACAGAATCTCCATAATAATTGGAGACGTATATTCCGTGATTAGCCGGATTATAGGCAATTGCTTGAGGGAAATAGCCACATGAGATGCTTTTGATTATAGTATTGTTGGAGGAACTGATTTCGAACACCTCATTGTTCGTGCGGCTTGTAGCATACATATTACCATTGTATGAATCATAGACTATCCCCCAGAATTGGGCACCTGCCACCTCAATTGTGCCCATCCTCGTGTTATTCAACGAGTTGTAGTAATAAACAGAAGCCCCACCGCTCGTGGCATACATATATCCATTTGTGGGATCATATGCAATCCATATGGGGTCAGTGTGGTTACTTGTCGCTTCGTGAGTTGTATACCCTGACTCAGAGTTTACATATGTTACGGTATTGTGAGCAGGGGCAGGCGCTTCGACGCCCTTCAAGTTACTTGTTGGTTGGGCCGATAGGAAGACGTTACAGGTTAACAGCAAAATGGCAACAACCACCATGAACCTTTTAGCAAACATATACCCTATGAAATATTAATCTCTGATGCCCTATAAACGTCTTTTGGTTCTTGTGGGACTTGTCTTTCGATCAGAGTTCTCTGAAAAGAATGCCATAATGTTGCAACGAAGGCCACCCTCAAACGCAAGATTCAACTGAGGCACTATATGTAAGCTTCAGTATAATTAGGTAGGAACATAATCAAGTTAATTAACATATGAAAAATTGTTGAAAACAAAACAAAAATTGATGATTTAAGCATTGAAATAAATTAGGAAAGTAAAATCTTGAAGCACACCAAAAATAACCATTCAAGAACTGCCAAAAACTCACTATTTTGGAAAATAAGCCACTGGAGGGATTTGAACCCCCGACCTGCTGATTACGAATCAGCTGCTCTACCTGCTGAGCTACAGTGGCAGTACAATTCTGTAAGGGAAAAGAGATATTTGAATTACTTATAAAAGCATCCTCAGAAGACGTCCAGTTCATCTTTTGGTTCTTTCTTATTCCCCATGCGTTTCTTGTTGAAATCAAAGATGCTCTTCTGTACGGCAATCTGAAAAGCCTCACCAATTATAAGGCCGGTGAGGTAAGACAGTATTACACTCAGTATAAGGCCCGCTGTCACATCAAAAAAGATGAGAAGATATAATCTCAGCACATAGGCAACAGTCCAGCCCATGGTGATCCAAATCGATCTCTTGTAATACAGCTGGCTTTCCTTTTCAAAGAATTTTAACTGGCCCCTTAGTGGTCCTGATAGCCCAATTCCAATGGCAAAAAACACCGTGCAGATCAGGAGGCTTACTAGATCAAGGTCAATGTATGTGACTGATGTAAACCCAAGATACATCAGCGGAGAGAGAAAAAGACCCATTTTAGTGTATTTTCCCCCGGAAGTAACCCTGAAGAGCCGGCGGCCAACGAACACAGTAACGAAGGCTGCAAAGAATTCAATTTTGTAAGTGAACAGGAATGAATAAAACAGAGCTTCCAGAGAAGGTATAGAAGGAGTGAGGGCAGCCATAAGGTAACTTAGACATAAATACAGGTTTTAAAAAATGTTGGCATTAAAGGAATTCCTTGCAATAAATAGCGATTCCGGACGGGATTTTTGGGTAAAAATACGTAGATTTCTGGGGCATAATACGTCCTTTCTCTATCATAGAGAGAAATACGCTCTTTTCCCATTCAGGCATCAGGATTGCGAAACCGGATTTGCCCTTATCCACTTCTTCAACTGCAAATGGAACACTCTGTGTGTACGATATTTTTCTGGCAACGTCCTCAATCCCCATACCCATAATCTTGTTGAAAATCAGTTGGTTTACAAGTCCCGGGTCGGCCTGGAATTTTATTTTCCCGAAATCCCCGAGTTCATCAAACGCATTGTCCTTAGGAATTATGGAGTGGTACTTTCCATCGTACACTGTTATTCTGCCAGGGAAATCATTGTGTCCGACATCTTCAATAATGAAATATTCACTCACAGATTCTCTGATTTTTGAAAAGGAAAATTCACTGCTGATAAGCCTGTGAATTCCGGAAATCATCAGTGATTCCTGCTGAAGTGAGGTTACATAGGCAAAACTGTACTGCCAAAAAGCCCTGTCTTCTTCTTTACTATCCCTGAAGATCTCCATGGTGGCTTTAAGGCGATGATGTCCATCCGCTACTACAGCTGTTTCCTTGCTTACTGCCTTTATGATTGAATCAATGGAATGTTCATCTCTAATTACATAACAGGAATTACGGACTCCAGTAGGCTCCTCAAATTTCCTAAAAGGTTCAAGCTCCCTGATAGCGGCCCTCAGCATTCTCTCAAAGCTTATGCCGTTGACCGCAAGGAATATAGGTTCAAGCTGGCAGCCGGTAGCTTCCATCAGGTTTCGCCTGTCTTTTACCGCCCAATCGAAAGTGTCTTCATGAGGCATTACTATTCCAGCAGGTGGAGATGTCTCAACAGGTGCAATGAGCCCTATCCTGCTAAAGTCCTTCCCGTTTCCCCTGAAATCCTGCGTGATAACGATCAAGCATGATTCAGTTTCTTTGGCAATGATTCCCTGCCTGTGCCACTCGTGGAGCAATTCCCTGGACTTCCCAGGCCTCCCAAGTTCCGGCAATGTGAGGTGTATAATGTTGTACTCACTCTCTTTGAGTACCTTTTCCTGTTCCCTGGTTACGACATCAAAAGGTGGTGATGTGACACCTTTGATGTCATTTCGAAAAACAAGAGGTTGAAATGCCTTTACTATCAAAGGTTCATTCCTCGTTTAGAGCCGCATTCAGGACTGATAGGTCCTTCTCGTATCCGCCTTCACCGAGTGGTGTCTCAAGATTCATTGGTTTCTCGGATAGCCGGGGATCCTTTATAAAATTGGAGATCCCGTCTATTCCCAGCATTCCGTCCCCAATCTGCTCATGCCTGTCCACCCGGCTGTTCAATCCCTTCTTTGTGTCATTGAGATGGAAGCCCTTTAGCCTGTCCAGGCCAAGAATAGAATTGAATTGGTCCATGGTTTCCCCATATCCTGACTTGCTCTTGATATCATATCCTGCGGCAAAAACGTGGCAAGTGTCAAAACAAATTCCAACTTTGTCTTTTATCTGGACCTGGTCTATGATTTCAGCAAGCTGCTCGAATGTGTGTCCAACAGTTTTCCCCTGTCCTGCGGATGTTTCAAGGAGAATTGTGCACTTCTGATCTCTTGTGATTATATTGTTCAGGTTATCCGCAATATTGCGAAGAGCATCTTTTTCGGTTGTTCCAGTGGATGAGCCGGGATGGAATGTGAGGAAATCTATTCCGAGTATATCAGCACGCCTGATTTCCTCGCCGAATGCCTCAACAACCTTTGACCTCAGTTCCTGATCAGGAGTTCCCATGTTGAGCAGGTAGGAGGCATGAACCATAAGGCCTTTCATGTTTCTTGCCTTTACTTCACACCGGAATTTTTCCACATCTTCCGGATTAAATGGTTTCGCTTTCCATTGCATCTGGTTCTTTGAGAAAATCTGGAATGTCCTGAATGAAAAATTATGGGCGCGTTCCGGTGACAGGTAAATCCCCCCCGCAGTGGATATGTGCCCGCCAATAAGCATCTTTTTTGTTACTGACATTTCACATCGCCTATGCTGATTTCTCGCTCTCAATTATCATGTTGATGAACTGATAGACGTGCAGCGCAAGGGCAGGGTTATCAGTGTAGCCGCAGGCATCCATCTCTGGCCCTGCTATCATTGCCCTAATCTGGTCACTCACAACATCTGTGGCAATAAGGCCCTCCTTCCTGAATACCTGCGTATTTGGAGGTATCCTCTTGTTTGGAGGAGTGACAAAAGTCACCTTCACGCCTCTTTTTATTGCATTGTCTATGTATTTCTTAAGGTCAGTCCTGATCTCCTTCACCTTTGGGGTGCATATTATAAGTTCTTTCTCTGTGAGGTTGATCATCTCCGCCAGCTTGCTCATTACCTGCTGGCTACCATAAATTGTGTAGACAAGCTGCGGTTCGCCCTTTGATGGAAGCATATCCTGAAGGTCTTTCAGGCTCCTGAAGAGTTTGTCGAATTTCTCCTGGAAATCAGACCTTATGCGGTTCATGTCATCTGGCTTGAACATTCTCGGCCTGCCGTCAGTCTCCTTTGCAAATCCCTTCTGAACAAGGGATTCCATGACCTTGTATGCGGAAGTCCTAGGTATATTTGCGGTATCTGCGACCGTATCTGCATTGGCTACGCCGTGATAAACAAGCGCAACAAAGCCCTGGGCCTCGTAGGATGAAAGGCCGAGTAGCTTGAGCATTTCTGCTATTTTGCTGAGTTGCTCAGCATTAGCTTCCATAGCTAATAATATCCTGATTGTTTATATGATTTTCTTTGTTATATGCCTCCATGAAAACAATGGTTTTCAGTTCAAATGTAAAATATTAAACAACTCAAATTTGTTGACTTTGTTGCGATGATAACTATAAAATGAGTTGTTATTGAATCGTGTCATGCAATATTTTAATGTTTCCATAATACCCATATTGAATGAAAGAGGCTATTCTCAACCTTCTGAAATCAGACAACTTTCTTGCCAACATCGATTTTACAGTGGAGAACACGGAACCGGGGCGCCTGGATCTCTCCCTTCCCCTCGATAAGAAACTGATGCGCCCTGGAGATTTCATGAACGGAGGTGCAGTAATGACTGTGCTCGACGCAGCAGGAGGCTTGTGTGTAATGACATATGGCGATGTTGCAAACGAGGTTACTGTAAACATGAACACTAATTTCCTTCGTGCAGTGAAAAAGGGTCCGCTTAAAGTCACTGCACAGGTAACAAAGAGAGGAAGAAATATAACATTCTGCAAGATAGATTTACACGACGGGGACGGGAAACTCTGTGCAGAAGCCACAGGATCCTGGTTCATAGTCAGGCCAGAGGACATATGATAGACGTTGATGAGACAAGATTTGCAGGTGCCCTTGCAGGGAAAAAAGTAGTCCTAGCTGTAACCGCGAGCATTTCCATTTACAGGATTCCAGATCTCATTCGTGACCTTAGGAGGGAGGGGGCAGCGGTTACTGTTGGAATGTCCAGGGAGGCTACATCTATGATCAATCCGAACATCATGAAGTGGGCTTCAGAACAGGAGGTTGTTACAGAAATTACAGGGTACATTGAGCACATCAGCTGCTTTGAGGGGGATCCCCATGACACTCTTCTAATGGTCTGCCCGGCTTCTTACAATTTCATAGGAAAAGCATCCTCCGGCATTTCAGACGACGTCCCCTCCCTTTTCTTTTCCTTCGCCCTGGGAAATGGGAACCCTGTTCTCATTGCCCCCGTGATGCATGAAGGCATGATGGTGAATCCCATAAACCGGGCAAATCTGGAAAAACTCAATGAGGCTGGAGTTGAAATCATTCCGCCTAGAATGCATTCTGATAAAGCGAAAATATCAGAAACTGAGAAGCTCGTCGACTATGCTGCTAGGGCCCTGAACAGGCACATTCTTAAGGGAAGGAGGGCAATGATTATCGGCGGCAAGGGAGAGGAAAAGATTGACCCGGTCAGGACTATAACAAACTCTGGCACGGGTACTACAGCGTGGTGGCTGGTGCGAAGCGTGTTCCGCATGGGGGCTGAAAGGATTGTTTTTATCGGAAACAGCCAGCAGGCAGTGCCAGATTATGTGGAATATCAGCAGGCCACCACGATGGACCAGTACGAAAGGCATACCCTTGAGGCACTTTCAGGCGATTCCTTCGACTTCGTCATAAATTCAGCCTCACTTCCGGATTACAGGCTTGAGAAAGCTTTCAAGAACAAGTTAGACAGCTCTGGCCCTGTTGAACTTAAACTAATAACAGGAAAGAAACTCAATTCGGAGATCAGGAAACACCATAAGGGAGTACTTGTGGTATTCAAATTATCCAGGGAAAAGGATCCTCAAGATATCCGAGTTGGCTTCAGGGACGTTGAGCCTGACATCATAGTCTTTAATCCATTCACGGACGAAAAGCTCCCATTTGGAGCAGTGAATAATGAGTATACTTTCATCACAAATAATGAAGCCATGAAGGCCGGAAAGTTGTACAAACCCAAATTGTCCTGGAATCTTCTTTTGAAGATATCTGAAATATTGAGGAATGGTAAGAATTGAAGGTTCTGTGCATACAGGCCCCTAGAATGCACTCTGGCGAGGCTGAAGCGTTTTTGGATAGGATCCTGAAAAAATATGATAGGGATGAATTCCAGATGCTGGTCCTCCCGGAAAAGTGGATCACCAATAATCTGGAGGAAAAGGACCCCGTATTTCAAGCCCTCTTGAACACTTTTGAGGAAATTTCTGAAAAATACAGCTGTGACGTGATTCCTGGCAGTTTCTCCCTCGCAAGGAACGGGCATCTGTATAATTCTTCGCCATTCATACACAGGGGTAAAATCCTGGGCTTTCAGGACAAGATATCTCTGTTCAAGGGAGAGAATGGAAATTATTCCAAGGGAGACCAGATAAAGATTTTTGACGCAGGCAGCCTTAAGATATCCATAGCTGTTTGCTATGATCTTGACTTCCCATACTTTGCAAAGATGGTCGCTGGGAACGGAGGGAACCTGATTGTAAATCCCTCGCTCATAACCTCAGAATTCAAGGATATGTGGCACATTTATGTTAAAGGAAGATCCCTTGAAACAAGATTACCCGTAATATCCATAAATTCCTCGTCCGATCCATTCCTAGGTGGATCAATAGTAACCAGGATGAGACCCAGGAATGGAGGCATTTTCCTTGAAGAGGAACTTCTTGGTGCAACTGAGTCAAGGATTGTGGAAACCAACCCGGAAGATATGAGGGAATACATTGATTCACGCCATGCTGAAGACCCCGGGACATATAGCCTGAACATAAGATAAGTTCAGGACAGCGGATCATTAAGAAAAGATGCTATTAAGCTTCCAACTTCATCAGGGTTTGTAGCATGGGGCGTATGCCCCGCGGTCTCTAGAATTTCAAGCCTGCTCCCCGGGATAAAACGGTTGAGTTCCTCTGCGTACTTCAAAGGTATGAGCCTGTCCTTCCTGCCCCACAGGATAAGTGTCTTCGCCCTGATTGACATTAGCTCCTCAATGGTCACTTTCTCCTTCCCGGTGGCATTTGCCTTTACAAATTTCCTGATGAAGTCGACGTTGTTCCGGGGATTCATTGCCATGACTCTCTGAACGAAATGTTCCTCATTCTCTGGCGAATTTTCCCCCACTGTTGGATTGACCCCAGCCGAATCCACCAGTATGAGTCTATCCGGATTTCCTCCGGAAATGCAAAACCTCATTGAGACCCAACCTCCGTATGAGTTTCCTGCAAGTGAATACTTCTCCAAGCCAAGTGCAGCTATGAATTCATGGAGAACTCCTACCTGCTCTTTTATGGAAAAGTCTGCAATGGGTATGTCTGTGCGGCCATGGCCGCAGAGGTCAGGCATGATCATCCTGGTATTGTCAGGAAGATAGCCAGCCAGTTTCAACCAGTTGTTGCCTGTGCCTCCAAGCCCATGAAGAAAGATAACTGGATACTGCCCTTTTCGTTCCAGATAAGAAATCCCACCACTGGAAAGCGACAGGTATGAACGTTCCATATTAATACTTTATCGCAACATTGGATAAAAAAACAGGCTCCAGACTCCCGATGGTTGAAATTCAGTCATCATGTTACGGATTTCGATGAGAATTTACCCGAAGTCTGGTAAAACCTTTTTAAAGCCCCCCAATAATTGGTCGTGAACAGCCCCAGAAAATTGGTGTATGATTTTAGCGAAGGAAGCCGCGAAATGGTCGATATCCTTGGAGGAAAAGGGGCCGGCCTGGCTGAGATGGCCAGGATCAAACTCAATGTTCCCCCGGGTTTCACGGTCTCTACTGAGGCTTGCGTCGAATACCTTAAGACCGGGAGAGTTAAGGAAACGCTATGGACCGAGATACTAGAACATCTTTCAACTCTGGAAAAAACTTCAGGTAAAAAATTTGGAGGTAAGCAGGACCCGCTTCTGGTGTCGGTGAGGTCGGGCGCAGCAATCAGCATGCCAGGCATGATGGATACCATACTGAATGTCGGCCTGAATGACCATACGGTCAAGGCGCTTTCAGATTTGACAAATAACGAAAGATTCTCCTATGATTCCTACAGAAGGCTCATACAGATGTTTGGGGAGGTGGTTCTGAGCATACCCCACGAAGAATTTGAGGAGAAAATATCCGAGGCCAAAAGGCGCAATGGCGTCAGGGGTGATAACGAACTCAGCACCGTTGCTCTGAAGGACCTAATCAGAGAATATCTGGAAATTTACCGAAAATTCGGCGAGGAGTTTCCTCAGGATCCAATGATGCAACTCAGGGTAGCAGTGGAAGCAGTGTTCAAATCCTGGAATTCAGAACGGGCCAAAACCTACAGGCAACTCAATGACATACCTGAAACACTTGGAACAGCCGTGAGTGTTGTTTCAATGGTGTTCGGGAACATGGGCGACGACTCTGCCACAGGGGTTGCCTTCACCCGGGATCCAAACAATGGTGACAAGAAAATATTTGCGGAATACCTTACCAATGCCCAGGGAGAGGACGTCGTAGCGGGAATCAGGACCCCCAGGGAAATAAAGGACCTCCAGAAGGAAATGCCAGATGCCTACAATGAACTGATAAAATCTGCGGATACCCTGGAGAAACACTACAAGGATATGCAGGATATAGAATTTACAATTGAGAAGGGAATTTTCTATCTCCTCCAAACAAGGAACGGGAAGAGGAGTGCAAAGGCTGCTGTAAAGGTTGCTGTAGATCTTGTAAATGAGGGCTTCATTGACAATGAGGAGGCCATACTTAGAGTCACCCCTCAGGTCCTTGACACACT
This sequence comes from Thermoplasmata archaeon, assembly GCA_021811525.1. Next base: position 19,226 of record JAJZOK010000150.1, on the reverse strand, counting down.
GTTACATCCACAGGTAAAATATAACGGTTCAGAAAGAGTGTTAGGCAAAGGCCTTGCCGCATCACCTGGGGCAGCATCGGGAACCATAGTATTTTCATCAGAGAAGGCGGTTGAACTGGCCAAGGAAAAGAAAAAACTCGTGCTGGTAAGGCCTGAGACCACTGCAGATGATGTGAGAGGGATGTCAGTATCCCAGGGTTTCCTTACCCAGAAAGGAGGCATGACCTCGCATGCAGCAGTCGTGGCCAGGGCCATGGGAAAGCCTGCGGTAGTAGGGGTGGAAAGCATGACCGTAAATCTAAGGGAACAGACCCTCAGGATTGGTGATGAAGTCTACAGGGAAGGCGATACCATAACTGTGGACGGAACAAATGGCCAGTTCCTGCTCGGTGAGGCTTCCCTTGAAACTGCATCGATAACTCCAGAGGCACAGGTCCTCCTGAAATGGTGCGATTCATACAGGAAACTTGGAGTCAGGGCAAACGCGAACACCCCGCTGGAAGCTAGGATCGCAAGGGAGAACGGGGCGGAAGGCATCGGCCTTGCGAGGACAGAAAGAATGTTCCTTGGAAATGAAAGAATCCAGATAATGAGGTCCATGATCATGAGCACCACCCTCGCTGACAGGCTGAAATACCTGGACCAGCTCCTGCCCATGCAGGTTGCTGATTTTACAGAATTCCTCCGCACAATGGATGGATTTCCTGTTATAATAAGGCTCCTGGACCCGCCCCTTCACGAATTCCTTCCGGACAAGGAGGAAATACTTTCAGAGATATTTGATCTGAAGCTCAAACTGGGGAATACCAAGGAATCCAAGGAACTGGATGACATAATTGGTAAGCTTTCCGATCTGAGAACACTGCTACAGACGGTCAAGAACCTCGAAGAATTCAACCCAATGCTCGGGTTCCGTGGATGCAGGCTCGGCCTGAGTTACCCTGAGATTTATGAAATGCAGGTCAAGGCAATCATAACCGCAGCCATCAAGGTCAAGGAGCAGGGGCACACCATTCTCCCAGAAATAATGATACCGCTGGTCGGGCACATGAATGAGCTTAAGCGTCTCAGGGAGAGGCTTGAAGAGGTAGCCAGAAAAGCCGCAGGAGACAATGACATCGATTATAAGTTCGGCACAATGATTGAAATCCCGAGAGCCTGCATTACTGCTGACAAGATTGCAGAATTCGCAGACTTCTTCTCTTTCGGCACAAATGACCTTACACAGATGACCTTCGGTTACAGCAGGGACGATGCTGAAGGGAAATTCCTTGCCAGCTACGTTGAAGAGGGAATACTCCCAACTGACCCATTTGCCACCGTGGATGAGGAAGGCGTCGGTGAACTCATGAAAATGGCGGTTGAAAGGGGCAGAAAAACCAACAGGAAACTTGAAGTGGGGATCTGTGGAGAACAGGGGGGCGACCCTTCAACCATCTATTTCTGCAACAGGATCGGTTTGGACTATGTTTCAGCTTCCCCCTACAGGATACCAATCGCAAGGCTCTCTGCTGCAAGGGCTGTTCTTGAGGGCAGGAAACGCTGAATTCCCTGAAGGCATCTAGACAGGTAAGCTGTGGACTTTTGTCGACTCCCCAGCTAATTCACCTCCCGGAAAATTTTCGTACAAAAGATGATATTTAAAGTTGCGATGGGGAGGCATAATGGTTTTCGCTGACCTAGGGGATTATCTGGACGCACTTCGTGTGAAGTCTATGCTCAGGGATGTAGATGTCCCTGTAGATCCAGATCTGGAACTGACCCACATATTGAGCGAGGAGCAGAGGGTGGGAAAGAAGACGACCATTCTCTTCAACAAAGTCAGGGGGTCCGATATACCAGCCGTAGGCAACCTTTTCTCCGATTGGGAGAGAATGAAAATGGTTCTGGGGGATGAACCCGAGAATATTGGGAACAGGCTACTTGGCCTGGTACAGGTCCCAAGCGATACCGATTCACTTATATCCAAAGGCCTGCAGATGATGAAAGAGCTGGGGGGCATAAAACCCAAGGTCTCCTCTTCCATGGGATCATCTCACACCATCATTGAAAAACCTGAACTTTCCAGGTACCCTATATGCAAAACCTGGCCGGGAGATGCAGGCAGGTTCATAACTTTGCCTGTAGTTGTGTCACGGGATCCCGAAACTGGGCACCGTAATGTTGGCATGTACAGGCTACAACTATATGATGACGAAACCCTTGGGATGCACTGGCAGATACATAAGGGCGGTGCAGAACACTATCACGATTACTCAGAAAAGAAGAAGCCAATGGAAGTCGCCGTGGTCCTTGGAACAGATCCACTGACAATCTTCTCCGCTGTTGCTCCGCTTCCAAATGGACTTGATGAATTTTCCTTTGCAGGCCTTGTTTCAAGAAAAAAGATGGAACTCACACAGGGACAGACTGTCGACCTGCAATACCCGAGGAACGCGGAAATTGTTCTGGAAGGAATTGTTGATCCCGCTGAAACGAGGCTGGAAGGTCCATTTGGAGACCACACTGGCTATTATTCCCTGGAAGAACAGTTTCCTGTTTTCCACGTGAAGAGGGTTATAGAGAAGAAGAACCCCATCTATCCCACCAGCATAGTTGGGAAGCTATGGCACGAGGACGTAATAATTGGAAAAGCCATAGAAAGGATGTTTCTGCCCATTATCAGGTTCCAGATCCCTGAGATAATGGATATGAATACCATGGAAGAGGCGGTCTTCCACAATATGGTTGTGGTTTCCATAAGGAAAAGGTATCCGGGGCAGGCCAAGAAAGTAATGTTCGCATTGTGGGGGCTTGGCCAGCTAATGTTTTCAAAAATAATTGTTGTTGTGGATTCAGACATTGACGTCCATGACAGAAAACAGGTAATATGGGCCATGAGCACCAGAATAGACCCCCAGAGGGATGTGTTTATTGTGCCTGGAACAGTAACTGACAGCCTGGATCACGCATCCCAACAGTTTAATTACGGTTCAAAAATGGGCATTGATGCCACACGTAAGGGACAGGCCGAAGGCTTCACCAGAAACTGGCCAGAAGTGATGGATGTGCCTGAAGAAATTAAAGATACAGTAAGGAAAAGATGGAGAGAATACGGATTATGAAGCTTAAGGACATTGTGGAGTACATAAAGCTGGAACACACGGTTTTCGACCTGCCTTTTGTATTCAGCGGCGCGGTGCTTGCATCGGCGGGGCATTATGACTATGTGAAGCTTCTGCTCATACTTGTAGCAACAACATTTGCAAGGGCAACCGCAATGTCTGTAAACAGGATTGAGGGACTCAAGTTTGACAGGCTCAACCCCAGGAAGAGAGAGTGGCTCCTCGTCACTGGAAAGATGAGGGTCAGCACTGCTGTCGCCCTAACACTCATCTTCGGGGCAATATTCGAGATTTCAGCCTTCCTCCTCAACTCCTTCGTGTTCATCCTTTCGCCAATAGTCCTTTTCCTCTTTGTTACGGATCCATTCCTGAAGAGGATAACCCCGTGGAGGCACATCTACATGGGCCTGACCATTGGAGTGGGAGTTCTTGCAGGCTATCTTGCAATCATGCCCGCCTTCCCGCACACATGGCCTCTTTACCTCATATTCTTCGCTTCATCCCTCTGGATTGCCGGATTCGACATGATCTACACCATACCAGACATGGAGCATGACCGGACCCTTGGCCTCAGGACAGTGATGACAGATTACGGAATCAAGAGGGGGCTGCTCCTTTCAAACCTTATCCATGCCCTGACGTTTGCATTCTTCCTTATCCTTGGCTTCTACCTGAGATCAGTGTTCTATTTCCTTTCGCTTATACCCATTTCCATACTGATCTTCTACCAGCATTACATAGTAAACCCGGACGACCCCAGAAGCATCAAGGTATCTTTCCAGAATTCCAACACCTTTATCGGCTTCATTTTCCTCATTGGGGTACTGCTGTCGGTTGGCTCTCAGGCACTCTGATCCAGGGTGTCCTGCTGAATGTCAGGCTCCCTTCGGGCCGCCATCCTGGAAAAGGCAAGGAACAGTGCTATGCCCGCAATTCCAAAAAGGTCCATGGTGGACCACAGCTTCAGGCCATTGAATGAATAAAGCGAGATAAGAAATGTTCCCACTGACGGGCCGAATGCCCTTCCAGATGAGTTCATCATCCCCATGAATCCGAGGTACCGGGCAAGCTTGTCACTTGGCGCTATCTTTGAAACAATGCTGTTCATTACCGGAGATACAAGATTTTCACCAATTGTTATGATGAGCATGTCCCCCATGAGATCCGCAAGGTTTGAGGAGAAACCTACAAAAAGATACCCTATGGCATAGGCAGCTGTACCCAGTATCATTGAGAGGATTTCCGGATACCGTTTCATGAGATTGGTGATAGGATACTGGCCTATGACCACGACAACCCCGTTTACTGCGTAAATGTAACCGATGTAGCTTGTGGGGATGGAGACACTGCCCTTTATGAAAACCGGAAGAGTGACCGAGAACTGGGATGAAACCAGTGTGAGAAAGAATGTCCCCACTGTGAAGACTATAAGAAACCGGTCATAAGAGATAATACTGATCTTGCCGGTTTTCCTGATGCTCTCACTCTTCCGTCTTTCTTTCCACCGATCCTTTACCATGTACAGGACCATGAGGCCCTGAATTACGCTGCATGCAGTTATGAGGATAAAAATCCAGAATATTCCACTGTCATATATGAATGCCCCGCTGAGTGGGCCTATGGCCCATCCGAGGTTTGACATTATCCTGTACACCACGTAACCATTGGTCCTATCCGCAGGCGATGTTACGTCAGCAACAAGGGCATTGGCCGATGGGAATATCAGCGAACCCCCGGCTGAAGTGAAAATGAAAACTGCAACAATAGCAAGTGTGGGGGCCGAATAATGCAGCAGGATTGCAACAGCCAGGAACAGCGCTCCGGAAAGGCCGCTTCCCAGGATGAGAACTTTCTTCCTCCCTATCATGTCAGCAAGGGCCCCGCCACCAATACTGAAGACAATGGAAACTATTGACCCGAGGGTAAATATTACACCTACAAAATAAACAGGGACGCCAAGGGTATTATTGAGAAATATGGCCATATATGGCCAGGTGGCTCCAAAGCCGATGGAACGTATGCCTGAAGCTACACTCACTCCCCATAGCTCCCTGTTCCCCAGTTGGAACCTGTCCTTCAACTCTTCAAACGGCGTATGGGGGTACCACAGGGGCCCTTAAAAACATTGGGAAAAGTTCATTCTGGAGTAATTTACTCTGAGCAGTTCAGGAGAAATAAAGGCCTTTGGCAACAAGTTTTCCAAGGGCACTTTTCTTGAGGGTCACGGAAAGCCTATCCCTGTCTATGTACATCTGGACAGGCGGGTCGATTGCCAGGAAATACCCGTCCCCTGCATATATCCTGTATGACTGGTCAGGCACCTGTGCAACCTCAACAATGCCAACAGGTATCCTTTCGCAGTCAACATCGTTGCAGGGCCCGGCAACAGTCTCCATCCTGATGATTATGTAATACCCCTTTTCCCCGTACTCCCTGAGTGAACGGTCTATGGTGACCTTTCCTTTTCCAACTGGAATGGTTGTGCTGCTTTCCATATTTACTGAGGGAATTTTTTCCGGTAGGTTTCCATGGATTCCTTGATTTCCTTAATTGCAAAATCCTTGCCTTCCCAGCCTAGGACTTCAGTCTTCTTGTTCTCAAGGATCTTGTAAGTCTGGAAGAAGTTGGCTATTTCCTTCAAGGTGTGCTCAGGCAGATCGCTGTAGCTCTTTACGTGTTTGTATCTGGGGTCGCCCTCGGCAACCATGAGGATCTTGTTGTCCTGGTCCCCCTGGTCTATCATCTTCATAACTCCAACGGGCCTAGCTTCAATTATTATTCCCGGGTAAGTGGGTTCACTTGTCAGAACCATTGCATCCAGGGGATCGCCATCTGCATAAAGGGTCTGTGGAACTGCACCATACTCAATGGGATACATCACAGATGAGTGCAGCACCCTGTCAAGTACAACCCCGGGGAACTTCTTTGAAATCTCGAACTTGTTCTTGCTGCCCTTAGGAGTCTCGACTATTACGTAAAGGTGTTCAGGTGGTTCGGGCCCAGCAGAAATTGTATGCCAGTAGCTGTTGTTTTTTTCCATTGCTACAACATGCCACAAGCATATATATCCATTATTTCAGGGAGACCCTCATGCTTCACATTTATGAGATAGCAGGTCATGTGCGTATTGCAATGGCCGGAAAAAGATTCACCGCCTACAGCCCTTTCAGGGTAAGCTTTGGCGGTGGAGGCACTGACATTTCGCCCTTCTGCGACAAGTATGGGGGAGCAGTGGTCAACACTGCAATAGACAGGGGAGTTACGGTCATTTATACACCGGATGATTATGATCTGGAAATATCTTCACGGGATTTCCTCAAGAGCATCCTTATTGGAAAGGGAACCGGTGACAATGAAGTGCTTAGCAAGATGTCAAGACTCCTTGAGAGCCGGGGAATCTCCAAAGGCCGTATTGCTATTAACAGCGGTGTGCCCCCTGGATCCGGCCTCGGATCATCAAGTGCCCTTACCACTGCACTTCTAAAACTCATTTACCTTATTCAGGGGAAGACTGTGGATCCATGGAGCCTTGCAAGGGAAGCTTTCAGCCTTGAGCATGATTATTTTGGCATCACCCTGGGAAAACAGGATCCATTCGCTGTAAGCCTCGGAAATTTCAAGTATATGGAATTTGCCCCAGGGAAGGAACAGTCAACCGATCTTTCACAATACCAGAATTTCATGGCAGAACTTGAGAAGCGAACCCTTCTGGTGTACACTGGCAACACCAGGGAAAGCACTTCTGTTTTACAGGAGCAGGTGGAAAAATCTCGTGACGGGGACAGTGACTTAGTTTCTAACCTGAAAGTCATGAAGAATCTTGCAACTGAAATGAGGGATTCCGTAATTTCAGGGAACTTTGAAGGCTTCTCCTCTGCGGTGAATGCAGGCTGGCACATAAAGAAACAGCTTGGAAAGAAGGTGTCCAATGAAAGGATCGATTCCCTTATCTCTTTCGCAGTTGAAAACGGTGCCCAGGCAGCAAAACTAATGGGTGGAGGTTCAGACGGGTTTCTTCTGGTAATAAGCAGGCATGACAGCGTCCAGCAGCTACAGAAAGCCCTGATGGATACCTCTAATTTTGTCGTCAGGGTCTCCTTTGACAGGAATGGCACGCGGACATACCAATCCGAAGTAGTTGAATAACAACCGTTATAGGGGAAATCACAGTTTTAATCCAGCTTCATTGCCAAAAAGGGACAAAACCTGAAAATATTAGGTATGGGCTTAATACGCCATCAACAACTGAAATTATGGTTGAACTTGTTTAATAATCTCCTCAGCCCCAATGCAATTGCAGTTATAGGCGCATCCCCTGACCGTTCAAAGATTGGAAATGCGGTGCTGGAAAACCTTGTGAACCAGGGATTCCTTGGCAAGATTTACCCCATAAACCCCTCATATGAAGAGATCCTTGGGCTGAAATGCTATGCGGATATTTCCTCGGTGCCGGAAAAAGTGAATCTCGCAGTCATTGCACTTCCCGCAAGGCTTGCACCTTCCGTCCTGCAGGAATGCGTCCAGAGGGGTGTTGAATTTGTCATAATAGTCGCAGGGGGTTTTTCAGAACTTGGAGAAGAAGGCAAGATACTTGAAGACAGCCTCAAAGAAAAGCTGAAAGGGACAAAAACAAGGCTCATCGGGCCAAACACGGTTGGAGTACTTTTCCCTCATTCCAAGGTGAATACTGCACTGACACCCGGAGAAAGGATCTGGTTCCCGGGAGAGGGCCAGATAGGTTTCATCTCCCAGAGTGGTGCCCTTGGGCTGCTTGTCATGGATTCCCTGGCAGAAAACGGCACAGGAATATCAGGTTTCGTGAACATAGGTAACCGCGCGGATATTGATGAAGATGACCTGATGGAAATGTTCCTGGAACATGATGAGACCAGGTCCATTGTTGCATATTTGGAGAGCATCTCTAACGGAGAGAAGTTTTTCAGGACAATAAAGCATGTAAACATGAAGAAGCCAGTTACGATCCTTAAAACTGGAAGGACACGTGAAGCATCGACAGCAGCTTCATTCCATACAGGAGCACTTGCCACAGACGACAGGGTTCTTGACGGAATTATGAGGCAGGTTGGGGTTGTGCGTGCCTACAGTGAGGTTGAACTCCTTGACTTCGGCCGGGCACTTGCTTATGCCAGGCCGCTGGAGGGGAAGAGGATTGCAGTTCTGACCACCGCGGGAGGGGTTGGAGTGCTTACCACTGACCTGCTCACATCTGAGGATTCGAGACCTGCACTTGCAATGGCTAGATTCAGCCAGGAAGAAATCGGCAAGTTGAAACAGCACGCACTGCCAATTGCCTCCCTGAACAATCCCATTGACCTAACTGCTGATGGGAGTACCCAGTCCTATGCTTCAATCCTTGAAATCCTGGTTGAATCAGAGAATGTGGATGGAATTATCGCTTATGCTCTGCCACAGACCCCGAAGATAGATACTTCAGTGATCGGGCCAATTGCTGAAGCATCCAGGAAAAAGACAGTTGTGGTGGGAGTGATTGGAAACAGGCTTACAGGTAAACTGATGGTCGAATTTGAAAAGGCAGGGATACCTGCTTACCCATCTGTGCAGAGAACCGTATCGGCAATGAAAGCACTTTACCTGAGAAATATCTACTTGGGGAGGCTGTTGAATGACCACTGAGATAGAGATGAAACCGGGAATAAGAAATATCACGGAATTTGAAGCCAAGGCCATTCTCAGGGAATACGGAATCACTGCACCGAGGGGAATCGTCTTTGAAACACTGCCTGATAAAATAGAGCTCAGGTTTCCGCTTGTGCTGAAAGTCTCTGACGCTTCAATCATCCACAAGAGCGACGTGGGCGGGGTGAAGGCTGGAATAATGGGGACTTATGATCTCCTGGAAGAATACGGCGCAATGAAAAAGAGGTTCCCGCACTCAGAATTCCTCCTGGAAGAGATGGCACCCAAGGGGGTAGAGTTCATTGTTGGAGTGACCCGGGATCCGGTCTTCGGACCGGTAATAATGCTGGGAACCGGCGGAATATACACTGAACTGTACCATGATGTCGCTTTCAGGAAACTCCCAATCGGCAGGCCGGATGCGCTTGACATGATACAGGAAATTAGGTCTGGAGTTTTCTGCAAAGGATTCAGGGGCACGAAGATAGATTGTGAAAAAATTGCTGACCTTCTCCTTAAAGTGAGTGGCATGATTTCTGGAGGCAAACTAGATATCCTATCAATGGACCTCAATCCTGTGATTGTGTCTGCGGCTGGAGCTGTCGCAGCAGATGCAAAAATCTCATTTCCAGTGTGAGAACAGAATAATATACCATGATACTCATTGTCATCATAAGTTCTTTTTAAACAGGGCATGACACTTATTCACAGAACCTTGAAAATAAGCCCTGACAAACAATGACACACTAAATATTTCTGGGTATCACTTCATATAGTCAAATCTCTTTGAATGCATGAGATTATTTATGTCGGCTTATGAGAGCCTGCTTACCGGAAAGCCTGGTGAGAACATGTTCCTTCTTGGAAACGAAGCTATAGCGCGTGGAGCAATTGAGGCTGGAGTGGCTGTAGCCACCACATATCCTGGAACACCGTCCAGCGAAGTTGGAGACATTCTCTATGAAATAGGGGCTGAGGCAGGGATGAAATTCGAATTTTCCGTGAATGAAAAAGTTGCCATGGAATCGGCATTTGCCGCCTCTCTGGCAGGGCTGAAATCCTTTGTTTTCATGAAGCATGTGGGGTTAAATGTTGCCTCCGATGTGCTCATGAGCATTTCCTATACTGGAATCCGTGGCCCCATGGTCATCATGACTGCGGATGACCCTTCAATGTTCTCCTCTCAGAATGAGCAGGACAACCGCCACTACGCACATTTTGCCCATGTCCCCCTAATCGAGCCCTCAAACCCGCAGGAGGCCAAGGAATTTCTCAAAGTGGCCTTCGAGATATCAGAAATGGAAAATCTTCCGGTTATATTCAGGACAACCACAAGGATAAGCCATATGAGGGGCATCGTAACCCTTTCACCTGTTACGGCACCAAACCTCGGGGGAAGATTTAAGAAAGGGGGCAGGAGCTTTGTATCACTGCCTTCGAACGCATATGGCTATAAGGATGAACTGGTTGCCAAAATGGGGCGAATTGGTGAGCATGATTTCCAGGGAGTCCTGAACAGAAGTGAAGGGGACCATGAATCCAGGATTGGCATAATAACGTCTGGAGAAGCTTACAATGTCCTCAGGGACGTGCTTGACAAACACCAGATTGATGTTGAAGTCCTGAAACTTGGCATTACAAACCCCATGCCTGAAAAAGCAGTAAGGGAATTCCTGTCAAGGCACGGTAACATCATTGTGGTGGAGGAAGTAGACCCGATCATAGAATCGGATGTTCGGGCAATTGCTGATGCTGGTTTTCCTGAAGTGACTATCCATGGTAAAATGGATGGTACCATACCCATGAGCCATGAGACTTCGCCAAACACCCTTGAAGAATCACTTGCAGTCAAGCTGGGATTCATTGTTGCAGACAGAAAACCGTACATACAGGGAAATGAACTGCCACCGAGGCCACCGGTACTTTGTGCTGGGTGCCCCCACAGGGCCACATATTTTGCGGTGAAGAGGGCAGTGAAGATGCTTAAGTTGGATGATCCGATTTATTCCTCAGACATCGGGTGTTACTCCCTTGGCAATTACGAACCTTTCAGCGAGGCAGACATTATGCTTGAAATGGGTTCTTCTGTTGGTGTTGGTTCAGGCTTTACCAAGGCAACCGACCAGAGGATAATCTCGTTTATTGGCGACTCAACTTTCTTCCATGCAGGTATTCCCGCACTGGTAAATGCGGTAAACAACAATTCACGGATGCTTGTTGTGATCATGGACAATGATGTTACAGCCATGACCGGACGGCAGCCAAACCCCGGGACTCCAGTTTCACTAACTACAGGAAGGCAGAAAAACCAGTCCATCGAAAATATAGTCAGATCCCTTGGTGTTGACAGCGTAAAGACAGTGGACCCTTACAACCTGAAGGAGACGCTTGGGGCAATAATGGAAGGCCTGAAGAATGAGGGTGTGTCAGTGGTTATTGCAAAACGCGAATGCGCAATCCTCCGGGACAACCGAATGAGGAGGGAGGGGATAGAAGTGAAGTATCAAGTTGTTGCTGAGAAATGCTCCTCATGTTACAACTGTGTTGAGAATTTTGCGTGTCCTGCCCTTTCAGTATCCAACGGAAAAGTAACTATTGATCCTGTGCTCTGCGATGGGTGCGGTGTGTGTTCCCAACCTTATGTATGTCCTTTCAAGGCAATCGAGGTGACCAGCAATGAAAACTAATATTTTGCTTGCGGGAGTAGGTGGACAGGGAGTAATAACACTGGGACTCATAATATCCCAGGCTGCCATAGAGCAGGGGGAGAAAGTTATCATGTCAGAGATACATGGCCTTGCGCAGAGAGGAGGTTCAGTGACTGTTGATGTCAGAATAGGGGATTACCACGCCCCGATCATACCTGATGGAGATGTGGACCTCACCATTGGCATGGAACCTCTTGAAACAAAACGCGCATTGTCAAGGGCGCCAACTGGATCCAGGGTTGTTATGAGCACAGAGAAGCTTGTGCCCGTGTCTTTGAGCATCAGGCATGAGGAGTACCCTGACCTGCATCTTTTGACTGAATCTATTTCTGAGAATTTCCGCCTGAGAACTATAGACGCAGTTTCAGCTGCAAGAAAATCTGGAAGTTTCAAGGCTGCAAATATTGCACTGCTTGGATTTGCAATTGGAACAGGCTGGCTCGACCTTTCACTGGAATCTGTCAAGAACCAGATCAGCAGGATCTTCTCAAAAAAGTCACTTGAAATCAACCTTAGCGCACTGGAGTCAGGCCTCGAAATGGGAAAGGCAGCGCAACAGGAATTTGTGCAGCACCCGGCCTAAGGCTTTATGCCAAGATATCCGGTTATAATCCTGTAGGTCAATCCCCAGACAATCCAGCCGCCATAATCTAATGCTGGAAAACCGTTCAGCGGCTGTTTGGCTCTCCTGTATTCCAGGAGGTTGACGGCTTTGATTTCCGCCACTTCCGGTCCGGGTTTTGCGTTGGACAGGTCTTCCACTTCTATGACAAATGGATAGACAATAAGATCCGGAGCCCTAAAAGGGGTTACCAGCTGTAGGGCTTCCACAATCTGGTTTTCCCTGAGTTCCAGGTTCACTTCTTCACTTATCTCCCTTAGAAGGCCCTGCTGTATGGATTCCCCATTCTTTATGTGGCCCCCTGGAAATGCTATGTTGCCGGACCACGGATCACCGGGGTATTCTCCTCTCTTTATTAGCAGGGAGAGGGCCCCGCTCCTCAGAATGCCTACAGCAGCTTTTCCGCCAATCATAAAGTACTATGCCAGAAGATGGATGAAATCTGAGACCTTCTGCCCCTCAGATATGCCCAATTTTTTGGCTTCTTCTGAAACGCCCGCAGCTTTGCTTTCTAGTAGAGTCTTCAAATCGTTTACCCCTGAGACCCTTACTGCGCAGTCCCCGAGTTTATTTGCCGCATCCAGGTTCAGATAACCACACATCACGAACCCTTTCTTGCCCTTAAGGAGAAGTAGCGGAGCCTTTGTCATGGGCACCTTAATGTATTCATACCTAGAGCCTGAAATTTCAACTGTGTCTGCTTCCATCATGCCCATACATGTACTGCTGAAATAAAGGAATTTTGCACTGCAAAAGCAGCAAGAGATTATTATGTAAAAAGCTTGTAAAACAAAGCGTTTTTGAACTAATGAAGTTTAGAAATGGTTATATAGAAGTTTATTTTTACTTGCTGAGGACTTATGATAGGTGGCCAACCAATATTCATATTAAAGGAAGGTACTAGAAGAGAAACCGGCAAAGATGCCATGAAAAACAATATTGACGCAGCAAAGAGCATTGCAAATGCAGTCAGGTCAAGCCTTGGACCCAGAGGAATGGACAAGATGCTTGTTGACTCCCTCGGTGACATTGTCATAACAAACGATGGAGTTACTATTCTCAAGGAAATGGACGTTGAACACCCTGCTGCCAAGATGATGGTGGAAGTCTCAAAGACCCAGGACACTTTTGTGGGTGACGGAACCACTACCGCAGTCATTGTTGCAGGTGCGCTTCTCCAGGAAGCGGAGAGCCTTATTAACCAGAATGTGCATCCAACGGTAATTTCTGCAGGTTACAGAATGGCCGCAGACCAGGCCAAGAAGATTCTTGACGACGTTAAGAAGCCGGTGAAGTTTACTGACAAGGAACTGCTGATGAAGATGGCAGCTACATCCCTGAGCAGCAAGAGCGCTTCCTCGAGCAAGGAAAAACTTTCTGAAATTTCATACGAATCAATCAGGGCAGTTGCAGAAAAAACAGAGCAGGGTTATTCCGTCGACTTCGACAACATCCAGATCGTAAAGAAACAGGGCGGAGACATCGATGACACGCAGCTCATATACGGCATCATAGTTGACAAGGAAAAAGTCCACCCCGGCATGCCCGACTTCGTGAAAGGAGCAAAGATTGCACTGCTTAACGCCGCACTTGAAATCAAGAAGCCTGAGTTTGACACGAACATCAGGATAGATGACCCTTCAATGATCCAGAAATTCCTTACACAGGAAGAAACAGTCCTCAAGGACATGGTCAGGAAGGTAAAGGAAAGCGGGGCAAACGTTCTCATCACCCAGAAAGGTATCGATGACCTTGCACAGCACTATCTCTCAAAGGAAGGCATATACGCTGTAAGGAGAGTCAAGAAGAGTGACATTGAGAAACTATCCAAAGCAACTGGGGCCGCCATTGCATCATCAGTGGATGAACTGAGCCCGCAGGACCTCGGCGCTGCAGATGAAGTTGAACAGGTCAAGATCGGCGATGACTACCTGACTTTTGTAAGGGGATGCAAGAATCCCAAGGCAGTAAGCATACTTGTCAGGGGAGGAACCGACCATGTTGTTGACGAGATAGACAGGTCTATCACTGACTCAACTCATGTGGTAGCAGCAGCCGTTGAGGACGAGGGTTTTGTCACCGGTGGAGGCTCAACTGCAGCAGAAATCTCCCTGAAGCTCAGGGAATATGCCTCAAAGGTTGGAGGAAGGCAGCAACTTGCAATAGAGAAATTTGCCAACGCCCTGGAAGAAATTCCAAGGGCCCTTTCAGAGAATGCTGGCCTTGATGCCATTGACATACTCATAAAGATAAGGAACGAGCACGCCAAAGGGAAGAAGACCGCAGGAATCAACGTTTACAGCGGAAAGGTCGAAGAAATGGACAAAGTTGGCGTCATTGAGCCTGTCAGGGTAGGGAAGCAGGCCATTGAGGCAGCAACAGAAGCCGCTGTCATGATCCTGAGGATTGATGATGTAATCGCCACAAAGGGATCAAGGGGACCAGCCGGCGGAATGCCACCAGGCGGAATGGGCGGCGGAGAGGATTAAACTCTTAACCAATGCTGGAACTTATTGTTCCAATAACCCCATTTTTATTTATTAAGGGATCAGGCCCGAGCGCCATTCTTCTCGCACCATCATTTGTTTCAAAACCAAGTTCATGCATATACCTGTTCAGGGTTGTGCCTTTTAAGGTCCTTATTTTGCCTGCCCTTCCTGACATTATCTTGGAAACTATATCGGGGAGGTAACCCTCATCACGGGAGATCCCAACAATGCCTTCCCCTATGGACGGGTAAACGAAAGCCTCGAGATCTTCCCCATGGCATAACTCAAAACCCCTTGAATCGGGAAGAAGAGAGAGTGCTGTGCTTCTTCCTTCACCTGAGAATTCCACATCCAAGGAAAAGTGCCGTTCTGACAGATGGTTAATTTCCAGGAAATCTGTTCTTTCAGAGGGTTTTATATCACCATTTGCCACAATGAAATTCTCATAGCTTGCAGTATCAAGAAAGTCCATTTTCCTGTATAATTTTGCACCATCCTCACTTGCCCTCAATAGAATTGACACTGCACCCTGGCTTTTCAGGCGATCTACAGTACACTGTGTAAGTGCCTTGCCGAGGCCAATTCCACGGAATTCCCTGTGGACACATATAGCACCTATCCATCCGCTCCTGCCAAATGATACAGACATCCCCGTACCTATGATATTCCCATCAACAGCTGAGAAAAACATTGTGGTTCCTTTAAAACTGCGGTACCACTTGAATATACTCTCGTCAGCGGGTGCGAAGTCATATTCTCTCATGAAGTCCCTGAACTTTGTTTCCATATGAGCTGATAATGGTTCAATGGTGAATTCAGCCATCAATCTCTGTATGGAAACCTCCAATTAATGCTGATCCTCTGTGCCTTTGTGTCACTAAAGATAAGGTAAAGATTATATAAGCTCAAATTCTGTTGCCTCGTGGAAACCCAATATGTAGAAATCTACAAGAAGCAGCACTACGGGCTTGTGGGAAAACACTCTGCTGTCAAGGTCTGCCACTGGACTAAGAATGAACTGACAGGCGGCCGTGGATGCTACAAGGGGGATTTCTATGGAATAAAGTCCCACCAGTGCGTCCAGATGACGCCGGCACTGAGCTCCTGCACTGAGAACTGCTCTTTCTGCTGGAGATTCCAGGGATTTGACAGCATGCACATTTCAGACGAAGACGATCCAGAATTTATTCTTGAAGAGTCTATCAAGGCACATAAGAAACTCATTTCAGGCTTCAAGGGAAATCCGAAAGTAACAGAAGAAAAGTGGAAAGAAGCTGAAGACCCTAAACATATTGCCATCTCCCTGACCGGGGAACCTACCCTCTACACGAGGCTTGGGGAATTCATTGAACTTGCAAAAAAGAGAGGCATATCGACTTTTCTGGTTACTAATGGTACTCTGCCAATGGTGCTGGAGAAACTTGACCCGTTGCCCACGCAGCTTTATGTTACCACAGCCGGGCCCACAAAGCAGATTTTCTTCGATCTTCTGAACCCATCCATCGGAAATGCATGGGAGAACTTCAACCGCACTCTGGAACTTCTTCCATCACTCGATACAAGGAAAGTAATAAGGCACACGCTTGTGAAAGATGTCAACATGCCCTATATTGAAGAATATACCAGAATGGACAGGATTGCTGATCCACACTTCATCGAGTCAAAGGGCTATGTGCATGTGGGCCAGTCGATAAACAGGCTGGGCATTGATAATATGCCATCCCATGACTTCATTCTAGAATTCAGCAGGCAGCTGGGCGAAAACTTAGGCTACGAACTTACTGCTGAAAGAAGGGACAGTAGGGTCACGCTCCTTGCAAAAGATCCATCCATGGCAAAAATTGATTTTAACGCCATTGGCGCAAATTCTTTATAACAAACTGCCCGGGAAACCTGAACTGGCAGCTCCAGCCAAGGTATAGTTTTCCATCTCAATTCTTCATTAATTTTGAAAAAAGAACCTATGAAGAATTGAATTATACGTGTAAAGAATACTGAAAAGGTGCAAATATGTTGGATTTTACATTTTCAGAAGAGCAGGAAATACTGAGAGATTCTGTTAGGGGATTTGCAAAGAAAGAAATTGCCCCAAGGTTGCCTGAAATGATCCAGAAAAAGCGCATTCCAAAGGAAATAATGGATGGCCTTCGTAAACTGAACCTTCTCGGAATGACCGTGCCTGAGAAATATGGTGGAATGGGAGCAGATGCCGTCACCACTGGAATTGCTGTTGAAGAGATTGCACGTGTTGATCCGACTGCATCCATACCTGTGATGTTCCTTGTTGACAACGCCTGGTCTTACCTCCTGGGAAGGTTTGGAACAGAAGAGCTCAAAGAACAAATACTCCCTCAGGTTGCAGCAGGCAAGATCCTTACAGGCATCGCCTCCACAGAACCCAACTTTGGTTCTGACATTGGTTCCATGACCACTGTGGCCGACAAGAAAGGCACTAATTACATCATAAATGGGGAAAAGGCATATATCAGCCTTGTCAAGGATATCAAGGAGATGGGCGGAGGATATGTCACCGTTGCAAAAACCGACAGGGCCCGGGGAACCTCGGGTGTTTCGCTTTTTTATGTTCCGCACAGTGATGAGTACCTTGAAATAACCCCACTTGAGGAAATGGGAAGAGAAGGGTCTACCTGGGGTTCAATCAGGATCAAGGATTTCCCGGTTCCTGAGAAATATCTCCTGGGCACACTGAACGGGGGTTTCAAGATTGTCCACCTGGGATTCGAATTCGCAAGGGCACTGATCGCAGTAATATCCGCTGCTTCCGCCACAACTGCACTGGAGAACGGAATGGAATACATGAAGGAAAGAAAAGCATTCGGCCAGCCCATAGGAAAGTTCCAGGGGCTCCAGTTCCAGCTTGCAGACCATGTAGCCAGAATGGAAGCGGCAAGAACACTTGGATACAAGGCACTCTGGATGTATGACATGGAGCAGAAGAGTGGCAAGTTCTCAAGGTTCGAAGTTTCCAAGGAAGTTGCAATAGCGAAGCTCCTTTCCACAGTATGGGCTTTTGATGCAATAAACGACGCGCTCCAGTGGCATGGTGCCTATGGTTACACCAAATACAACCCGCAGGAACTTGCGCTCAGAGGCATAAGGTCGTTCCAGCTTGCAGAGGGTTCCAGGGAAGTCATGAAAACTATTATAGCGAGGGAAGCCCTCGGAAAAGAGTTCATGAAATCTTAGGTGCAGAATAGATGTCTGGAACTGATGAAATAAGCATAGATGAAGTGAGAAAACTTGACCTCAGGGCCGTTAAGGTTACCCACTGCGAAAAAGTGGAGAAATCAAGAAGCCTGCTTCGAATACTTGTCGATGTAGACGGACTGGAAAAGCAGATAGTCTCCAGTATTTCAGAGTATTATGAGCCGTCAGACCTTGTAGGAAAGACCATTGTCATTGTTAACAACCTTAAAAAGGCAAAATTCATGGGGCTGGAAAGCCAGGGAATGCTTCTCGCAGTAGAGAAGGATGATCTGCTTTCCCTGCTGACAACAGATAGGGAGGTACCTTCCGGGTTAAAAGTATCCTGACATGACTGCGATTATTGAGAAATACAGGCCAAAGACCATTTCAGATCTCATTGTGAGCCAGAAGATACTTCAGGATATCAGGAACTGGATCAACCTGTGGAAAGAGGGAACTCCAGTGAAGAGGGCGCTTATTCTATACGGGCCGCCAGGTTCCGGGAAGACAACCACTGCAGTGGTTCTTGCCAAAGAGGCAGGAGTCCCGCTTATAGAAATGAACGCCTCTGATGAAAGAAATGCAGACTCCATGAAGCGGGTGGCACTGATGGCGTCCCAGTATGGAGACCTCATGAACATCGGCACAACCAGCGAAGCCGGGTTTGCAAAGATTATACTCATTGACGAGGCAGACAATATCTTCGAGGGCAGAAGCAGATCCACTGGTGGAGATTCGGGAGGCATAACGGAACTTTCAAAGATAATTAACAGGACACATAACCCCATCATCCTCACCATGAATGATTTCTATGCATTCAGGAGAAAATCTGCGGCTAAGGACATAATAAACAATTCAGTGGTTTTGGAATACAGGCAATACAAGCGGCGTGGTGACAGCGACCACAAGATGTTCAGAGCGAGACTTTCCCAGCGCCTTAGGGAAATCGCTGCGACTGAAGGCCTTAGATATTCGCAGGATCTCGTGGACAGGATCATGGAGAAAAATTCAGATGACATCAGGGGCACAATAAACGATTCGCTGAGTGCATTCAGTTACCTTGATGAGCCTGAGACTTCAACAGAACTGACTTACAGGGATATACAGACCAATATCTACAATACAATCCACACAACTTTCAAGGACCACAGGTATGAAAAGACCTTGTCTGAGCTGATGGAGAAGGACTTCACCACTGAGGATTACCTCATGTGGATTGACAAGAACCTTCCTGCAGAGGCCCCTGACTTAAAAGATCTGTCGGAAGCATATGACATCCTTTCCCAGTCTGACAGGTTCATTGGAAGGGTTATAAAGAAACAGCACTACGCTTTCAAGGGCTTTGCTGAGGAAATTGCAGCAGGCATATACACAAAGCTGGAAAACCAGAATCAGAGCTACGTAAAATACGAATTCCCCTCCTATATTATGAAGATGT
>JAJZOK010000116.1 GCA_021811525.1 Thermoplasmata archaeon | reverse complement strand
CTGTTGAAGACGCCCATAATCTGGGGCTTAATGCCCTTGAGGTGCAACTTCTTCGTGTCAACGTTGAAGAAACCCCTGCCCTTGAATATGCAGGAATGAATCCAAGAGACATAGAATCTTCCATAATAGTAGATGTCCTGAGGCAGGATGAAGATGGGAATTATGTGGGAATAGGAATTGACAGTGTCATAGAGGAAGATGACATCGTTCAGGAACTGTTCTGGAACATGGCCAGGAATTACGAAGATCTCATCGACGGTGGAAAACTGGCGAAAGAACTGGATGTAAGTCTTTCAATGCATGCTCCATACTACATGGAACTACTTCAGGAGGATGAGATGGGGGATAAGTCCTACAACCACTTGAAGTGGACTTTGATGATGGGGAAGGCAATGAATGCACATAGGGTAGTAACACATACCGGTTTCTATTCAGGCTCCAAGAAAGATAGCCTGAAACGTGCCACTGATGTGTATACGGATCTTTCACAAAAATACTCCCCTGAGCATGGGTACCCATACATCGGGGTAGAGGCTTCGGGGAAGACTGAAATTTTCGGAACAACAACTGAACTCATATCACTTGCAAAGAAAGTAAAAGACATTGAGCCAATTTTGAACTTCCCTCACCTGCACTCCATTAACACGGGTTCACTAATTGAAGTGAAAGATTTTGACGCTGTTATAAGCGAATTCTCAAAGTACTCTAAAGGGGATCTCTACACTGAATTTGCTGGTGTGGAATATCAGGACCACAATGAGGAAAAACTTACAGCTATCAAACACGGAGACCTCAAGTTCGAGACCTTGGCAGAGTCTCTTATTGATTTTGATTCCGATATGACAATAATCTCAAGCTCGCCTCTGCTTGAGCATGATGCCCAATACATGAATCTCATCTATCTCAGGGCCCTCTCAAAGAAATACCAGAAGAAGGCCACAGTGAAGAAGACAGTAGCTTAAGGTGAAAAAATGGCAAGAATCTACCCAGTAAAGAAAGGAGTTTCAATCAGCACTCAAGAACTGCTCACAAAGGTGAAGGAATCCACAGGGAATGGGGAGGCTAAAGATGGACATGTTTTTTGTTCCCTTCCAGGGGTCAAGTCTATGGAAATTTACGCAGAAGGTAAAAATCTCGCGGTAAACACAGTGAACGATCCTGAAAATCCTGATCCAATGAAGACCATACGCCTTTTCAACGATCTTATTGAGGTACTTACAGGCTATTCATCCAAAGAACGAAAAAAGAAATTTTCCAAGCTTTGAAGTTTAGCTAAGTAATTTTTTTCGGCTTCACACCTATTTTTACATTCAGAAAGAAACTCTACGGGGAACTCAGCATATTTTGCAATCCACCAATCGTGAATTCACTTAATCGGGAGTGTTTCGAGGTAATTCTACCAGAAATTTCATTACTTCTTGGAGATGATTCAATGAATTCTTATAATCATGAGAAGCCGAAGGGCACCAACACAACCCCCTCATATCCAGGAAAATTCAGCTTAAACGACTTAAATATGAAAAATTGAAAAATTTAAATTTTTAACCTAACGGTTAATAAAGATTACTTGTATTTTATCTTGCTTGAGGCTCTGAAGACAAATTTCTTCTTGGAAGGAACCTCAATAATTTTCTTCGTCTGGGGGTTCCTTGCCTTTCTGGCCTGCTGTGTCTTTCTCTCGAAGATTCCAAATCCAGCAAGGTTAATCTTGCTGTTTCTGTCTGCTTCGGAGACAACAGTGTCCAAGAAGGTCTTGATCACGTTTCTCGCAACCTTCTGGGTTGTGCCAGTCTTTTTAGATACTGTCTTAGAGAGCTCACTTATTCCTACCATAACATTCCTCCAATATGATAATATAGTTGGTTCTATTAAAATATTTGTATTACGTTTTTACTGCAAATGAGAAATTGTTGCTTTTTCTGATATTCTGAATTTATGATAAAAATTTAGGAATATTAATTAGTTTATTTTTTATATTTATTTGTTGCGTTCTGGCGAGCTTAGTGCCTGATGACTCAATATTTTCTAGCTTTTTAAAAAATCTAGATTTTCTCTGAGCTTACTTCTTGTTCATGAATCTCCCGGTGATTGTATGCCTTTGTGCGGATTGCATGGGGGATTTCATCAACTAAATTAATGACATATTGACAAAAATTGAACAAAATGTCTGTACAACTGTTCCCTTAAACTGACTTAAAAAATTAAATACAATCCTCCTATTGAAGTGATTGTGAAGTTAATAGAAAACTGGTTTTCAGAAAGGTATTCAGACAACCTGCAGCTTTCATTCCGGGTCAAGGATCAATTACTTTCGGTCAAGACGGATTTCCAGAGGATTGATGTATTCGAAACTTACGATTTCGGCAAACTTCTGACTATTGATGGAACAGTTCAGCTCACGGAAAGGGATGAGTTCGTCTACCACGAAATGATCACCATGGTACCATATTATCTCGCCAAAAAAGCTCCTGAGTCAGCACTTGTAATTGGAGGCGGTGATGGCGGAACTGCCGGCCAGCTCGTAAAGATGGGTTTCAAAAAGGTAGTAAATGTGGAAATCGACACTCAGGTCGTGGAAGTCTGCAAGAAGCACTTTTATGATCTTTATAAGTCATTTGAAGACAAGCATGTCGACCTCAGGATTGAGGACGGCGTGAAATACATCAAGACAACCAAGGAAAAGTTTGATCTCGTCGTAATAGACTCAACAGATCCCGTTGGCCCGGCAGAGGGTCTTTTCATGGAAGATTTCTACAGGGCCATAAAAGGAGTTCTCTCCGAAAGTGGCATAGTGGTAACCCAGTCGGGTTCTCCATTTTACCAGCCTAAGGCTCTCCAGATGGCGCATGGCGGAATGAGCAAGGTATTTTCCAAGGTCGCAAGCTACACGGCTTTCATACCCACGTACCCCAGTGGATTCTGGTCATTTACCATGGCTCTTGATTACGAACCAGCACAAAGGGGAGGGGAAATAAAATCTGGCAAATATTTTAATGAAGACATCCTCAAAGGGGCATTCAAGCTCCCCCAGTTTGTGAAAGACCTCATCAGCAAGTGAGAGGGTCTTTCTAATTTCTTTTTCTGCCTCTTTTGGGCATTGAATGGCTACTTTACTTTCCACTTATCCATGGATTCCTTAAGGATCTCTTCGTATCTTGGCCCAAGGTTTCTGGCGATTTTCTGGAGATCCTTAAGATTCTTTACAAAGTTATGCTTGCTGGAACTGGCAATAAGCGAATGGAATTTCTTTGTCTCCCTGACAATCTTTGCAAAATAATAGGCAAAAATGATCGAGAACACCAGGGCGAATGCAAAAATCCAGGTTTCCCAAGCACCCGCAGCAGTCAGGGTAAACCCAGAGTTTTTCAGTGCGGAATTACTTACTAAGAGATCATTGATCGTCATCACGAGTATGACTACGCAGGAAGCCAATAATGCGAGATAAATGTATGATTGAAATTCTCTCCATGATCTGCTCATTGTTTCTGGGAACCATAAAACCGCATTATTTAATCTCATCGATTAAAGAGGATATCTGCAGTTACGGTTTCACTTTGAAGAGGTAGGATATTAACAGCTCAAGGGCTCTTGATCTGTGGGAAACTCTGTTTTTCTCTTCAGTAGACATTTCTGCCAGAGTCCTGTATTCCCCAACCGGCACAAAAATTGGATCGAATCCAAATCCCACTGTCCCCCTTTGTTCGCTTGAAATGGTTCCCTCAAGAACACCTTCAAACTGATGGAATTGCCTGTCTTGAACTAAGGTTATGACAGTAACGAAGCGTGCCTTCCTGTCCTTTCCCTCAAGGAGCTTCAAAATGCCGTCGTTGCCAAGTTTCCTGGCTATAAATGAGGAATAGGGGCCGGGAAAACCCTGCAATGAATCTATATACAACCCAGTGTCCTCTAGAAAAAAAGCACCAGAAATTCTGTCTGCAAGTTTAGTGGCACTGTCCAGTGAAATCTCGGAAGTCTTGTCTGCCTGGATTTCCTCATACGACATCTTTACCCATTCTATGGAATAACCGGCTTCCAAGAGTTTCTTGCTGATTTCCATGAATTTATGCTCGTTGCTGGTTACAAATTTTATCAGACATATCTCCTCCTCTGTTCAAGTTCTGCTACTGTTTCTAAAACCTCACTCCAGCGGTTGAACCCACTCTGGTACCCTGCCCGGAAATGGCTTATTTCCCTATCCGGATTGCTGGAAACAGCCTTAACTGATTCATAAAAAAGGTAAAGGTCTACCGCCATATCTTCTATCTCAGAATCAGCCTTCCCCATACTAGTATCTATGAAAAAAGGGCTCCTGTCTTTGTTTACAAGTATATTAGCAACTGTGAGGTCACCATGGGTTAAGCCTGCCGTGTGCATCCTGCCGACAAAACTGCCTATGGCACCCATGATACCGTCACCCCCATTCTCCTGTCTGATGAAACCCCTAAGGGTCCCTCCAGCAATTCTTTCGTAAGTTGTGGAATAATTCAGAGAATCAACATCATATACATTTGGAAAAGGGATTCCTAGTTCCTTACCCTTTAGAATTATGCTCAATTCGTTCCTAAGTCTGGACATTCGTATAATATTGTCAAGTTTCGCATTCCTGTATGCCTTTGGTATTCTCATCTTGGTTATGGTTTCCCTTCCATGGTAATCGGTGAAACTAACAATCGATTCTGCACCTCTGTACTCTGGGATGGCTTTGCCTGAATCAGGTATCCAGGGAGCATCAACCTGGTCTATCCGGAATCTCTGGTCCACTGTTGAATCTTCTAGCCCCATCCTGTAACCATTTTCGTACATGAGAAGGCCAGCCTGTGCAATCATCGCCCCATTATCCATGCAGTACTGGTCAGCTGTGAGGTGTGCCTTGATTCCCAGGTCACTGGCAAGTTCTGAAATCATCTCCCTTAGGCGCAGGTTCTTAGCGACTCCTCCTGCAAGGAGAATTTCATTCTTAGAAGTCTGGTGCAAACCTCTTTCAAGCACTTCTAGAAGCATAGCGAATGAGTATTCCTGGACACTGAGGCATACGTCTTCCCTGCTACTTCCCTTTCTGAGGTGTTCTCGTGCTGCAGTGTAAATTCCCGAAAAGGAAGTATCCATTCCTTTGACTGAATATGGCAGGTCCAGAAGCTCTTTCCCTTGAAGAGCCAATTTTTCTATCTGCGGCCCTCCAGGAAAGGGGAATCCAAGATCTCTGCCAAGTTTGTCGAGAAGGTTGCCCAGCCCTATATCCATGGTTTCACCCATGACCCTATATCGGCCATTGTAGTGCGAGATCACTTGCGTATTTCCGCCTGAAACATAGAGCATTATTGGGTCCTCAGCACCAGTTACCTTTCTTCCAATTTCAACATGCCCCAAGGGGTGGTTTACCCCTATGATTGGTTTTCCGGATTTTACTGACAGGGTCCTGGCCGCAGTAGCAGCAATTCTGAGGCACGGTCCGAGGCCCGGCCCTCTAGAATAAGTAATAAGATCAATGTTGTCAAGCTTCAGCCCTGCATTCTGCATGGCTTCGTCTATGACTTCTTTGACATGGTCAGCATGATGTTGGGCCGCTTCTCTTGGATGGATTCCTCCATTTGGGTTGTGATAAGTCCTTGATGAATTGCTGATAATATTCTCCTTGTCAACGATTCCACAACTAATGGTGTGGGCAGTTCCTTCTATTCCAAGAGCAATCAAGCTTATCTTCGAGAAATTATAACTTGATATTTAAGCGTGAACAGGAAAGGAACACATATTGGCAAGTGGCAGGAAATCTGGGGAAGGCCCACGGATTGGCTGACCTTTTCTGCAGTTGATTGCATAAAATAATCACAAAGGGTGCTATATGAGACATTTTTATTAATGAGATTGGCATAGGCAAAGACCTAGTTCAACACAATATCATAGGTCCAAGAGAGGTAATTATGGCAAATTCGGTCGCAATCATTGCTGATGGAAAAAGCGGAAAAACATACAAGAAGGAAGTAACCCCGGAAAATCTCAATTCCCTTGTGGGAAGAAAGATTGGAGATGAAGTTGACGGCATCTTCTTTGAACTCCCAGGATACAGGTTGAAGATCACTGGTGGGAGCACCAACGATGGCTTCCCGATGAAGTCAGACCTGCAGATATCCGGAAGAAAGAGGATTCTAAGAATTTTTAACAAGGGAAAGAGAGCAAAAAACGGATACAGGAAGAGAGTAACATTCAGGGGTTCTGTTATTGGAGCAGATGTTGCCCAACTGAACCTGAAGGTTACCCAGTACGGCACAAAACCTCTAGAAGCCCCGTCTAAAGAGGACGAGAAGAAGGAATAAAATGGTAAAACTCCCTCAACCATCCGTTAATATCGGAATGGTTGGTCATGTTGACCATGGCAAGAGCACTCTTACCAAGGCGCTGACCGGTACAAAAACTGATATCCACTCTGAAGAGATTAAAAGAGGCATATCCATAAAACTAGGTTATGCCGAAACTCCGGTATACAAATGCAAAGGTTCGGGGGGAGAAGATTACTATTCACGAGAAAAAACTAAAGAAGACTGCGAACTTGAAAGGGTAATATCGTTTGTTGATGCCCCTGGCCATGAAACCCTGATGGCCACAATGCTTTCTGGATCTTCCATAATGAACGGAGCGCTTCTTGTTATAGCTGCAAATGAAAAATGCCCACAGCCGCAGACAAGGGAGCACCTTACTGCACTTGATATAATGGGCATAAAGAACATTGTTGTAGTGCAGAACAAAATTGATCTTGTAACCCGGGAAAGGGCATTGGAGAGCTACAAGGAGATCAAGGCATTCCTTAAGGGCAGTGTCGCGGAAAGTGCTCCAGTCATTCCGGTTAGCGCCTACCACAATTCAAACATCGACACTCTTTTCAAGGCTATTGAAGGGCTCATACCCGCACCGCATTTCGACCCAAAAGCCCCCCCAAGGATGTATGTTGCCAGATCATTCGACGTTAACAGGCCAGGCATAAAACCAAGCGACATGAAAGGTGGCGTTCTTGGCGGTTCTCTCGTCGAAGGCGAGCTTGCAGTTGGAGATGAAATCGAAATAGTTCCCGGCCTTCAAATCACAAAGGGAGGCAAACAGGCCTGGGAGAACGTGGTAACTACAATCACCTCTCTGATGGCTGGAAAGAGTTCTTATGATAGAATTCGGCCCGGCGGCCTTGCAGCTGTAGGCACTACACTTGACCCCTTCCTGACAAAAGGCGATTCTTTCACAGGGAGGATAGTAGGCAAAGCGGGCCAGGTTCCACCAACAATATTCTCCATGTCAATCGACTCTCACCTTCTCAAAAGGGTGGTGGGATTCCAGGAAGAACAGAAAGTTGATCCTATCAGGTCCAAGGAGAACCTGATGCTGACTGTTGGAACATCTAATACAGTTGGCCAGGTTGGCAGCGTAAGAGACGGAAAGGTGGAAATCAGCCTGAAATACCCTGTGGCCGCATTTGAGGGCGAGAGGGTTGCCATAGGAAGGAGAATTTCCAACAGGTGGAGATTAATCGGTTACGGAAACATAATTTCTGTTTAGTTTCCCCCACAAAGGCCATAATCACACTTTCTTTGAAGCGGGCAGAACTCACAGTTGGGCTTTGACCTGCAGTATTCCTTGGCAAAATTCACGATCAACCCATGAAAATTCTTCAGTTTTTCAAGATCATCACCCATTGAACTGTGAACGTAAGCCTTCACTTGGGCAATAGTTGACGCATCGCTGACACCAATCCTGCCAAGCAGCCTCAGAGTGTACTTATCCACAACAAATATCGGCTTGTCGAGGGCATAACACAATATTGCGTCCATGGTCTCCTGGCCTATTCCAGGTACATCGCTTAGGAATTCTTGGAGAGTCTCTGTACGCTCATTTTTCATTTGTTCAATGGTTCCGAAACGATCCCTTATCCTTTGTGACAATTCAAGAACTGTCCTCGATTTTTGGGTGTAGAACCCTGAGCTCCTGATAAGCTCAATAAGAGTATTCTGTTCTACATTTGCTAAAGCACTAATGCTCATCAGGCCTCCACCCCTGATCCTGGCAAGAGACCTCTCAACATTGGACCAGGCTGTATTCTGGGTCAGGATCGTCCCCACCATAATCTCATCCTTAGTGTCACCTGGCCACCATTTAGTTTCTCCAAAGACCTGAAAAAGGTCACTATAAAGGGAACTTGCGTCTGGGTTCAACTTTTAGAGAAACTCTCAAACTAGAATAGGATAGCGATCCGGGAAATTTTAGTTACTTTCAATTTATACCAGTTTTAAAACCCACTATAGTGAGTGCAGGAATTTTTTAGAAAAGGGTTTTAAATTAACTTTCGATGTCAGGCATATGAGTGAATTTGACGCCATAGTAGTGGGCGGAGGCCCAGCTGGCACTTCTGCTGCAATGCGATTAGCTGCAAGTAAGCTTAATGTTTTACTGGTGGAAAAGGCTGATCCTCCAGGAAGCAAGAATGTTTCCGGAGGAGTACTGTGGGGAAACTCATTAGCTGGAGTAATGCCTGACTGGGAGAAGATTGCACCCCTTGAAAGGTATGTTAAATCTAAAGGGATCGGGTTCCTCACAAAGGATTCCAGCATAGACTTAAGCTTCAGGAGTACAAGGTTCAATGAAACCAAGACGGGTTACACCGTGCTGAGGACAAAACTGGACCAGTTCCTGAACAAAAAAGCCAAGGATGCGGGTGCAACGGTGGTGACTGGCGTTACCGTCGACAGGCTCGCATTTGAGGGAAAGAAGGTAATAGGGGTCGAACAGGATGGCGACGTGATAACATCTGACGCTGTGATCCTGGCAGAAGGCGCCAACCCTAGAGTGGCTATTGATTCAGGCATAAGGTCTCCACTTAAGGATGAAGATGTTGCTATAGGCGTAAAGGAAGTGATAAAACTTCCAGAAAAAACAATCAACGACAGGTTCAACCTCAGGGAGAAAGAAGGATTCGCTGGGGAATACGTGCTAGGTTTCCTTGATGGCGGAGTGGAGGCAGGAGGCTTCCTTTACACTAACAAGGACAGCATATCACTTGGCGTCGTCATCTCAATGAAACATCTCAGGGAAAACAACAAGACCTACTCATATGACATAGTGGAGCAGTTCAAGAATCACCCATCAATTGCACCCCTGCTGGAGGATGGTAAGGTGGACGAGTACAGTGCCCACATGGTCCAGGAAGGGGGCCTTGCATCTATTCCAAAATTATACGGCAATGGCTACATGATTGCGGGAGATGCTGCTGGCTTCTCATTCAGCAATGGCCTCATATTGCAGGGAATGAACTATGCAATTGCATCTGGCATTGCAGCTGCAGACACAATAGTTGAAGCAAAGGCGGGATCAGGCATATCGGAACAGTCTTTTTCAAAGTACGAAGAGAAACTCATGAACAGCTTTGTCCTCAAGGATATGCACACTTTCAAAGGAATAGGTGACATAACCTGGGGAGGCCTAATCCACCAGAAGATGCCCGATGTTCTTGAGAAAGTCATGCTTGGCCTTTTCATGGAAGACGGGGAACCAAAGAGGCATATGAACCAGATAGTAAAGGAAGCGCTGAAATCTTCCGGGTTGAAGAGTTCAAAACTCTTGCTTGAGGGATACAGAATGTACAGGAGGATGTAAGATGAGCAACATGAAAATAGAAGACCGATTATCTTTACTCAATTACAAGATAGACAAGAGCTATGCCCACATAACCGTGAAACCAGAAATTTGCGAAGTTTGCCCGGACCATTTCTGCACATTTGCCTGTCCCGCAAAATGTTATACATTGATAGATGCCAAGTTGAATTTCAAATACGAAGACTGCGTGGAATGCGGAACGTGTGTGGTTGCTTGCTCACACGATAGCGTCTCATGGAATAACTCCAAGGGTGCTCACGGCGTCAAATACAAGTATGGGTGATACAGATGGCACTTGAACTTGTAGTACTCATAAAAGTGGTTCCTGATGGAAAAGAGGTCTTTGTGGACCCTGTAAATTTCACCCTGAACAGGTCAATGGCAACCAATGTTCTGAATCCTGCCGATGAAAATGCCCTTGAAGCAGCCTTGAAAATCAAGGATGAACATGGGGCAAGGATTACTGTGATGACAATGGCACCACCATTTGCTGAGCCATTCCTGCTGGAGTGCATGTCACGGGGAGCTGACCAGGCTGTCCTTATCAGCGACAGGGCAGTTGCCGGTTCTGATACTTATCCAACAAGCCTTACAGTAGCTGCCGCAATAAAACATCTGGGTAACGTTGACATAGTCTTCGCGGGTGAAAAAACTTCAGATTCAAGCACTGGACACGTTGGTCCAGGCGTTGCAGAGTTCCTTGAGGCAGAGCTCTCCTCTTATTCCAGATCATGCAGGTACGAAGATGGTTTTGTGATTGCCGAGAGGGAGCTGGAAGAGGGTGTCGAAGTAGTGAAGATTCCCACCCCGGCTGTTGTAACAGTAATCACTGACTCTAACGTCCCAAGAAGAGCCACATTGAGGAAGAAGCTTAACGCTCAGGAGAAAGGCATTATTGTATGGTCCCTTCAGGACATTGGCCTTCCGTCAGACTGGGTGGGATTGAGATCATCGCCAACCGTTGTCAAGAAAATGCTTCCGTTCCCCGCAATTGAGAGAAAGGGCAAGGTAATCGGGTTGGACATGATTGATGATTTTGTCAAGGAACTTGTGGACACAGGCATAATCAGGCAAGGAGGCAACTGACATGACAGAAATGAAGAAAGCAGAACCGCCGCAGGATATTTCCCAATATAAGGGAGTTATGGTTTACCTCGACTCTTTCAACAATTCACTCACCAGAGCAGCTCTTGAAATGGTTGGCGCAGGCAGGAAAATGGCAGACAAGACCAATGAAAAGCTCTACTGTGCCGTGATTGGAGGGAGCACAAAAGCGATGGCCCAGGAGGCAGGCGTGCACGGCTGTGATGAAGTCTACGGCTTTGATTCAAAAGACCTTGCGATGTACAGGTCAAAACCGTTCAGCGACATTCTTGCTGGCCTTGTACACGAGAAGAAACCCAACATTCTCATTGTTCCAGGCTCCAAGAATGGAAGGGACCTGGCTGCTAGAGTTGCAGTAAAAGTCAGGAGCGGGTTGACCGCTGACTGCATGGATCTTGATGTCGAACCCGATACAAGAATACTCCTCGCAAGGAGGCCGGATTATGGTGACAGCACCATGTCCGAGATCAGATGCGAAAAACACAGGCCCCAGATGGCGACATCAAGGCCAGGGACTTTTGCAACCCCAGAACCTGATACAAATAGAAAATTCCAGGTAGAGGTCAGGGAAGTGAAGCTTGAAAATAGCCAACTCAAGGAAAACATTGTTTCATTCAATCAGAAAAATGAGGAAGACATTACTGGATCCAAAGTTGTAGTATCAGGTGGGCTTGGAATGGGCAAGCCTGAGGGCCTTGAACTTATCCGTAAGCTTGCAGATCTGCTTGGCGGATCAGTTGGAGTATCCCGCCCCATAGCAGACCTTGGCTGGATTTCAAGGGAACATCAGGTTGGCCAGACCGGTGAAACTGTGCGGCCAAACCTGTACATAGCTGCAGGAATATCTGGTCAGCCACAGCATATAGTGGGAATGATGGGCAGCAAGGTGGTTGTATCCATCAACAAGGACCCTGACGCGGAAATGAACAAGAATGCGGATTACGTAATCATTGGCGATCTCTATGAAGTTATTCCAAAACTAATTGAGAGCATAGAGAAAGTCACCGGTGCCCAGCCATCTCCTGCTTGATGGCAGGTTCCCAAATTTATTATATCTGCCAGGCATTTTCATTTGTTGAGAAAAGTAAAGGTCCTGCACCGCTACAGTGAGGAATCAGAGTTCACTCTGGTGGAGATGGCCAATTTCATGGCAGAATTTTCAGAGAACAATCCAGGAAAACAGGCTTTCTTTGACGGGGACAGGTTCGCAATCTGCTGCATCCAGGAAAGATGAACAATCTAACCTCTTCATAGGGTTAGGTTTATTTGCTCGGTATCATTTTTTAATTAGGGCTCCAAGGAATCATTTCTCGCGTGTCCCTAAAAAGTCAATAAACTGGGAACCGGTATGAATATCAGTGCCAAAGTGAATGGAAGAGTACTTAATTTATACATAGCTCTGGCCTGGTTGCTCTACCTTTCAGGTGTTGCCTTTATTGTTGTTCGAACACTCCATCTGAACCAGCCTCAATTGGTTATATCAGCCCAACAAAATTTCATGGAGGTAATTCTACCTTCCATTGTCATATCATATATGGGAGCAGTATCATTGTTTTGCCTCATATCTATGAAGGCAAGATTCAAGGGAAGAAGGCCGAAAGGTTTCGTTTTGCCATGGCTTATAATTCTCTTTGTTCCCCTGCCTTCGACCTTTGGAACAATTTCAAGTAATGGTATAAGTGGGATTCCCTATTATGGAACCATCCTGTTGATGCCGTTCATATGTGCTCTCATTCTGGTCATATGGATAGACCATGAACACAGGAATAAGTTGTCAAATAAAAATTAAAAAATTTGGCAAACTAAATTGTTTGTTTTAGGCTGCGGTCCTTTATTTCCTCGTTCAGCTGGGAAACAAAATCCTCGAGTTTCAAGACTATCTGTTTGTCCGATCTGTTCCTCACAGAAACTGTCCCATCGTCTTCCTCTTTTTCTCCAACTACAATGATATAGGATGGCCTCCTGGGCCTGATGGTCTTGATTTTTTTGTTCATGGTTTCCTGGTTCGAGTCAAGAGTAGACCTTATGCCGTTTCTTAAGAGTTCATCATGCACCTTTGTGGCATAGCCAACAAATTTCTCGCTGACTGGAACAACATATACCTGCATGGGGGACATCCATGTGGGGAACTTTCCGGCGTAGTTTTCTATGAGGATTGCCATAAATCTTTCATAAGAGCCGAAAATAGCCCTGTGCAACATTATGATCCGATCATGTTTGCTTTCGCTGTTAATGTAGTAGAGTCCGAAGTTTGTAGGCATAAAGAAGTCAACCTGTATTGTAGACAGTTGCCAGGATCTCCCCAAAGCATCCCTCACGTGAACATCGATCTTTGGCCCGTAGAAGGCAGCCTCTCCGGGGTTCTCTGTGTATGATATCTCCTCTTCATCAAGTGCTTTCCTGAGCTGGTCTGTTGCCTGGTCCCATGTCGCAAAGTCCGGCTCAAGATGTGTAGAAGAGCAATTGGGGCAAACAAGTGCCTCTGCCATGGAGGTCTTTCTCGCTTCCGCTTCAGTGCCGCAGTCCTTGCACCTGTATGTGATGAGATAGTTCTCAGGGGCATTCTTGTCTATTACGCTCAGGTCGAATGTCAATGCAGGTTCACCAAGGATTGTTGAATATGTTTCCTTGACCATGGAAATAATATCCTTTATTTCTGAAACAATTTGGTCCAGTCTAAGAAATGCGTGACCATCATCAACAGTGAACATCCTTGGCCTTGTGAGTCCACCCATTTCACCAGATTTTTCGTACCTGTATACTGTTCCCGCTTCGGAGTACTTCACAGGCAATTCCTTGTAACTCTTAGGTTCCCTGGCAAATATGGCAACATGGCCGGGGCAATTCATGGGCTTGACCCCATAGCTGTCTCCATCCGGGAGGGTAAACAGGAACATATTGGGCTTGTATTTTGCGTAATGGCCCGACTGTTTCCAGATTAGGTCCTTGAATATGTGTGGTGTGGCCACTTCCTGCCATCCATGCTTCATGTTCAGCCCTCGCATGAAGTTTGTAAGTTCCTGCTTCAGTGTAAAGCCGTTAGGCGTATAGAAAGGGAATCCTGGCGCCCATTCAGAATTGAAGACGAGGAGATCCATCTCCTGCCCTATTTTCCTGTGGTCTCTTTTCATCGCTTCTTCCCTGTTGTGGAGAAACTCCTTCAGGGTTTTGTCGTCAGGAAATGCTGTGCCATAGATACGAACCAGCATAGGCCTGTTCTCATCCGCCTTGTAATGCGTACTGGCTACTGTAAGCAATTTGATTGACCTGAGGTAGCCTGTTGAAGGTACATGGGGCCCTCTACAGAAATCAACAAAATCGCCTTGAGAATAGACAGTGGAATATCCGCCATCTTCAACATTCTCCAAGATCTTGTCAATCTTGTATGGGTTCTGGGAGAATTTCTGCAACAGTTCCTTCTTGGAAAGCCTGTGTTTGTCAATCCTGAGATTCTTAGATGCAAGCTCTTTCATCCTGTTTTCTATATGAGCCAGTTCCTCCTGGTTGACAGGTTTCATGTCAATGTCGTAGTAGAACCCATCATCTGTTGGAGGCCCGGCATTGGGCTTGGCATCAGGATATAATTCTGTTACTGCCTGCGCAAGAAGATGAGCGGCTGAATGTCTCAGGATCTTCAATCCCATTGTAGTCTCAGTGAAAACCGGCTGGATCATAACTTCTGCAGTGGGGGCATCTCTAACGTCCATTTCCACGCCGTCAGCTATTACGGCCACTGCTCCTTTTATGCCGGCTTCCTTCAAGGACTCCTCGAAGGTTCTGTTGGCTT
>JAJZOK010000011.1 GCA_021811525.1 Thermoplasmata archaeon | reverse complement strand
GAACAGGTACAGAAAATCAAAAACCACATGCCTTTTAGTCCTTATCACTACAAAAACATGGCAAAGTTCATGGTTGAGTATATAAAGAACATTCAAAAAATGACAGTCTGGAACCTATGCAAATCTTCTAAAACACCGTAGTATAATATGCGGAGGGCCGGATTCGAACCGGCGGACCCCTACGGGAATGGACCCTGAATCCATCGCCTTTAACCTAGCTCGACAACCTCCGCCTAGTATTAGGGGATTAACCGGTGATATATGAAATATGCTCATTTTTTGCTAGATGCACTGAAGGTATCATTCTCTATGGAATGTGATTATGGGAATTTAGGATTATCCAATTAATTATTATTTTTAGTACAATCGCAAATAAAGAAAAAAGCGCCGCAAGGTGATTTCACTCGATTTCAAGATTTAACTTTTTTTGTGTCCTAAAGTTAATTACCTTAGATTATATTTTTCGAAGAAGAACAAATGTCAAAAGCCAGGTTTGAAGTAGGAGAGAGTGAAAAACATATAATATCTGTCAACGCAAACCCTTTTCTGAAGTTCATTAGAATAGAAGTGGACGGCGATAGGGTCATCAATGTAGCGAACTTCACCCCTTCGAGAGAATTTCAGTTGGAAGTTGGGAATTTAGAAAAACATCAGGTGCAAATCAATATTAGGGCTCTCTCTCCCATAAAATTATTTGTCGACGGGGATGAAACTCAACAAATCTAATCTGAAAATCGGTTAATTATGCTATGGGGAATTGATGAGGAGCAAGTTTGATACGGGAATGGTCTAAATCGGGGAATGTGATCAAAGTGAGTAGCCTTCTTTTAAAACTATACTTGCGTCGCTATGTCAGGGAAGGCAGGGCGTTCCTTCTTTTGGGGATAATACTTCCACTTTTTATTTTGATAGTTTTCACTATTGTTGGCGAAAGGAGCACGGGGGGCTCTGGAGCAGAAGCCCTTAAAGCCTTTGCCCAGTCACTTGGTCTGCGGAACATATCCCTCTATTTAGTGGCGATAATACTTCCATTTATTGCCCCTGTGTTCACTGTTGTTGGCACTATGATGGCCCCCGCCCTTTACAGCGAAGACCGGGAGAATGGTTTCTTCGAATTCATACTTTCTTCCACTAAATTTAAGACCAGTGACATTTTCTGGGCCATAATACTCACAGCTGTGATCGTAGGTGCAGTTACGATCACCATAGCAATTGGGGAAATTCTGAGTGTTTTTCTTTTGCTCAATGGAAGTGTACCTTCGCTCTTCTTGAGGGAACTTCTGGTATACACTGCTCCAATTTCAATAATCGCGGTCTTGATTGGCACATCCATTGCATTCATCTCTCAGGCACTTACGAAGAGAATGACACTTGTCAACTCTCCAGCTGGCTTAGCTCCAGTTTTCGGAGTCATTGTTGCTGTCATCCCACTGTTTTTCTCAGTTTTTTCAGCAAGGGGGGTGTTCGGACCTGTGGATTTCGATCAGCTATACCTGATTCTTGCAGCTTACGTAGTCGGTGCATTCATACTTTTCCTGATTGTTTTTTATTTCACAACAGTGAGGATGGTACGCGAGAGGTTCCTTTCATAGGTGAATATATGACTCAAATAGAAGCATCAGGGCTTTCATCGGGATATTATGGAAAACAGGTACTTCATGACATTGATCTTTATATCGACAAGCCAGGGATTTACGTTGTTCTTGGAAAGAATGGTGCTGGAAAGACCACATTTTTCCGAACCATAACTGGCATATTAAAGCTGTATAGCGGGACACTTATAATAGACGGCCTCGATCCCTACAACCACCCTGAAGTGAGGCAGAAATGCGTATACCTGTCTCATCAGGCAGGCGTACCAGTCAACTTGGCAGTCAGAGAAATAATTGATCTTTTTGGAGTGCTGATGGAGGCCAGTGAAGTGGAGAAAGAGCGCACAGTTAAACTGCTGGATCTTGGCAGTTTAATGGACAAATCATACGTTTCACTTAGCCAGGGGCAGAAGAAACGGGTTTCGCTTGCCAAATGCCTTCTTAAGGACCGCAGTATTTACCTCTTTGATGAACCCACTTCAAATCTCGATCCTATGGTTGCGAGCCAAGTAAGAAAAGACATACTGGGCATCGCTAAGGACCAGATTGTGCTTTATTCATCACATAACCTATACGAGGCAAGAGAGATAGGCAAGCAGGTCATCATAATTGATAATGGTAGCATCGCTTACAGCGGAGACATTGATAAGGTCCCTATGGGAAAGTATGTAATCGGCATCAGGGCGGATAACCTTGGGGATGTATTTCCAGAAGCAAAACTGCAAGGAAGGTACTACATCCTGGAACTGGACTCTCCGGATGACGTATCCAAAGTGATTCAGAAATTGGCCGCTGCGAACGTGAAAGTTCAGGAAGTAAGAGAAATGAGCAATCCGCTTGAAGATCTGCTCCGATGAGGCAAATTGCGCTGAACGGAATTTAGGTGAAAGAAAACTTAAAGTAGTTTCATTTCTCGCAAATATTGCCTTATAATATTGTGAGGAAGATACTGCCCTCTATATTGAGAATTGTTGTACCAGACTTGCAACCTTCAAGGAAATTTCAATTATTTTTTGAATGTTCCGGGCCACTATATTTGATAACATTGTATAGTACCCAAAGCAGAATAAAGAAAGAACCAATTGTCAGGTAAATTGAGACACCATTCAGAAGCTCCCTCCCATATGTTCCGGGCCCTAAATTGACAACGGTGTTTAATAGGAAAAAGGCTGCCATGAGCCCTATTACAGAAAAAGAAATTCTTTCAACGGTCTTTAAAATTTTTTCAAGATCTGTTTTCACTGCTATACACCTAAAAAGACATAGGAGTGTTACAATAAAGCATTGTTCTTTATCAATTAGCATACAGAATCTGCGCGTTGATTTCTCATAGCATTTCTCAGAGGTCTCCTTAATTCATATTCCCTGTATTACTTTCACGAGTTGACAAGTTTCCGCAATTTCAGAAGAAAGATTATGGCTATGACAGTTACGGTTGAAATTATTATATTTACGCCGAAAATTTGAATGGTCTCCGCCCAGACGAATAGTGGAGTAATGAGCCCAAGAGCTAATGCGAACTTGTGCTTTCTGTTATCTCTTTCTGGAAGATTCTTCACTATGGCCGCAAGAATAACTATGTTGGCAACGACATATAATATTGCATCAAGGTAAGGCGCTATTCTGGGGCTTCCGGTGGAAGTAGAAGATAATAAAGTGTTCGATACATAAAGTGGAAATACGAGCAATCCCAGCAGATATAGTCTCTTGGCGCCATATTCTGGTCTCCCCTTCCTCTCAATAATTTTGAAGGGAGAACCTTTGCTATGCCAACTAGAGCAGATGCCAAGGCAAAGAAAAAGGTGTATTCTGCGAGAGTTGGTATGGCCAACGCTCTTTCATGGGTGGCCGCAATGCTCAATATGATGACATCCAGGGCGTAGATAATGAAAACAAGCGACCCGCTTCTCTTTCCCAGAAGAGGCTCATTGGCATACTTAGGAAAAGCAATCGCCAATATAAGGATGGGAAGCCCTATGCTGAAAACAGCGTGAAACAGTGATATTCCCAGGGCCCAAGTCCAATCCACACCCATGTAACGCCCATAAATGGCAAGTCTTCCCACAGGGCCCCCAGCAGGGATGAAGAATGTGTGGTCGGATATCCCTTCCTCTATGATGCCGTATGCCAATCCAATCGTGAGTATAGACGCCCACCCCTTCTTGTATCGCAAGGCAAATTCCCTTATCAGAAGCGCACCGCAAGTATACATGCCTATGTTGAATACCAGACCCAGGAAAAACGAGGGTGTGTTGAATATAAGATCTGAGAACTTCGACGAACCGCCTAAATACTCTGGAATTCCCGGAGTCATGATCATAAGCAGGACGATCAGGGCTCTTCTCTTTCCTTTTGGCACCATTTCTAAATTATCCTCCGAGTGGCAGTTTGCCTGAACTATTTGTTAAAATAATCATGTATATAATTTTTGGACTGGTTGTTTTGGTCGAAAACTCTTCATCCGTGTTCCTAAAAGCACATACAAAAAAATATGTAAGAAAAAAGGGAAAGAAGGCCATTCAGCCTTCCATAAAAATATAGGTTGTTGTGCAGAATAAATAGTCCCGCAATTTTAACCTATCATCTCTTGCGGATCCTTATGAAAACAACTCCTCCTGCTACCGCTGCGGTTATCACAATGACAAGAATGGGTATGAACAATTGACTTTGCGCCTCTGTGCCTGTTTTCAATGTATTGGGTGTAATGACTGCAGGATCGAAGGAGAGGCTAGAACTGTTGCCATAGCTGAACCCGCTGAATACAACGAAAACTGAAGAAACATTCCCAAATTGATCATGGCTGGAATCTGCTACGTAGATTCTGGTAGTGTTGTGCAAAACACTTCCATTGTCAATATAATAACTGGTGGTGAGGAGTTCTTTGCACATGGTTTGGTTGCTCCAGTTGTAAATTGCAGTATCGTTTGCCGCATCAGTTGAAAACTGCTTCACTTCACCATTTGTGCCACCCACGTAGAACATGAGCAAATCTTTTGCTACAAGGCTGTATGTTTCACCAGATTTCATTGGCACCGCAGTCGGGAATGATTTTGCTGAACTCCAGTCGACATTTGCCCCGTATTTATACTGGGTGGAGGTCAGATTATGTGTAACAGTGAAAGAAAATACTGCCGAGATTGGATCTTGAGTTATATTTGACTGGTATCCCTGGGAAGCCCCATTACCAATAGTCGCATTAATTGATATATTGAAATGTGCAATTGATTCATTGCTGGTCCCAGTGGACAGAAAAACATTTCCTATACTTGCATAGTTTGTCCAGTAGCTTATGCTGCCTATGCTGTTGTTGACAGTGTAGAAAAAGGATCCGTTCCCTTCAGAAATCTTCACAAGCGATACATTGCTTGCGTTTCCTTGTACTATATCAAAGCCCTGGAAACTGTACATAGTACCAATGGTTCTGTTGTCTTCCCAGGTTTCGCTGTGAAGTATAAGTTCTATGTTGTAGAGTTTGCTCCAGTCAATCACTTTCTGGTCCGACACATTAATTCCTCCGGGATAGAAAACACAATGAAGTTCAAATCCCACTCTTGCTCCAGTATTGTCGTTATATTGCAGCCACATGAAGCGCTGAAGCAAAGACATCTGTGTCAATGTATTATTAATGGGCTGGCTGATGGTGGAGTAATTTTCCGCATAAGTGACAGTAACCAGTGGGGTGCTCTGGTTTGTCCCTGCATGCCAATTTGAATAAGACTGCGGCGCAATATATGGTTGAGTTCCGGCGAGTACTGGATTTAAAGGTTGCGGAGCTGAAAAAAGAAATCCGCTGAATAATACAATTGCCACAACTAGCACTGCATGGTATACCATACGAAAGGGTTTAGCACGATTGTTTGCCATTTTTAATCACTTCCAATTAATTTTAGTTATTAATATTATGACTAATTAAATATATAAAATAATGGATAGTAAAACCTCGCTGGTGGGACTTGCATGATTTCGCTTGGATTTCTAGGATGATGCGCCAATAGTTTTCATTGAACGTTCCCGTATTTCAATAGTTCTAATAATGGGTAAGTGTATAGCATGCTATTATTTCGCATAGCTACATGAGACAAATCTAGATTCGTAATGAAGCAGTCTCAAAAAGATGGAAAAAGAAAGCTTTACGGTTTAAATTACTCCAAAAAATAATGAGGGAATGCACCAAGATTAGGAAATTATGGTGAACTGCCCTTATTACTCTCCTTGCCCTTTCTTGCTCTCCCCAATAATGCAATAATCAGCAATCCTGCAATGATCCAGGCAATTACCATATATGCGGGAAGATTGAACGGGAATGCCGGTACCGGGTATACAGTACTCAGGATGGCGAATGCAATGAATCCTAATGCTATTGCAGGAATTACCACGTGAACAGTTACTTTTAGTTGTTTTTCCCTGCGCGAGTAAAAAGGCAGGCTTATAGTTGCCAGGGCATGCTGCAGCATAAAAGCGATTGAAGCAGCGCCTTCAATTACGAGGGCCCCAACAAATGGCCCAAATATAATGCCGGACAAAACTGCAATGATGAATGAAATTATTGCAACTGTGATTATGGCCCTGTGTGGAGTTCCATACTTTGGATGGGTTTTAGTGAGGAAACTCGGCAGCAGGTTGCTGTCTCTTGCCAGGTAATAAAGCATCCTGGTGAGGGAATTGTTAATGGCTATGCCAAAATCGAAGAAGCTGTTGATAACCACAGCGACAAAAATCCAGCCCCCGAAAGGACCAAGGAAACTGAAGTATTCAATAACTCCCGGATCAGGGGAAGATCCAAAGGATGAAATGTTAGAAAGTCCCCATCCCACTGTGAGGGCGTAAGCATTGAGTGCAAGTGGGATCACCACAAGCAACCACCCATAAATTATGGCCTTCCTGATCACTTTCTTCGGCTCCCTTATTTCCTCTCCAAGGGCTACAACAGAACCTGTACCGCCGTATGAATACAGGCCAAACAGAAGTCCAAGCCCTATGATTGAAAAGTCGTTATGCACGGGGGCTGCAGTAAACACGGAAAATGTGTTGGAAGAACCAAGTTTGAAAATGATAATGAGGGCAGCTATGGTCAGCACCGCCGTCTCTACAAAACCAGTGTATGCAGCATAGTTCAGTGATATTTTCACTCCACGGTAAACAAATGCAGTTGTGAACACCAAGGGAATTAGCAAAATTGGAACCCACAGGTAAGCAATTGAAGTTATGGAAGGTGAAAGGAGGTATACAAATGCTGCAAATGACAGAAGAGCAAATCCAGTGTATGTCAGGAATTCATTGAAGAAAAACAGCCAACCCGTTAAATCTCCTGTAGATTTGCCCAGTCCGGCTCTAGCGAAAGCAGCATAACCTCCAGAGCTTGCCACGTGCCCAGAAAACTGGTAATTTGTGTTCAGCCACAGCAGAACTATCAGTGGGGCCAGTATGAAAATTAAAGGAGTAGATCCTTCCGCTACCAGGGCCGTACCTGTAATAAGAATTGCAACCTCAGCCGCGGGCGCAACATGGCTGAAACTCTGGAATATTCCATGCCAAAGGCCAAGTTCGTTTGGTTTAAGCTTGTTGGAATCTTTAACAGTACTTTCCATTTTGAATTTAAGATTTTGTCATTTAAATATTTTTGGTAACAATAATTGGCAACTAAAAAATATACTCATAAATGAGGCAATTAATTTATTCTCGAGATACCACAATTTGGCTCTCATAAAATATTAGAAAAACTCACCACAATCGGCTAAGCTTCATTCAGGTTAAACTCTGCAATTTTCCGCCCGTCTAATTCACCTCTTGTCCTTGGTCCGTACATAGACCAGATAAGAAACGAGTGCCAATATCCCGGAAATAGCCAGAAGCGAGACATACTGCAGCATATTGCTACCAGCTATGGGGGCAAATTTGGATATGGTAACATTGTGGGTACTGAAATGTGGTATGCTGAGAAGAACTACTTCTCCTCCTGAAACCGATGCAGCATAGTAGATTGGTTCAGTTTGGCTAGTGGAATTTAGGACAGTGTTCAAGTCTGTAGCTTCACTTATATGGTTACCATCGAAATTCACTATCAAGTCGGATGTATTGCTGATTATGTAATCTGGAACAAATAAGGCTATAATAGTCCCAAACGTTGAATTGGAACTCAACTGCAGTGACACTGAATCCTGTTTTACGTCCTGCAAATCAAGGAGTAAATTGCCGTCGTATAGAGTCGTAAGATTGCTGGTTGCAGTGTCGATGGAGCCTATTACAACAGTCCCTCCGACCAATCCGTGCTGCATGCCAAATTGTAGCTGACTTCTAATTCCGGAATTTAGTCCCATTATCCATGGCTGAGAAACGAAAGTTGCATAAGCAAGCCCTGTGGTAGAAATAGTGATTGTGTTCCCGTTGACAAATGCATTGCCGGAATGCACCAAAAGCTGCCCGCTGAAGTTTGACCCGGAGAATTCAATCACTGTTGGGGCAGCCTGTATCATGTACTCGTTTCCATGTTTAAAATCTGTCAGATCAGAAAAGTTGTTGCCATGACCCGGATTTTGTGGCATTCCTTTCTGGCCCATATTGAATGCAGCAACACTGAGTGAAGTTGCAACTTTCAGGGTCATGGTACCATTGCTCAAATAGAACTGGGAAAGGGCAGATATGCTGTTTTGAATTTCATAGCTGGCTGTGTGGTTTGCATAATAGAGAACATTGCCTATTGCGACAGGATCATTGGAGGGAAAATTTGGTTCAACTGAACTCCCACCAATGGAACCATTTCCGGTAGAAGATATGCTGGTGAATATCTGCGTGTTCGTGTACATATTAGTGAAATTGCTTATTACCCCAGTTCCAGAGGCAAAATTAAAGGTTAGGTACTCGCCAGTTACCGCGCCAGTGTTAGGATCATAAGCAAATGGATTCAGGCTTGAACTGTCAAATTGTTTATAAAGAGAATATTTGATAGTTGCACTTGGTGTTATTCCAACTACCAGGGGTCCTTCATTTGGGGAAGTGTTATTATGGAAAATTATTGTGTTACCAGAACCGGTCAGCGTTGAGGGCGAATTGGACATATAGTAAATGTAGCCATCTGAAACAGTAACTCTGTAAACTGGATTGGACAGAAATTCATCGATAACTCCTGCTCCATTTTCCTTCAGGAAGTTTTTCTGCTGAGGCGGGAACACAACAAGCTTAGCGGGGGAAT
Organism: Thermoplasmata archaeon; assembly: GCA_021811525.1. Next base: position 5,746 of record JAJZOK010000011.1, on the reverse strand, counting down.
TTAATGTCAGGGTAACCAATGGGCTTTGCCCATCTGCGCTGCTAGCGGCCGCCAGCAAAAGCATATCTTCACTGTTGGCCGATGCCACTGTAACATTGGAAAATTCTACTGAATCATAGATGTCATTGCACCCTATTTCAGAGGAGGGAACGGGTTGTCCTTCTGCTGTGGCGCTGTCGGCGACTGCCAAAGAATAATTTGGATTTACGTAAGTCAGGTTGTGTATAACGCTGTTACCAGCTTCGTAAGAGAGCCTAAAGTGCCCTACATCAGTGGATTGGTAGTCAGCCAGAGATAGGCCGGCAAATAATGTTAAGGAAGACAATGCGACTATTATTACAACAAGTGCTGAAACGAATTTTTTTGAACTGAAATTTCTCAAAGCAACTCACTTCAAAAACTAATTTTAAGAGAGTTATTTAGTGTTAAAACTAACATATTTCACATTAAGCAACCATTGGTTCCTGGTAATATCTGCCGTGGTTGAATTTATATCATGCCATTTTCAAGGAACTATCAATGATCATTCGCAATTCCCGAAATGCCTGAACAGGGGGATTTTGGTCTAAGTTTGGCTTTCTTGAAAAAAAGGCATAAGAGCTCTAAAGGTGTTTGGTTTGGTTATTGTCCACAGACTGCACAATGCTTGACTGCCAGTGGGTTTCTTAAATTCAAAGGAATCGGCCTGTGCAATATGATATCCGGATCATTACAAGAAATAGCCATTTTGGAGCTTTAATGAGAGATATTTGAATTTCTCATAGTGATACTTAAGATTCTGGCTCTTTACTGATAAGGCGCTTGGTTCAATAATTATCTAAGGATAGAAACAAAGTGGTGTTATGGCTGATAAAATGTCACTTGTGGTTTTTTCAGGCACTGAAGACAAGCTAATGGCCGCCTCGATCATTGCATCCGGGGCAGTTGCCAACGATATGGACGTGAGTATTTTTGTGACTTTCTGGGGGCTCACAAAAGTCCTGAAAACAGGAAAGCCAGCGCCGGAACTTAGTTTTGACGGCCAGAAAATGAAGGAACAGGTATTTGCACTCATGAAACAGAAAAACATACCAGACTGGATAACAATGCTCAACAATGCGAAGGAAGTTGGAAACATAAAGGTCTACGGCTGTGCAATGTTTGCAGATATGCTCAACATGAAGAAAGAGGACATGGACCCAATAGTGGATGACATCATCGGAGTGAACGAATTCGTTTCCATGTCAAAGGACTCCATGACCCTTTTCATATGAGGTGAAAAATATGGAAAAACAGTTAACAGCAACAAAAGTGGTGGATGCCAGGGGCACTTTCTGCCCAGGGCCGCTCATGGAACTCATAAAGGCATACAAGTCAGCGAAGACCAATGACATCATTTCACTGTACTCAACTGATACAGGAACAAAAAAGGATGCGGCAGCCTGGATTAACAAATCCGGCAATGAGCTTATCGGAGTGTTCGACAGGGAAGGATACTACGAGATAGTGATGAAGAAGACTAAATGAGGCCTTCTTATGGTAGTGAATATACTGATTCTGGGGGATGGGGCTTCTGGCACAATAATGGCCAACAAGCTCAGGTTCCTCACTAACAGGGAAGATGCAGAAATAACCGTAATTGGCAACTCCAAGTACCATTATTTCAAACCGGATGGAATACACATCCCGCTTGGGATAAAGGATTACCGGGAAAGCGTGAAGTCTCCCCAATTCCTTTTCAATTACGGGATCAATTATGCAAGGGATACAGTTGCTGGAATCGACGTGGAGAACAGGAATGTGTCAACGTTTTCTGGGAAGAACTACACTTACGACTACCTCATAATTGCAACTGGCGACAGGCTTGTTCCTGAAGAGTTCCCGGGGTTTGAAAGTGAAGCAAGCCACTTCTACACACTGGAGGCATCTCTTGAACTCAAGAGAAAATTGTCAGAGTTCAAGGGCGGCAAGATCGTGATCGGGCCGTCAAGCATACCATACCAGTGCCCACCCGCACCATATGAATTCACTTTCCAGCTTGACAGATATCTGAGAAGAAGGGGAATACGGGACAAGACCGAAATCCATTACGCATTCCCCCTGAACAGGGTCTTTACCATGGAGAACGTTTCCAACTATGTGCAGAAGCTGTTCGACGAAAAAGGAATAATTTACCATACACTGTTCAACCTTGAGTCCATAAATGGAGAGAAAAAGACAGTAACATCGCTAGAGGGTGAGGATCTAGGATACGATCTCCTTATACTTGTGCCACCCCACAAGGGGCAGAAAGTCATAACTGAATCCGGCCTGGCAGATGATCAGGGATACATAATGGTGGACAGGCACCACCTTAATTATGGAAACTACGACAATGTTTTTGTTATTGGTGATGCAACAGATCTCCCAATATCCAAAGCCGGAGCAACAGCACACTTCCAGGCTGAATATTTGGCTGGCCGCATTGCGTCAGAAATATCCGGCTTTGTTGCCGAAGAGCTATACGACGGCTCGGTTGCCTGTACTACAGTAACAGGGGATGAAAAGGCATTTACTCTGTACTTCTCGTACACAAGGCCCCCAAGGGCTTTGTTCCAGAGTAAGCTGGACTATATCCTGAAATGGACGTCTGCTGACACATATTTCAGTGGAATGCTTAGAGGGGTGATGTAATTGGAAAGGCCAGATGTTTTGGAAAAAGATGAGATGGAGGAGCTCCTGGTAAAGGTAGTGGACAACGCAGATGTGATCAAGTCCCTGATGGGTGCGGTTGACAAGCTTAAAGCAGCGGGAATTCTCGATCTTATGACCGGCCTCATCAATGACTATCTTCCAACAGATGTAGATTTTCTGGGGAAATTCTTCTCTTCAAAGGAATTTACACTATCTATGATGAAGACCCTCAATGTCCTAATATCTGTAATGGGTGCAATGGGCTCAGAGAAAAACTCAGATATGATAAAGGGCCTGATGTTCAACATGGAGAATATCACTGACAATATTCACGATGCAATTGAGGATCCCAAGAAGTATTCCCCCCTAAAGCTGAGGAATCTCATGGGCGATGAGGATATCATGCTTTCCATGTCGGTTATGATGGCATTGATGAAAGGCATGGGCCAGATAATGCGGAGAATAGGGCCCCAGAAATAAGCACTTGGCATTTTCATTCCCTATATATTTATTTTTACATTATGAGTTGATTTTCTGTAAATAGCCGGGCAGTCATATTTAAAATTGCCCAGCTCTTACAGCAATTAGGGTGGTACGCATTTCATCAGAATATCAAAAATTGGAAAAAAGGATGTTTGAATCCTACAGCAATAAGGATTATTCAGCGGCTTTTCAAGCGGTCTCGGAGATGATGGGGAAGTTTCCAGGGAAGGCAGGCTCGCTTTACAATTACGCCTACTGCATAAAAAATATTATGGGAGATTCAGCCGGAGCATTGGATATTATGGAAGAAGCAGCAGGAAAGGGATTCTGGACAGATCCAAAACAGCTGGAGAGTGATCCTGATCTAGCGAATCTCCACGATAATGCAAGATTCATGGCCTTTTCTAAGAAGAATCTGGAACTATCAATTGAAGGGAAGAAAAACCTGAAACCTGAATTGATAATTCTTGAGCCATCAAGTGAAAAGTCCAGTAAAGGCGGACATACTCCTTTGCTTATTGCCCTCCATGGAAACAACCAGTCCGCAGAGGACGCCATTGAACAATGGAAATTCATGACTGGAAAAGGATGGACAGTAGTTGCCCCTCAGTCAAGCCAGGCATCAATGCCCAATGCTTTTGTCTGGACCGACTTCTCCACGGCCATTCCAGAAATACGTGCACACTATGAAAATTTAAAACTTAAATTCAGAATAGACGAAAAGCACTTCATTATCACAGGATTTTCAATGGGAGGCGCGCTTGCCGCTAAAATATGCCTAGATCAGGTAATACCAGTGAAGAGATTTGTTCTAATGGGGCCATATCTGGCAAATCCTCTTGATTTGGAGCGTAGTGTGCAAGAATTTGCCTCAAGGCGTGGAAAAGCTTACTTGCTGGTCGGTGAAAACGACACTGAGTGCATCAGCGGCACGAAAAAGCTATTTGAAATGCTCAGGGGCAACGGCACTGATTGCAGGCTTGATGTAATACCAGGAATAGCTCATGAATACCCGGAAGGTTTTGAAGGAATGCTCGAGAAAAATCTTGAATTCCTGCTTGGAAATGGTGCCTGATTCTGGAGGATTAGCTCTTTTCTTTTGAGGCAGGCTTTTTGGAAAAGTGCTTTTCGCCCCACCTAACCCAGTCTATACGGGAAATCAAAATGGTGATTACGATTGCAATGGCTGCAAATACTACTCCGGCAATTACCAGTTCGGCAATGCTTGCCTGGTCCCTCCCAAGCAAAAAATCACCGAATACGGTGTTAGTCAGGAAAAATGCACCATAAACTACCATCAATGTTATGGCGGTCTTTCCAGCCAATAACGCAATGAAGAATTTCAGCCTGTTGTAACGACCGAGCCCTAGAGGTACGTAAACTATGTCATCAGGAATGGGGGTGGCGGCAGCAAGGAACACCACTACCCAGGCATATCTGGCAATAAATGTGTGGAATGCAGCCAGGTTCTTTCTCGCACTCTCCTTGATCACCCTTGAACCAGTGTAGAAAGACTGGAAAACTATCATTTTGCCAATTGCAGCGCCCGTTGCGCTGGATAGCACAAGTAGGGCAGCATCAAACTGGCCGCTTAGTGCTGCAAATAGAATAAGTAGAAGGTAGGGCACAGGAATAAAGACAATAAGGTTGGTCCCTAAACTCAGCGCGAATATCCCCAGGTATCCTAGGGAAATCAATGCAGCGTCAGGTATGCCAAACACGATTCGATCGAATAATAATTTTTTTTGGCTTAATAACCTTGAACCTTAATTTGGGATAAAACAAAGTAGATTGCTGGTTAAACTAGAAAATTTTCAGGCCTTTTCAAAAAAATTTCTGCCTGTAATTACAATGGACAGGCACGTCACTTTATGGTTTTTGACATCAATAGGTTTGTGACTTGGTAATCCAGGCTCTGGTATAACGAAAAGGCGACTTTGTTGTGGCCGAAGACATGCAGAGATATTCTGTGGTAACCGAGGCTCTTTACAACTTTTTCAAGCTCTTTCATGGCTCCTTTCCCATACCCCTTTCCCCTGAATTTTTCGTCCACAGTAATATCGTAGATGAATGCACCTGGCAGGTCGTCCTCTACACGTATAGCTACCCATATTGTACCAACCGGCTCAGTTGTTTTGCTATCTACTATTTTGTAGATGTAATTATCCTTAGAATCCTTGCCATCCGGGAGCAGGCTTTTGAATTCTCCCCTGGACCTTTCAAGCGATCCCTCTTCAGGCCAGTTTCCAGATTTTACCTTCTCTTTGGCATAGTTTTTGACAGATGCTTCCAAGAATGCATTTAATTCTTCTTCGGTAATGGGAACAAGTTTTACCATTGCATTCATGAGACATTTTAGTATATTAAACAAGCATGAAATAGCAGAAAGAAGCAGAGGAGGCCTGGTGCCTTTCCGTCGGTCTCAGGTCCAAGCCTCCATCTTTGTTTTCACCTTTCTTTAAGGCTGAAAACTCTCACTCTGGTATCCTTGTAAGCAGGCGTCTTCGTAGGCGGATCGAATGTGGGCGGAGTCAACACGTTTGTGGGAAGGTCATGGTAATGGAAAGTGGTGAAAAGGACACCAGAGGGGAGATCATCATTGGATCTCACT
>JAJZOK010000124.1 GCA_021811525.1 Thermoplasmata archaeon | reverse complement strand
ATTTCTTTTCTCTTTACCATCCCTCTCGGGATATCAACTTGAGTTGATTGGAACCTGTCGAGGAGGGGGGACTTTCCTCACTCTTTCGAGCGTAAGTTGCCCTCGGGCTTTTGTTCATTAAAGGATTAAACACGGGAATTTATAATCTTTGTTGAGAGTTTTAGGGAAGCTGTAAAACTCCAATGCTTTAGCGTGGAGATACACGGACTTCCCTCAACGAAACATTCACATATTCTATACCAATCTATTAAACATTGTTCAGAACTATTAAATTGAAGCTCCCCTATGATCCTTCCCTTCTTGAAACAGGAAGGCAGTTCAGGGAAGCTTGCCAGATGGTTCTGGACTATGGTTTTTCTGCGAAAACATTTAACAAGAACAAGCTCAACAGGGCAACGTATGAAGATGTCAGGAAGAAGATGCCAACACTGCCTTCTGCCCTGGTGCAGACGGCGAGGGATGCTGCATCGGAATCATTGAAACAGACCGACCTTGAGAAGGAGATACGCAGGAAATCCCTGACCATAAGGTATGACAGGAGAACATTCAGGTTCTATCCCGATACCCATACCATATCACTGACAACAGTCCATGGGAGGCTTGTGTTTCCAATTGCAGATTCTCCACTCATAGAGAAATACAGGGGAGAATATACCAATGCACAGGTATTCATTGACACAGGGCACAGGAAGCTGTCAGTGATGGTTCAGGTTGAATTGCCGGATAGGGAGGTCGAAAGAAAGGCGAATGGTGAGGTAAAGGTAATAGGAATAGACAGGGGCATGAAGAATATAGCTGTATTATCGAATAACAGGTTCTTCAATTCAAAGGCATTGAAAAGTGTAAAGGGAAGATACCGATACAAAAAGAAGAGATTGCAGCACGCAGGCACTCGTTCCGCCCATCGTAAATTAAGGGAATTAAGCGGAAGAGAGAGACGGTTCGTGCTTGACACAAATCATGTGATATCAAAACAGATAGTGAATCTTCCTTTCAACGTTTTTGCACTTGAGTGTTTGGAATCGACAAAGATGAGGAAAAAGAAGAAGGGGAGGAGGTTCAACCACAAACTCGGATCATGGTCTCCCTTCCAGCTTGAGCAATTCATCAGCTACAAGGCCGAAGATATGGGCAAGGCTGTGGTCTGTGTGAATCCAGAATATACATCACAGAAATGCTCCAGATGTGGATTCATTGACAGGAATAACCGTAAAGGATCAATATTCCACTGCAGGAATTGCAATTTCCAACTTCATGCGGATCTGAATGCCTCAAGGAACATTGGGGTACTCGGCAAGTCTGAGTACTTCAGGCTGCTGTCAACCAGCCAATCGTTGCGGTTCGATGAAACCATGCCTACGGGCATGGGGGAGACCAGCAGCAAGCTCCAGTCCTTTAGAGTGGAGTAGTTGACTATTAACGGTACGGATCAGGACCGCATTATGAAAATGTTAAGCACATTTGCCCCAAATGATCCACTTTCTACATCAATGTTCGCCACATACCCCTTCTTAAGCGTCATGTTATTGTATGCTGAAGTATTTATTGCAAAACTGAGGGTCTGGCTAAAGGTCCCCTTTATGAAGGTAAAGTTATGAGTATAGTTGTTGAATGCAGAATAAGTGACATTTGCAGTCGCATTATATATTGAGGGTGGAACCACTATCAGAGTCCCATTGGCAACTGTGCCATTAAATGTCAGGGTGATATTGATGAAACTCTCCATGGACGTCATGTTTGCATAGACAGTAGAATTAGCCTTATCGTAGTGAAGCCATGACTGACCAACCTCTACGCTAGTAAGTGTTATGGGAGCGGCGGCAGGCTTTTCGTTGATGTTGTAGAATTCAAGCCCTCCAACCAGTAAAATTGAAATCACGACGAAGGCACCTACTGCCATGAGATTGTTTCGTTCCATCTTTGGTGATATCCTTTATAATTAATGAATTTTTCGAACCATACAGTTAATCAGGAGTAGCTCACCAGCAACCTATATGTGTAATTAGTTAACTCGTGAGAGAATTCCGGAAAAAATATTCCTTTGGGGTGACCCCCATGCAATCTAATTGGAATTTCAGAAAAATTAGGGGTTCAAAGGAGTTTATCTGATTCTTCCTTTGTGTAGAGCCTGAATTTCTTTGAAGCTGAGATTGTAGCGATCTCAGGCGATTTCAACCCGCCTTCCTCTTCAAGCGCCTGTTTCAGTGCCTTTATGGCAAGGGCAATTGCCTGTGTCTCGTTCATATCTTCCTTGTATTCCTTTTCAAGATAGTTTGCAACCTGGTCTCTTCCGGAACCTATGGCAACTGCTTTGTACTCATTAATCGTTCCAGCAGGGTCACAGTCAAAGAGTCTTGGCCCGAGGTTATCCATTCCAGCAAAAATCATGGAGACACCGTATGGTCTCACTCCGCCATATTGAGTATACTGCTGCATCTGATCAGCTACTTTCTTGACAAGGTTTTCAATGTTGACCAGCGATCCATAAGTTACTTTTTCTTGCTGGGCAGTCATTCTTGCAAAATCAATAAGTACTCTTGCGTCTGCGACCAGTCCAGATGTTACTGAGGCAACATAATCGTCAATAAACTGAATCTTTTCTAGAGAATTCTGTTCAACCAGCCTACTCCTGATTTTCTTATCCGAGATCAGTGCTACCCCGTTGCTAAATTTTATGCCTAGTGCGGTGGAGCCTTTTCTAACGGCTTCCCTTGCGTATTCAACCTGAAACAGCCTACCATCCGGCGAAAACACCGTGATAGCTCTGTCATATGCCATCTGTCCCTGCTGCATTTAATTCACCTTATCCCCATAGGATATTCCAATAATAAACCTTTTTCATATTTTTCGCATGGCGT